>JAPKMU010000273.1 GCA_026645745.1 Anaerolineae bacterium | reverse complement strand
TGTCGAAGTTGAAATGGACTTCGACGCTGTCCACCAACTGCGGGAGCAGCGTTGAGGGATTAATTCCCGTGTTGATCGCAGCGACAACATCGAACTGCTGACCAACGCTTACCGTAGGATTAGAGGTGAAATAAATATTCGCTGGACCTGTACCACCCGCTTGAAGCCCGGGGGAGTCTTGCGCTTCGAGCAGTCCCGCAGGGATGCTCACCGCGATCGCGCCAAGAGCGATCAAGAGGAAAAGTGCTGCAACCAATCGAGAGCGGTTGTTCAAAGTTGTCTTCTTTCTCCTGACTCCACCGAAACCGAAGCGAAATCACACCGGATTCGGAATAAACGCGCACTGTGCATATTATGAACGAGTCTATAGTACCTCAACTCGCGCAGAATGCAGCATACAGAACTCTTGATTATGGTATGACTTCTAGACTTTGTTCTGTCAATCGCCCGCATGGCGGAGCGCTTCAGCAAATGCGCCCGCCGTCTCAAAACGATCCGCAGGGTCTTTCATTAAGCAGCGCATGACCGCCGCTTCGATCATCGGGGGAATGCCATCGCGCCGTTCACGCAGCAGCGGCGGTGCATCCTTCACATGTTTGACGAGCAGTTCATACGGGGTGCTGCCCTCAAACGGAAGTTCTCCGGCAATCATGCGATACGCGATCACGCCGAGCGCATAAATATCCGCCCGCCGATCCACGTCGATGGGCGAGATCACCTGTTCTGGCGACATATAATGCACCGTACCGGTTAAGTCGCCGCTTGTTTCCGGCGCTCCCCTCCCCAACACCTTGCTGATCCCAAAATCCATCAAGACGACACGGCGGTTTTCGTCGTTGACCAACATGATATTGGCGGGTGTGACATCGCGGTGTACAAGGTGTTGATCATGCGCGTAATCCAGCGCCGCCGCGATTTCACGCAGCAGATCGATGATTTCCGGCATCGCAAGCGCTCCGTGCTGGCGCAGATATTCTTCGAGCGTGATCCCGTCGAGGAATTCCATCGCAATGTAGTACGTATCGCGGTACTCGCCGCAGTCGTACACCTGCACGATATTGGGATGATTCAATTGGGCGACGATGCGCGCTTCACGCTCAAAGCGTTCGCGGAAGTCGAGCCTACTCGCTAAGTCGCGCCACAAGATTTTGACCGCAGACCAGCGATCCAGCGCTTGATGATAGCCGCGAAACACTTCCCCCATGCCGCCGCGCCCGATTCGCTCTTTGAGTTGGAATGATCCGACCATATCAGCGCGGGCGGGAAGCGTACCGTTCGCCATCGCTTCGAGGTCTTCAGTCACGCGCATCAAATCACGGACGCGGGCGCGCAGATGGCGCGACAAAATCTGAATGATCCCGCGTGAGATTTCCGGGTGCTGCTCCAAGAGGGCGTAGAATGCGGCTTGATCGAGCCGGAATAAGCGGGTATCCGCGTCCGCCGTGACCGATGCCATACGCGGCTCGGAATCAAGGAGCGCCATTTCGCCAAACACATTAAATTCACCGAGCCGGTTGATCACATGCGTGCCTTGATGCACCGTGACTCCGCCTTCTACGATGAGATACAAGCAGTCTCCGGCAGCGTTTTGTTCAAAGATAACCTGTCCGGCATTCACGCGGACTTCGACCAGAAGGGATGCGACCTGCTCCAAAATTGGTTTTGGCAGGCTGGAAAAAAGCGGCACAGATTTTAAGCAGATAAACCGTTCAAGGGCTGCACTCATCGCTCATGCTCATTGGCTCACCGTTTGGAATGCGTTAATCGTATCCAAATCGGCGCGGAATAGCGCGCCCAAATTTGTTTAGGGCAAACGCATCAAATCCAAGAGAGAAGGAAAAACCTAACGCAAAGACGCAATGCCGCGAAGAGACTCAACGTATGGACTCATCTGCGACTTAGCGCCTTTGCGATGACTCTTTTCCTTGCCACTGGCATTTCGATTATTTGATGCATTTGCCCTACGATTTTGTTTGGATTCAGATGCGGAACGGCTTACACGGTGCTGAGTCCAGTTAGCACCGCGTAAAGTAACCCGTAGGCGATCTCCCGAAAACCAATCACTTTGGCGGGGGTGGGACGGCGCGGGCGGAGCATTCCAAATGCGGCGCGGATCAACAAAACGAGGCTGCCGATCAAGGCGAGCGGCGTGAGTAACTGTGCAGCGATCAACATCAGCACGAGGATCAGCGCGGCAGCGTGGGCGATCAGCGGCGGCGCAGGATCAAACGGGCGATCCGCTTCTAGGCGCAGACGGGTGCGCACATACAGGATCGACGGGATCACGCGGGCGGCGGCGGCGATCCACAGCGCGAATGCCGGAATCAATAGCTGCGCCCCGCTCATCAATGGGATCGCGGCGGCGGTCGATGCGAACGCCAGCGCCCCGGAGATTTCCGGCAGACTTTCGCGGGCTTCGTTTCTGCCCTCGTAGGCAAGCTGCACGAGCGCGAACGGAACTGCCAAAACGAGCGGAATCACAAAAGCGGAATCAGCGGCGGCAAGCGCGATCACGAAGCCGCCGAGCGCCATCACGCCGTACAGCATGACGAACCGCTCCGCGAGGCGTGTGCGCGCATAGCGCCGCCGTTTCCGCCAATCTTTGAACGTAATTTTGAGCGGTTGGTGCATCAAAAACACGCCGAATGCCGCGATCACCAGCCCGACGCCGCCCCACGAAGGCGCGGCGATCAAGCCGATGAGCAGTGGTTCGATTAAAAAACCCCATCCGCCGTGCTGTGCAGGCATGGCGACCGATTTGATGCTGACGCTCATGTTACTCCGCTGGCGCATCCGGGATGCGCGCTTCATCCGTCTCCGCGCCGACCATCGTGATCAACCCGAACGCGCCCATGATCGCAAACAACATGGGAGCCATCACCGGAGCACCGCGAATCAAGCGCTCGACGACGACAGCTTCGCCGCTTTCGGGCAAGTCAGCGTTTAAGTGCAGTCCTAAGCCTAACACGCCCACGCCGATCATGACCAACATGGTCACGAAGAAGAAAAACCAGTCGGATGGCGAATGGCGCGCATACAGCGCCATCAGCGTCGTGGCGACCGCGCCGAATACGCCAAGCACGACCGGAGTCCACACCCAAGGATTCTCAAAATCCGTCCGCCCGTGATCCAGAAACGCGCTCAACGTCGCCGCGTACAAGCCAAAAGCGATCAACCATAAGAACTGGCGCGTCTGCGCCAGCGGCGTGTTAAATGTGATGATCCCCGGCAGCGTCAAGCGCCCACTTTCCGGGCGTGTATCCTCAAGCACGGCGATGATCGCCAGCAAGCCCACCCCCGCGAACGAGAGCGGACCTGTCACGGGGGGAGCGAACACCAGCCAATCCCATTGTGCACCGATGCCGGGGACGGCGGGCTGAATCCGCGCCCAATGGAACGCCGAGCCAACGACGCCGACGACGACACTCGCAGCGGCGACGACGATCACAATCAGCGAACTCAGCGTGTTCGTGCCGCGCCGCACACGGATCGCGCCCGCGATCAACAGGAACACCCCCGCGACTGGACCGAAGATGATCGGGATGCTTTCCCCCGGTTTCACGCTCCCGCTGATCAGGTGTGCGAGGAATGTTTCGACCCCCAAGCCGATCTGCACAAATGCAACCAGCGCCAGCAGGAGATCACTGCGGCGGAACGGCAGCCGCAGCGTCCCGACGCCGGGGATGCGGGTGGATCGCGTCGTCATCGTGATTAACTCCCTGCTTCGGCGGTCGCTTCAGGCGGCGCAGGTGTGGGATTGAGTTGACCGTCCGCGCCAACTCCCGGCGCATTTTCAGCGCCAACCGGCGTGACCAGCAGATCGACGGCGGGATTGGGCGCAGTCGCTTCTGGCGTGACTTCCGGTGCGCTCAAATACGCCCGTGCCGCGTCAATGGACGGGAAACCCGCTGGCATTTCGAGCGGCGGGTAGCCGTTGGCGACAAGAATTTCGTCCGCCATGTCGCGCAGTTCGACAAGGTCTTTCAAGATTTCATAGACGCCGTGCCATTGGGCGTAATCCGCGCCCTGCATCCACACGCCCGATTTAGCGGTGCGTCCGTAGTGATGCCAGAGTTCGTAGTGGACGTATTCAATCGGTTCATCAAACGGCGTGGTCGTGAGTAAGCCGTTAGCGCGAAGCGGTTGCATAATCGCATCCGAGAAGCGGACGAAATCATTCACTGTTGCGACGGCTTCGTCGGCGCTGACATAGAATTCCTCAATGAAGCCATCCGAATGACAGGCGCGGCACACACCCTGCATGCGTAAGCGATTTTCGTAGAAGTTCGGGCGCTCGGTCGTGATTGCGGCGGCGAGATACCAACCAAGGCGGTCGCCCACGTCGTGCGTCGTCGCGGATGTGCCAAACCCGCTGAAGTGACAGGTCGCGCACGTCGGCGCAGGCATATCGACCGTAGTCAGCGTGCCGGGTTCGGCTTCCCAATTCCATTCGTCGCCCATAGTGCTGTAGGCGATCCCATGCGAACTTTCGAAGTAAATCTCCCACTGCGGGTGATCCGGTCCGATGTGACAGTTGTTGCAGGTTTCAGGGCGGCGTGCTTGTTCAAGGCTGAACTCGTGGCGGATATGACACGCCGTACAGTCACCGACCGAACCATCAGGATTGGGCGCACCGACATCATGGCACGATTCGCAGGTGAACTGGGTGAAGGCTTCGCCTTCCATCGCGTGAATGATATTACGTGCTTGCAGACTGCGCCCAAATGGATCAGCGCCGCCTTCGGGGATCGCTTGGTAGAGTTCAAGTTGTGCTTCGGTCAGCCCTTGCGCGCCCGCATACGCGACATACGACGGCAGCGCGTGACGGCTCAAACTAAACTGCTGAACTTCTTGCAGGTGGCACGCTGCGCACATGCCAGACGATGAGCGCGCAAGCACGAAGAAATCTTCGTCAGGGTGCTGGACTGCGCCGGGGGTGTCTTGGTTGACAAGATGGCAGTCCGAGCAGGTGGTATTGGCGGTGAAATGATTGCTCGCCAAGTGCTGCGAGACGATCCCCGGTGTGCTGTTCTGATGACAGACGAGGCATTCATCTTCCGCTTGCGCAATACGCACCGACAAGAGTTCATCCGATGTCGGCAGACTGCCTGCCCGCGCGCTCGCGGATGTAAATGTGATCACCAGCGCCGCCGCGATCAACAAAAATCCGGTGATCGCCGTAGCGGTGATGACAAGCCGTCCTTTTGCGAGTGTTCTCATCAATTTCCCCTTCTTCAGTCAATGCCTGAATCACAAGTAGTATTTACAGGACTCAACGATTTTGTTTGCTGTCACCTCCCCCTGCCCCCTCCACTGCGTAGAGGGGGAATTCACGCACGCGCAAAGTCCCTCCCTGCGGTAGCGGGGAGGGATTTAGGGAGGGGTTGAGGAAAAGAGAGAAAACCACGCCTTAGCGTCTCCCCATCTTGAACCAACCGTACCCCGCCAACCCGACCAAACCGCCGCCGATCACCGCCAGCGCGAGCGCGATCAGGGTGGAGTCGTTCGCGTTTGCGGCGGGAGGATCAGTGAGCGTGAAACTCAGCGTGCCGCCCGCTTCGACCGGATGCCCGAACACAACGCCGCCGCCCCGGTCTTGCCAGCCTTCTCCGCTGACGACGAACGTATCCGGCGCGAGCATCAACTCGGCGGGACTTGTCAGCGGGTACGCGACGGGAATCGATACATCCAGCGTGCCGCTGTAAGGGAGGGTGTACACGACGCGCATCAGATGATCGCCGCCGGGAAGAATCGGTTGAGTGACGATGAGTTCATCCCTATTGAGGATTTCGGCATTTTCCGGCAGCGGGATCAGACCTTCGTCGGGGATGAACGCGTGATCGCCTGCATTCGCTACGTTAATCACCTGTGTGATGCGGACTGCGCGCATCTCGCGGGCAATTTGCAGCACGAACACATCGAGCGTAACAGCGGCGGGATCGCTGGTCGTGTCGTAGACCGTGACGGGCAGATCGATCTGCGCGGTCGAAGGATCGCCGCTGATCACATCGCTCGTAAAGACCGCGCCGCGATGCAGCGCCGTGATCATGTAGGCGTAGTCGGCGCGGATCGGCACATTTTCAAATTGGTATGATCCATCCGGTTGAACCAGCGCCAGTTCAAACAGCGTTTCGTTCATCTCGGAGTCCATGCCGTGCAGCGCAACCGTCGTATCCGGCGCGAGATCGCCGCCCGCCGTGCCGTTGAGCACCTGCCCACGAAATACGCCAGAAACTTCCGCCATCGGAGCCGCTTCGATAGGCGCAGCTCGCAAGCTGATGACATAAGCTGCCGCCGCCCATCGATCAATCTCGCTCAAGACACTGCCCCAAGGCGGCATCAGCTTATCGAGCCGCCCTTCGCTGATCACTGTGAACGCCTCTGTTGGCGTGTGAACGGTCATCGTCGTGGGATCAGTAAAGTTGGGGATCGCGGGAACTGCGCCGCTGAGGACAGATGCGCCGTCGCCGCGTCCGCGTTCCCCATGACATGATGCACAGTTGGCGCGGAATACCTGTTCGCCGCGCACAGGATCATGCGCTTCGGCGGGTTCTCTGCTCAAGCTCGCGCATGATGTCAAGAGAAGAAGAAAAACGGCGGACAGCCGTGTGAAACGCATGAAAAGCCCTTCCAAACTTACAGTCTGGTCAACGTAACACGTGGAAACGCCGCAGAACTTGATTTAGATCAAGTGCGATAACTATCACGTTGGAAGGGAAACGAAGCAGGAGGTCGGCGCGGTCAGAGGCTCGATGGATCGCGTACCGTGTTCAGTTGTTGAAGTGGATTGTAACGAATTTTGGGCAGGCACAAAAGTAGGGCGGGGGGCGAACGCATCAAAAAAATAGTCAAGCGGCGAAATGCCAGCGGCAAGCAAAAGCGTCAACGCAAGGGCGCAAAGATACCTCAGCAAGACGCGTTTCTTTGCGGCTTCGCGTCATTGCGTTAGGTTTTTCTTTTTCTCTTGGATGCCCTAGGGGTAAGGCTTAATTTCGGGCGTAAACTAGAGATTAAAAGACAGTCAAACAGGAGGCAAGCATCATGGCACACGACCGCTATATCCTCACGCGGGCTGGCTACGAGCAGCTTCAACGTGAACTGGTCGATTATCAGGAGCGGCGGGCGCGGCAGCAGGAAGAAGTCGGGGATATGCAGCAGGACGGCTCGGAAAACTTCCCCGAAGAAGGCGCGGAATTCGAAGCACGCACGGTGCGCGAGTTTCTCGATGAGCGCATCGGCAATCTCACGCTGATCCTGCGCAGTGCTGAAATCGTCGATGATGATCCCGATCCGCGCACGGTCGATCCCGGAGATCGCGTGACGGTGTGGAGTGTCGAAGAAGGTCAAGAATACGAGTATGATTTGATCGGCGGCGCAGAGGTGATGTATGGTCGGCGCGGCGTGTCGATTGACTCCCCCGTTGGCAGCGCGTTGATCGGGCGGAAAATCGGGGAGATGGTCAATGTGGAAACCCCCGACGGCAGGACGCGCTATGTGATCCGCGCGATCACGCGCACGCCCACAAACAGCTAACCACAGCAACGCAAAGACGCGAAGCCGCCAAGACGCAAGGCGACTAGAAACGCCTTTGCGCCTTAGAAGCCGTTTGAATTTCGCTTTATGACCCCTCACCCTGCTTGCTGCGCAAGCCGTCCCTCTCCCACGCGGGCGGGGAGAGGGACAAAAACAGGCTCGCGG
>JAPKMU010000272.1 GCA_026645745.1 Anaerolineae bacterium | reverse complement strand
TTAAAATTCCGCGTCGAACTTCAGCCGCACATCCCAACGCTCACGATTGACCGTCGATGGGTCAGCCGCGCGATCACGAATTATCTCGATAACGCGATCAAGTACACGCCGCCGGGGGGATTGGTCGTGCTGCGCGCTTATTTGAACGATCAACAACTGCATATTGAAGTCACCGATGACGGTCCGGGTATCCCGCTCGAAGCACAGCCGCGCATCTTTGAGCGCTTCTACCGCGTCGAAGGAACATCACATATTCCCGGCACGGGTTTAGGCTTGGCAATCGTTAAATCCGTTGCCGAAGCGCACGGGGGGAGCGTCTATTTGCTCAGTGAGCCGGGACAAGGCAGCACGTTCGGGATGACAATCCTTGTGCCACACGCACACGCCTAACGACTTATGCCCGCTCGATTGCCGAGCGCACCAGCAGCGCAATATCGCCAAATGCCGTACTGTACGCATCTTCTTGAGCGCGTGGTCGCGGAATCGATACGCGAATATCCGCGATCACTTGACCGGGGCGACGGCTTAATACGATGATCCGATCAGACAGCATGACCGCCTCGTGAATATCGTGCGTCACCATCATCACTGTCTGCCGATCATGCTCCCACATGTGAATCAAATCCTGACTCAGCCGTTCGCGTGTGAGCGCATCCAGCGCCCCGAACGGCTCGTCAAGCAAAAGCACATCCGGTTTTTGAATCAACACCCGCCCAAGCGCAACACGCTGTGCCATTCCACCGCTTAGTTCTGCGGGATACGAAGTCGGGCAGTCTAAGCCTAATCGCGGGAGCAGTGCGAGAGCGGCTGCGGTACGCTCTTTTTTGGCGACACCCGCCAATTCGAGCGGGAGCGCAATGTTGTCCGTGACCGTTCGCCAAGGCAGCAGATTCGCCTCTTGGAACATCAGCGCAACACGAGGACTCGGCGCAGTAACCGGGGTTTCATCAAGCCACACACCCCCCTCCGTCGGATTCACCAAGCCCGCAACCACGCGGATCAGTGTACTTTTCCCTGACCCGGACGGTCCCACGAAGGAGACGAATTCTCCCGGTTGAATCGTGAAGTTAATCGGACCGAGCGCATGTAAACCCCGCCCGTCTACCGCTTGATACGATACCGTCAAATTCCGCGCCGCAATTTCTGCTGACATCGAAAGTCCTTACTTGAACTGCAAAGGCGCAAAAAACAGCATTGCACCTTTGCGTTGATGTTTTATGTACGCTGCCTATGGAATTTGCGGCAGAAAATCGTTCGTGAAGGCGCCGCTCAGGTCGGGAGCTTCATCCAAGAAGCCCATCGTGATCAACGTCTGCGCCGTTGTTTCCCATGCTGCCGGATCGGTGTAGCCCAGCGGATCATTTGCCCACAGTGCCGCCGTGTTAAGCAGTATCTCAAACTGAAGTGCGGCATCACGGTCGCTCACATCCACCAGCGCGTCACGGAGCGCTTGGTTATAAACCACACTCTCCAGCGGTGATGCGTCTCCCCGCTCGCTGGCGCTTGCGGACTCTGCTTCCAACCATGCGCGGAAATCATCGCTGAGGGGCAGCCCTTCGACGTATGCTGCGCTCATCAAATACGCTTCTGCCGGGTTATTCAGCACATCGCGCACCGCTTGATCAATCGCGCCAACCATCGCGCCGACTAATTCCGGGTTTTCGGTGATCGTCTGCTCATTCGTGACCAATCCGTTTGAGACAACCGCCGCGTAATCTGAAACCGGGAAGACGCGAATACCTGTCACACTGCCGCAGTCGCCCGCGTCAATCCGGTTCTGAATTTGCAGCGGTTCATTGTTGACATAGACGGCTGCTGCTTCCACTCCACCGATGCAAATGACCTCAGGCGCATTAAAACCGATTTCCTGTAGGCTGAGGTCGCCTTCGGTCATACCGTTCGCGCTGAGTGTTGCGATCAAGCCGCTGTAGGATGCACCAAAACGCCCCGGCAGTCCCACGCGCCGCCCTGCCAAGTCCGCAATCGATTCAATCCCTGAATTCTCGGTTGCGACGATAGCAACCGGGAACTGATGAAACCATTGATAGACGTAGACTACCGGGCGACCATTTGCCCGCGCCGCGATCACCTGTTCGCCGCTGATGATGCCGAATTGGCGTGATCCGCTGGCGATCAAATCCACGCCAATCGGTTCATCACCGTGTTCAATCGTGACGTTAAATCCAGCTTCAGCAAAGTATCCCTTTTCAATCGCGACGTAGAACGGCGAAAACTGGATGTTGGGTACGAACGTCAAAAACAACGTTTGATCGCTTGTTTCTTGTGCCATCGTCACGGTCACACCAAGCGCGATCATGACAACCGCCGCGAGTACCATCACTGCCTTACGCATCATTGTTGAATCGCTCCTAACTGCTTCTACAAAGTCAACTACTGACGCCGCTGCCAGAACAACAACCGCCGTTCCAGCACGGAAATCATGCCGTACATGAAGCGCGCAATCGCCGCCAGCGTGATCACCGCCACCAACACGAGCGGCGTATCAAAACTGAAGCGAGCTTGATTGATCAATCGTCCTAAGCCTGCGTCCGCCATGACAAACTCACCGACAACAGCGCCGATCACCGCCAAAGTCGCACTCACCTTTAAGCCGCCAAGCAAAACAGGCAGCGCATAAGGCACTTCAACCATTCGGAAGGTTTGCCAGCGCGTTGCATGAAGGGAGCGCATCAAATCGTGCATCATCACAGGGACGCTGCGAATGCCGATCATGGTGTTGAGGAGCATGGGAAAGAAGACGATCAAGGCGCTGGTGACAATTTTGCTTGTCGGTCCGCTGCCAAACCAGATCACGAGCAAGGGGGCATATGCCACAACTGGCGTGGACTGCACCGCGACGATCAGCGGGGAGAGCAGCGCCTCAAGCGCGCGGCTTTTGCCGATCAACGTACCGAGAATCACCGCCGAGACGACGCCAAACAACAGTCCGGCGAGCATCTGAGAAACCGTCGTACTGGTATGCAGCCACAACGTCCCGTCAGCCAGCGCTTCCCAAAAGCGTTCTACGACTGAAATAGGCGGCGGAATGATGAATTCGGGATATACGCGCAGCCATACGACGATCTGCCAGAGCGCGATCACCGACACGATCCCGATCCACGACAGCCATGCGCGGCGAAACGCCGGTTTACGCGGTCGCATTTGCACCGATTGGAGATTTTTGACTGCTTGCATCACAAAGCACTCCCGTCAAGACGCGCGAACGCGAACAGGACGGGGCGCAAGAGGAGGGTGACTTGCCCCATCGTGCGCGGCAAAAGCCGCGCGCTAAACGCCGCCCGTAGTTGTAGGCGGTGGACTGCAAAGCGGAAACATCACACAGGCTGGCAGCAGGTAAACACAAACGACGCGCCGCCAATGCGCGTTCCGATCCCCCTTCTCCCATCCAGACTTTGACTGTCGGCTCTGGCATCACACCAGATCCACCGGTGCACAAGTCGCCATCTCGTGCAGCTTTTTGATCCCGTCACGGGGCAGCGGAGTTTTTGGCGCGCCACCAGTTTCGGACTCTGATCAAAAAAACGGGTCGCGGGCTGCCCATCTGCATTCACAAATGAGATACCGCCGGTAGGGAATTTCACCCTGCCCCGAAGGTTCGCTTAATCCCCTAAGTATAACAAGGTTCAGCGGACTTGGACTAGAGCAGGTTATGAGACTGATTACAACACGGATGTGTTCGGCAGTGTGAAGCAGAATTCCGCGCCGCCACCTTCCGCATCCTCGACCCAGATTTGACCCTCGTGGGCTTCAATGATGTGCTTGCAAATCGCCAGTCCTAGGCCGGAACTTCGCTGCGCGAACGCGCCGGATCAACTTGATAAAACCGCTCAAATACCCGTTCGCGGTGTTCGGGCGGCACACCGGGACCATGATCGCGGACGCTAATCAACACTTGATCCCCCTGATTTTCGGCGCTGATCTCAATGGGCTGCTTCGGCGGCGACCATTTGAGCGCGTTATGAATCAAATTGATGAGGACGCGCATCGTCAGATCACGGTCAGCCAACACAATCACATCCGGGGTGATGTTTGATACGATGGGTATTTCTTTCGATTCGCTCAAATCGCTTAACTGCTCGATTGTTGCCTCAACCAGCTCATGCAGCGCGAATTCAGTCATACGCAGCATCGCTTCGCCCGCCTCGATCATGCTCAAATCGTGCATTCCTTGCACGAGCCACTGCATCGAATCGACCTCGCGGGCAATCGCCTTGAGCGCTGATGCGCTCTGTTTGCGCTTCGGCTTGTCCTGTTCGTGAAACAGGCTCTCAATCGTCAAGCGAATATTCGTGATCGGTGTTCTCATTTCGTGCGAGATATTGGCGACCATATCCCGCCGCGCGCGCGCCAACCGCACCAAGTCGCTGATGTCCTGCATCGCCACACTGATGAACTCATTTCCATCACGGCGCATTACCTCCACCTTGACGCGAAATGTCTGCTTGTCGATGACGATCTGCTCTTCAAGCGATTCTTCTGCGTTGATCAGCGCATCTTCGACAATCGAAAGAAGCTGCGGAACTTGTGTCAAATCCGTCAGATGCTCACCAATCGGGCGCTGGCGGTTAAACAGCGCCTCCGCCGCGTTGTTGATCGCAATGACCCGGAAATCACGATCGAGGATCAAGAGCGCGTCGTATGCGGCGTTCGCCAACGAAATCGCCAGCGAAATTTTGTACTGAAGTTCATCATTCCCTTCGCTCATCTGCTCCTTCATATCGTGGAGCAGGCGATCATAACGCGCGGCTTCTTGACGTTCCCGCTTCAGTGCTGTTTCCTGATCATCGGTGTTTTGGCGCAGGGCGGCAAGTGTGCCTTCATGCTGTGCGAGCAGTTCGCGCAGACCTTGTGTCGCGCGCTCATACTCACTGACAGCACGCCGCAGCGCATCAAGCTGCTGCCCGCGTTCCTCCATCAACCGCGCGATTGTTTCGTCATACATAGCCGAATCAACCTTCAAATCGATACCCCACCCCACGCACGGTCACGATCCGTTTCGGATTGGAGGGATCATCTTCGATTTTTTCGCGCAGCCAGCGGATATGCACATCAACTGTGCGCTTGTCAACGAAATAATCGTACCCCCAAACTTTTGTCAGAATCAGGTCGCGCGACAGCACTACCCCGCGATTCCGCATCAGTTCCGCCAGCAGATCGAATTCTTTGTTGCTCAGTTTCGTTTCTTTAGCATCCTTGAACAAGCGCCGCCCGGTCAAGCTCAACCGCAGATCATTGGCGATCAGTTCATCTTGCAGTGCGGGACGACCGGGAGCGCGACGCATCACCGCACGCACACGCGCCAAAAACTCACCCAAGCCGAATGGCTTGACGATGTAATCGTCCGCACCGCTCTCCAACCCGACGATCTTATCAACTTCGTTTCCGCGCGCCGTCAGCATGATGATCGGTATATGCGCAGTTGCGGCATCGCGTCGGATAATGCGGCACAAACTCAGCCCATCAAGTTTCGGCAGCATAATGTCCAACACGATCAGATCGGGGTGTTCGCTCCGCAGTTTTTCCAACCCGTCTTCGCCATCTCCCGCCGTAGACACGGTAAATCCTTCGCCGCGCAGTTTTTCTGCTAAATTGCGCGCCAGCGTTTCATGATCTTCAACAATCAGGACTTTCATCACAGCCTCGTCCATGAGCAGCCTCTATACCCCTTTCAGCGTATCAAGCCCCTGCTAACGAAACGTTAAGCGCCGTCATCACCTTTTTAACATACTTATGGAGACTGTGCATTCTTGATCATCTACGCACGGCGGGAAACTCATTCATGGAGTGATTTCACATCATGCAAACTGGCAGCAGCGCGCACAGCGTTTCGGATCGCATCTGCAAACACTTCTGCCGCAAACGCACCGATCAGATTAACATCTGCCTCTAGTTCACCGGTCGCCAATGCGAAAATCGTATCGCCGTCAAACATCGTGTGCGCGGGATTGATCGCGCGTGCTAATCCGTCGTGCGCCATCTGCGCAATTTTATTGGTGAGTTCTTTGCTCAGGCGCGCATTCGTCGCGACCACACCAATCACGGTGTTTTCGCCGCCTGTTTGCGGCGGTGTTGGCATGCCGCTCATCACATTGAGCAGCCCCATAAAACCGCCTTCGGGAGAACGCAGCCCTGCTAAAATCGAGCCATCTTTGTTAATCACATCCCCGACAGCGTTCACCACCGCCAGCGCCGCAACGATCAGACCACCGGGCAACTGCATCAGCGCCGATCCGACACCACCTTTGGTCGCCAGCGCATTGCCGAAGATTGCTCCAATACGGCAGCCCGTTCCCGCACCAACGCTCCCCTGCTCTACCGGATCAGTCGTCGCATTCTGCACCGCTTGATACCCCATCGCGGCATCCGGTCGTATTGTCGAACTTCCCAAGGCAAGGTCAAATACAATTGCGGACGCGACAATCGGCACAAGAAACCCGGTCGCGGTCTTGTAGCCAATCTGCTTTTCTTCGAGCGCACGCATCACCCCATCGGCGGCGGCAAGTCCATAAGCGCTGCCTCCCGCCAGCACGATTGCATTCACATGCTGAACGGAGTGCATCGGGCGCAGCAGATCGGTTTCGCGCGTTCCGGGCGCACCTCCGCGTTGATCGACTCCGCCGACCGTTCCCTCCGGGCAGACGATCACGGTGCAGCCCGTCGCCGCGTCAAGATCGGTCACATGCCCGACTCGAATGCCGGGAATCGCCGTCAGCGTGGTGTTGAATTGGTTCATGGCAGCATCCTAAGAGAAGTTCAAGAGTGGTGTATCCATCAAGAAACCGCTCTATCATAGTTGATCAGGATGCAATGAGCGAAAAAAATAAAAAGCGGCTCTCATCACGAGAGCCGCTTTTTTTGGTATCGGATTGTTGTGCTTGCTCAAGCGCAAGGAGAAGAAACAGAAAGGGGGTGCAAAAAAGGTTGGCAGTGACGTACTCTCCCACGAAGCTGCCCTCGCAGTACCATCCGCGCTGGTGCCCTTAACTGCCGGGTTCGAGATGGAGCCGGGTGTACCCGCACCGCTTGAACCACCAACAACTTCCTGCACTCGCCCTTCCTGTCTTTCTCCCTGCGCTCAAACACGCAGTTCACGCATGTTCAGACGACGATTTGACTTCCACTCGCTTCCAGTCTCTGGTTCGCGCTTGCTTTCTCTCACGTGTGACACTCCGGAGAGCGTCCACTCCCCTGCATCACATCTCAAAGCCCTCGACCATTAGTACGGGTCAGCTAAAGACATTACTGCCCTTCCACCTCCCGCCTATCCCACTGGTCGTCTCCCAGCGGTCTTACCTGCTCTCGCAGTGGGGAACCTCATCTTGGGGTCGGTTTCCCGCTTAGATGCTTTCAGCGGTTATCCGTTCCGGAGATCGCTACTCGGCTCTGCGCTTGGCAGCACAACCGACACACGAGCGCTCCGTCCATCCCGGTCCTCTCGTACTAAGGACAGCGCCCCTCAAGTTCCCTGCGCCCACAGCGGATAGAGACCGACCTGTCTCACGACGGTCTGAACCCAGCTCACGTACCGCTTTAATGGGCGAACAGCCCAACCCTTGGGACCTTATCCAGCCCCAGGATGCGATGAGCCGACATCGAGGTGCCGAGCCTTGTCGTCGATGTGAACTCTTGGACAAGACTAGCCTGTTATCCCCGGGGTAGCTTTTATCCGATAAGCTACGGCCATTCCACTCTGAGC
>JAPKMU010000271.1 GCA_026645745.1 Anaerolineae bacterium | reverse complement strand
AGCGTAACGCGGCGCATTCGCAAGCACAGGGTAGCCCAAGCCGGGACCGCCGCGCACGCGCAAGCCGCTGAACTCCAAACGCCCTTGATTCGCGCTGGTGACGCTCGTCAATCCGGCGCGCGGATTTTCAAAGCCGCCATACGGAATTGTGCGCGGGTCTTCGACCGGCAGTGACCCCAAATCACCTTCGATCACGCTGATGACGGGGAAACCCACCCATGCGTCGTTGCCTTCAAAACTGAAGCGCAGCCATTCGCCGTCACCGCTGATCGCTTCCGCGAGGTCAGTAAAACCGGAGTTGACGATTCCTGCCAGCGGCGCGCCGATTGCCGGAAGGATGCGCACATTCACAGCATCCCGGTTGACGACGAAGCGCACACGCGCCGGATTCAGCGGCACGGCTAACCCCGCATTCGCCGGACGTGGGAGCGGTGTGCGTGACGCCAGCGGCGGAATAAACGTCGGCGTAAACGTCGGCGTTGCCGTTGGGATCGAGACAGTCGGCAGCAGGGTCACGGTCGCTGTGGGTGTCGGCGTAGGCGTGGTCGTTCCTGTTGCGGTCGGCGTCAAGGTGATTGTCGATGTCGGCGTGATCGTCGGGGTATTGGTGGGCAAGTTCACGAACACCGTCACGATTTGCGTATCGCTCAGGGGCGGCGTTCCGTTGTCGGTCACCGTCACCGTGAACTGATACGTACCCGCCGGAACAGCCACAGGCGCAGGCGGTGACGCCGCGCTGATGTCAATCGTCGCGCTGGTCGGCGGGGTATCCGCTGACACGACATACAACGGCGTCAGGTTCGTGATCGTGAACGTGAGCGTTTGTCCGGGAATATCCAGATCGGTCGCCAGTGCCGAAAATGACGTCGAGCCATTTAATGGCAGATAAATAGGATTAATCGTCTGAAGCACGGGCGGGTTGTTGATCGCCTGTGCAGAGACTTCCGCCGAGGATGTCCCTCGAAGGGTCAAGAGAATCATCAACGCTAGTGTGGCAGCCGCCAGCAGCCAGCCTGTTTTCCGCATTGCATCCGCTCCTGATCGTCAAGAGGACACGTCGCCGAGCTAACAGCGCGGCGTGCACCAAAAGAAAACGAAATAAATACTGCCCGCCGCCCTCGTGACTCAGTATAGCGCGAACAGGCGGAAATAAAAAACTATGGGGACAGATGTCCCAATCAAGGGGTTTTTATACGCTTGTCACAGGCGGCGGGTGTGAGGGGTGGGTAGATTTGAAAGTGAGAATTTCGTTCGCCAGACCTCACCCCCGCCCCCTCTCCATCGCAAGCGATAGAGAGGGGAAAACAAGCGCAGTGCTTTGCGGGGGGTGAGGAGCAGTATAGCAAGCGAGAAGTGTCGTCCTCTGAAGAATTCGGGGAAGGGAGACGAGCGCAGCGAGTGGGGGTGAGGAGCTATGGGGAAGGCTGAAAGGAACTCTCGATGAACCATCTCACTCGGATGCGGGGCGTGATCATCGGTTTCGTGCTGTTTGCGCTGGTGAATACAGCCGCTGCCCTTTCCCTATGGATTGACTTTGAGGTCAACATCCATTTTCGCGGCTGCTGGCAGTGTCCGGGGATGCGCGCAGGAGAGCCGGAAACCTGTGAGCACGCGGTTTCGGATCAGGTTAAGATGCGGCTGATCTGGACGACCTACGCCGGAGGCGATATTGATCCGAACGACTGGTATGAGGAACCGTTTGCACGGGAATTTACGTATTATGCAATGATTGTTGTCCCTTGGGTGGATTACGAGATTTCCCGCGACAACGGGCAGACGTGGGCGCGCGTCTGGTCATATCCGAGCGGCAAATATCGCATCGCAGGACAAGCCATCGAGTTTGGGCTGTGTGAAAACTTTCACCGCGAAGATGCTGCCCGGTTCTGGTGGTGGACGCAGCACAATTGGCTGATCTCCCGCGACGGTGGAATCACATGGGAAATCCGCGCCGCCGAGGGCATTCCACGCTAAAATAACCCGCGCGTGACATTTCCACGAGGCAGCTATGACTCAACAAACCACCCGCCCGGATGATATGTTCCCCGTCGTGATCATCGGTGCGGGGCTGGCGGGACTCACCGCCGCGCTCCACCTTGCCGAACGCGGGCTGACTCCGCTCCTCCTCGAAGCCGATCAACTCGACGCGGGCGGCAGAATTTCCGGCGGACACCCCGAAATCTTCGAGCATGACGGGCGCACATGGTCATTCCCGACCGAACACGGGATGCACGCACTTTGGGGCGGCTATCACAACATGCGCGCCACGCTGGATCGCTTCGTCGGTGTGGAGCTTGTCCCGTCTCCCGGTGAAGTGTGGATCAACAAATGGGGTTACACCGTCACGCGCCTTGAAGCAGGAACAGCCGTGCGGGATAGTTGGCTGCCCGCGCCGTTTCATTACCTTCAACTCCTGCTCCGTCCGCGTTTTTGGACGACGATCAGCCCGCTCGATTTTTTGGCGCTGCCCGGTTATTTGTTCAGCGTGCTGCTGACCGCCGGATTTGACCCGATCCGCGAAAAAGTCGCGCTCGACGGCTTGATGATGAAAGATTATTTCGGCGGCTGGACTCCCAACCTGAAGGCGACGTTCGTCGGCTTGGGGAAAAACCTGCTCGCCGCCCCAATGGAAAATATCTCGTTTGCGGGCTTCGTCGCCGCGATGCGCTTTTATACCCTGCTCAACCGCGAAAGCTGGCATCCTCATTTCTTCCCGGATCACGCGCACGCCGCTTTGATCGCCCCGATGATCGACAAGCTTAAAGCGCTCGACGGCTGGATCATGTACGGGACGACGGCGCAGAGCCTCGAAAAAACGCCTTACGGCTGGCGCGTGCGAGTCGAAGACGCGGCGAAAGGTGGGATGCGCACGCTCGAAACCGAGCAGGTGATCCTCGCGCTCGATCCCGCCGCCGCGAAACGACTGCTTACTGCCGGAGCGGATACGGCGGGCGAAGTGGAAAAACTCCGGCTGCCCGGTGCGCTCCGCAGCAACACCGCCCGCTTGTGGTTCACCAAAACGACGCATCAGCCGGGAGCAAGCGGGATGCTCACCGGGGATTTTATGTTTGATAACTTTTTCTGGCTGGATCAGATTCAGCCTGCGTTCCGGGCTTGGCATGAGACAACCGGCGGCAGCGCCATTGAACTCCATTTGTACGGGACAGATCGCCAATTGGATCAGCCGGATAAGTTTTTGATCCAGCACGCGCTCGACGAGGTTTTAAGCGCTTATCCCGAACTGCGCGGCAGTTTCGTACACGGCGCGATCCGCCGCAACGGCTTGAATCACGCCGAGTTCCGCATTCCGACGGCAAACAGCTTGCATGTGAGAACGCCGTATCCCCGGTTGTTCGCCTGTGGAGACTGGATCGGGTATCCCACGCCGTCATTCTGGATGGAGCGCTCATGCGTGACGGCAATCGCCGCCGCCAACGAAGTCCTGACGATCTTCGGCTGCGAACCGTACCCGATCATCGAACCGCTCAAACCGGAAGCATTCGCGCGTGGAGTTGGTGCGGCGGTGTACGGGGTTCGGCGGCTGATGAATCCGCTGTATCAAGCGCTGCGCGGGGCGCGCAAACGGCATAGATGAGGAGATACAGTCCATCCATTTGAACTTTTTTGAATGGTAGTGCATAGTTGTCATAGAGATCAGTTTTTCTTTTCAGGAGAAATAGAAATGGCGATGCCGCTTGATCGTGCTGAGATTCCGGCGAAGTATAAATGGAATGCTGAAAGTGTATTCCCGGATCGTGCTGCTTGGCGTGCGGAAAAAGACGCGGTTGTGAACGCAATCGCACAGCTTGAGACGTATCGCGGGCGCTTGAAAGAAGGCGGGCAGGTCGTGGCGGACTGCTTAGAATCTGCATCGCAGCTTCAGCGACGCGCAGTCACGCTGATCGTTTATGCGCAGTTTGCCGCCTCGGTGGACAGCGCCGATACCGAAGCGATGGGCATGACGGGTCAAATGGGCGGCGTATTCGGGCGCTTGGGTGCGACTGCTTCATTTATCGAACCCGAACTGCTCGCCGTCGGTCAGGATACCCTGAACCGTTGGACGGCGGAAACCTCCGCCCTTCAGCCCTACGCGCATTACCTTGAGAATCTATTCCGCTTGCAGAAGCATGTCCGTTCGGCGGAAGTCGAAGAAATCCTCGGCTTGGCGACCGAGCCGTTGTTCGCCATCGACGCGATCTATGATCAGATCACCGACACCGACCTGAAGTTTGCCGATGCGACCGACAGTCAAGGCGGTAAGCATCCGGTCATGCAAAGCACGTGGGAAAAACTGCGCTCCAGCCCGGATCGGGTACTGCGCCAATCATCGCTCGAAAGCTATGCGGACGGCTATCTGTCGTTCAAGAACGCGATCACCGCGAACTATCTAGCGGCGGTCAAGCGGGATGTGTTCATCGCCCGTGCGCGCGGCTATAACTCCTCATTGGAAGCATCGCTGTTCCCGAACAACATTCCGGTCGAGGTGTATCACGCGCTCGTGAACACCTACCGCAAGAATATCCCGACATGGCATCGCTACTGGGAAGTGAAGCGGCGGGCGCTCGGCGTAGACGTAATGCGTCCGTATGATATTTGGGCGCCGCTCGTCACCGATGAACCGGTGATCAGCTATGAGCAGGCAATCGACTTGATCAGCGAAGGCATGAAACCGCTCGGTCAGGAGTACGTCGATATTCTGCGGCGCGGCACGCTCGAAGAACGGTGGGTCGATGTTTACCCGAACACGGGCAAGCGTCAAGGCGCGTTCAGCACCGGCACACAGGGAACGCACCCGTTCATCATGACCAGCTACAGCGATAACCTGTTCGGGATGAGCACGCTGGCGCATGAACTCGGTCATTCGATGCACAGCTATTTCAGCAATCACACGCAGCCCTATGTGAACACCGATTATTCGCTGTTCGTGGCGGAAGTCGCCTCAAACTTCAATCAAGCGACGGTGCGCGCGCATTTGATGAAGACCAACCCGGATCGCACCTTCCAAATCGCGCTGATCAACGAAGCGATGTACAACCTGCACCGCTATTTCTTCATCATGCCGATCCTCGCGCAGTTTGAACTTGAAGTGCATGAGCGCGTGGAACGCGGCGAATCGATCACACCGGATGATTTGATCGAGTTGTGCGCGTCGCTGTACGAAGAAGGCTACGGCGGCGTTGTGCAGTGGGAACGCGAACGCATCGGCATCACATGGGCGCAGTTTGGGCATCTGTACGCCAATTTCTATGTCTTCCAGTACGCGACCGGTATTTCGGCGGCGCACGCTTTATCCGCGCCCATCGTGGCGGGCGATTCAGCGGCGGCGCAGCGCTATTTGCAAATGCTCCGTGCGGGCGGATCGGTGTACCCGACCGAAGCGCTTAAGCTCGCCGGAGTCGATATGACCACGCCTGTCGCCGTCGAAAAGACATTCGAGACGCTGGCGGGTTACGTGGCGAAGCTGGACGAATTGACGCGGTAGGCACTGCACCCCTCTCCAGCCCTTGGTTGGCTGAGGGGCGACACTAGATTTTTCACCTACTGCTCCTCACCCCCCGTCCCCCTCTCCAAACTTTGTTTAGAGAGGGGGTGAAAAACAGCGCGTTTGTTTTCCCCTCTCTATCGCTTGCGATGGAGAGGGGTGGCGCACCGAAGGTGCGACGGGGTGACGACTCTTTGTGAAAACTCGCCAACAAGCGCCCCGCAAGTTTAGATAAATCGTGTGTGTTTTTGTGCACTTTGATGAAGTAACGTATGCGTGAACCATCTTCGGGAGGGGTGTTCGCCTCTCCCATCCTTTGATTCCGAGGACTGCGCAATGAGTACGAACAGCACGGGCATCAAACGCACACTGGGCTTAACCGGCGTCACCATCAACGCGATGGCGTTGATCGCGCCGGGGGCTTTCATGTGGATCACCTATCAACTGCAAGCCGCCGCTGTGAACAGCCGGGGCATCAGCACAGCAGTTGATATGTGGACAGGCATCGTGGTTGCGTTGATCGTCGCGTTTGTGACTGCGTTCGCGTTCGCGGAGTTGGTACACCGTTACCCGAATGCCGGAAGCGGCAGCGCGTATTACTTCGCCCAGAAGGCTTTTCTTGATCACGAAAAAGCGCAGCGCCGACCGGGTGTGCGCACGTTGAAGTTCATCACGGGATGGGCGGCGCATCTGTTTTATTGGGTGTATCCGGGCGTGATGGTCGCGTTCATGACGACGTTGATCACCTATCTTTTCGGTCAATTCGGAATTGTGCTCCCCGTGATCGGTCAAGCCGCGGTCGCGGTGCTGTTCGCCGTGATCGTCGGTACGATGGCGCTGCGCGGCATCAGCGGATCGACCAGCACGAGCATCGTCGTCAACATTATTCAACTCACTACGCTGATCATGTTCTGCGCGCTGGCGATTCACTTCCGCAGCGCCAATCCGCTCGGCGTTGCGGCGGAAGGCTGGTTTTTCCCCGAACCGTCGCGGATTGTCATGCCGCACGATTGGGCGGGCTTGCTGCTTCAGTCCACGATTGCGATCTTGATCCTCGTCGGCTTCGAGTCGTCAACGGCGGTCGCGGCAGAGGTCAAATACCCCAAGCGCACGATCCCGCGCGCGGTGATTATCTCGCTCATGATTCAGGGGATGTTGGCATACCTGTTTCAGTATTTCGCCGCCAATTATGCGCTTGGGAGTTGGCTCGGCGCGGAAAACGGAATCGCGGCAGCGGCGGCTTCACCTGCGCCTGTCGGGGACATGGCGATCCATATCGGGGATGCGCTGCTCGAAGGCAACGGGTTCGCGCTCATGATTATCCTCGCGGGCAGTGTCGGGATCGCTATCCTCGGCACGACGCTTGCCGCGATGAACTCCGCCGTGCGCATCAGTTTTGCGATGGCGCAAGATGATGAAATGCCGGAAGTGATGGGGCTGCTGCAAGGCAAATATGCCACGCCTTACACGGGCGTGATCGGCATGGTGATCGTCTCCGCCGTGATCGGCAGCATCGGCGTGATCGGCGGCGTGGTCACGCTGACGGGAATCACGCTGGCAAGCAACCTCGGAACATTCATGCTGTACGGCTTAATCTGCGGGATGACGTGGATCGCTTACCGGGGCAGCAGTGATTTTAACCGTCTCCGGCATGGGATTGTTCCGGCGGTGGGCTTGATCTTAAATGCCTTGATGATCGGTGTGATCTTCGTCGTCGGGCTGGCGACGGGCGGCACAACCGCGCAAGCGTCCGCGCTGGCACTTGCGATTGCGGGGGTTTGGCTGGTGATCAGCCTCACGCACAAGGTGATCAAGAGCCGCACGAAGGTGACCGGATGACGGATGCGATCACCGCAGCGGGCTTGAGCACGGTCGGCAGCTACCGCGACGAAAATCAAGACGCGATCCGTCTGCATACGTCAATCCCTGATACGGCTGTGACCCAGCAGGGGTATCTCTTGGGGGTGGCGGACGGGATGGGCGGCTGCGAACACGGCGCGATTGCCAGCGCTCTCGCCCTCGACACATTTTTTAGCGCTTATTACGCCGAAACCGCCGGAAAAGCACAGTCGGCGCTCAAAAGCGCGGTGCAGCAGGCGAATGTCGCCGTGCAGCGCGAGTCGGCGCGGTTGGGTTCGGTGCGCATGGGAACCACCCTCAGCGCGGTGACGATCATCGGGAATCGCTTGTATGTGACGCATGTGGGCGACAGCCGCGTGTATCTGGTGCGGCGCGGGCATGCCACCTGTTTGACCGA
>JAPKMU010000270.1 GCA_026645745.1 Anaerolineae bacterium | reverse complement strand
GCTTGTCCGATATTGGCGTCGTGCTTTTTCACCCCTCACCCCCTGACCCCCTCTCCCACGCAAGCGGGTAGAGGGGGAACGGCTGCCGCAGACTGGGAGCAACTTAGCAATCTGTTTGCGCCCCTCCCCGAATTCGGGGAGGGGAGACGAGCGAAGCGAGTGGGGGAGAGGAGCAGTCGTTGAAAAGTCTACTGTCGCCCTCTCTATTGCAAGCCAATAGCTGAGTGAAACCGCAGCTACCGCAGCGTGATCTCCCATGCGGTGATGTGGAGGATCATGCCGCCCGCATGGACATACACCAGCGGAAAAACGGCTTCGTCCGCGCCGCTGAACGGAATCGGCTGACCGACGGGCGTATTTTCCACATAAACCGTGAGCGTTTCGTCCGCGAGATTACGTTCGAGCCGGATGCGGATCGGCGTGCCGAGCGCATATGCGCGCTGTGCCATCGGATCGGTGATCGTGCCGCCGCGCTGACTGATCGTGAGCGCTTCGGAGGCGGTCAAGCGAAGTTCAACCCCGGCTACATTGGACGGATTATCACCGCCCTGCAAGAGCGCGCCAAAATACACCTCATCATCGACCAACAGCGGCGGATTATACGTCACCAAGCGGATCGTGAATTCGGCGCGGACGATGCGCGTGGGCGCATCTGCTCCGTAGCGGGCGTTCAGCAGTTCAGCAGGCGGCTGGATGGTCAAAATGCCTTCACCCGCCGAAGCGCCCAACCCGAAGCGCCAATACGTCTCGCCGTCCTCGGTTTCGCGCGTGAAGATTTCACTATCCCAGAACGGCGCATCCTGCACCGAATCGAGCAGGGTGAGCACACTCTGGCGACCTTGTACACCGTTCGGCGGCGGCGTGGGTGACGCGGTGTGCGTGCGCGACGGCGTAATCGATGGGGTATAGGTCACGCTCGGCGTGTAGGTGGACGAAGGCGTATACGTCAGCGACGGCGTGTGCGTCGGTGACGCGGTATGCGTTGCGGTGCGGCTTGCGGTCGAAGTCGGCAGCGGCGGCAGCGTATTGATCATCGCCAGCGCTGTCGGGCGTTCCGGCGTGGCGGTTTCGATCACGAGCGGGAGCGCGGACGGCGAGGCTTCTTCGGTGACGTCGGCAGCGGCGAGATCAGATGGGGTGGGCGTAGCGTTCGCGCTGTTGAACACCCCCGCCGCCAGCAGCAGCCCAACGACCACGAAGGCGATCCCCAGAAACAGCGCGAATATCAGCACCGGACTCAGGCGACTCCGCCGCTGTTCCGGTTCGGGGCGGCGGGCGCGGCGCGGCAGTGAGGGATCGGCATTATCGCTGAGTACTTCGTCATCCGTGACGCGCGGCGTGGGATCACTAGTAGGCGGCGCGGGAAATTCTGACGACTGCTCGGTGAGCGTGAACCAATGGCGATAGAGCGGGTATGCCGGATGACGGTCGATGAACATCGCCCCAAACAGGTCATTTAGGCGCTGGAGTTTGGTGCTGCGCCGCATCGAGCGATCCGCGTACACATTCAAGAACATCTCATACGTATCGCGCCACTGACGCAGATTCGCGGCATACGGATCACCGATCAAGCGCGAGGTGATGGCGACCTGCTCCTGATGCCATTCGCGGAGCGTTTCCGGCGGCTGATCCGGGCGCGATTCGATCAACTGCATGACGCGGCGGGTGTTGGTGTGCAGTTCCGCCGCTTTGCCGACGAGTTCCATCAAATAAGCCCGGTACGCTGTGAGCGTGATCCCGCCCGCGCCTTCCGCGTCATCAACCGCTTTGAGCGCATTTTCCAGCTTGATCCCGGCGGCGCGGAATTCGCCATCTGACCAATCGCGGAGCGCGGCTTCGAGTTCGCGCAAGCTGTAGGCGGCAGCCGAAAGCAGTTTCGCTTGGCTGTTCTCGTCAAGATGTTTGCGCGTCGCTTCGAGCGTGGTCAAGGCGCGGGCATTCCGCACACTGTTGAGCAGTTCAGCGGCGGCGATCAAATCACGGCGGCGGACAAGATATTCTTCGATTGCGCGCACCAACGGATGACGCGCGGATCCGTCGCCGAGGGCGCGCATAGCAGCATCACGCCAGAATGCTGCATCATCAAGTTGATCTTCTTGCGCGTCGAGCGCACCGAGGAGTACATAATTCACAAATAACACGCGCGTCACGGCGGTTGAACGGCGGGCGAATAATTCGACCAAGCCTTTGTTGACGGCTTTTAAGAATGTCTCTTTGCTCGGCATCTGCGCGTTAAAATTATCGCGCATCCCGATTTCTTCCGGTGTGTAAAGGAGTTCAACGGCGGTCAGCGCGGCTTCGGTGCGGCGCGAGTCGATGACTCCGCTGCGGTCGAGCCAATCGCGGGCAATCGCGGCGAGTTCGCGCAAGCGGCGGGCGGCGAGCTGCTCCGCGTCGTCGCGGGCGGCTTCGTATGCCGTGCCGCCGAGCCGTTCATACGCCCACGATCAAAATGCTCCCAGCCATCCGCGAGGGCACGTCCGAGTGCGCCGTAAAGCGCATGCCGTTCGACATACGAGGCATTACTCACGACGGTGCGCAGTTGATTGAGCCAACCTGCTAACGTCGGGCTGACTGTGCCGACGGCTTCACTCGCTTGCGCCAGCGCTGTGACCGCCCCAATGCGGCTGCCTTGTACCGCTGTTTGCGCGTAGTCTGTCCATGCGCGCGAGGCGATCTCCAAACCGCGCACCATGCCCGTGAGCATTTCGTCAAATAAGCGCTCTTTGAAGGGTTCAAGATCGCGGCGGGCGGCGACGAGCCATGCTTCGAGGTCAGAACCATCGGCGTTGGGGACATAGGTTTGATAACGCCCCAACACTTGATAAAGCGCATTCAGAAGCCCGCCGATCACATCCCATGACGGGTTGCCCCGGTCGATCAAGCGGCTCGAATCGAGTGCTGCGAGTGCTTCACGCGGGGCGGCGGCGGCTTGCTTGCCGATCACGTGCATGTTATCCGCCAGCGACATGACCGCATTCGAGAGCCGATCCAGCGCATCGACGGGCAGACGAGTTTCATCAAGGTTGTAGCGCATGCGCGCCCCGTCGATCAGCGTTCCCAACGCGGCAAGTTGATCGACAACGGCGCGGTAGGCGTCACGCAAGCGGATCAAATTCGCTTCGGTCACGCTGGCGAGCGAGTCTAACTGGCGTTCGATTTCCGCCAATGCGACACGCGGTTCACTGACGATTAAGCCTTCGCTCGTGAGCGTGGTCAGGGCGGCGCTCAAACGGTAAAGCGGCGGGCGCAGCAGGACAATATCTTCGACATACGCCGCCAATTGATCCGCGAGGATCAACTGCGTGCCGCGCATATCCGGTTTATTTTGGTCACGGGTGAGGAGTGCTGTCACCGCGTCCGGGTACTGCCCCGCGAACACGAAATTCACCGCATCAGGGACGGCGGGCGGGACGGGGGTACGCAGCTCTTTGAGCGTCCCCGCCCATGCGATCAACAGAGCGATCAGGTTGTTGGTTTCGCCGCGTGCGCGCGGACGCAGTTCTTCTAACAGTCCGGCGGCGCGCACCCAGTTGCCGCTGGTCATATAAATCCGTGCCGCGTCCAAGTCGGCGCTGACTTCGAGATCGCTCAAGCGGGCTTCGATTTCGGCGGCGGTTTGCCGTCCCGCTGGATACCCCGGATCAGACGCGAGCGCGGGGTCAAGGGCGCGCATCAAGCCGAGCAGTTCATTTTTGCTCAGGTCGCGGCGCAGTCGATCATTGACGCGGGCGATCACGCCGCTGCGCTCACGTTCGAGCGGGGCGCGGTAATCCGTGAGTTCTTTGCGGAGTTCGGCAATCGTGCGGTAGCGCAAACGGGGATTCGGGTGGGCGGCGCGGCTGACGATCTGCTGCAAGCGCGTGTGAGTCCGCTCCGCGTCATGTCCAAAATTGAGGCGGAAACTTTCGCCCGCGTCGCGCTGCGCCTCGACACGTCCGCCGCCTGTTAGGATGTAATAGAGGAGTTCCCCGACTTGATAGACATCGGTTTGGCGGCTGATCCCCTGCGGCGTGATCTCGTCACCTTCGAGAAAAACGGCGTTGCCCCAGTCGATCACCTTGAGCGTGTATTGTGCGCGATCCCAGAAAAGATGTTTCGCGTCTACGTCGTTGTACACGATGTCATGCTGATGCGTCACGTTGAGCAGGTCAAGTAGGAGATCAACGATCACGAGCATTTCGAGTTCGGGCAAGCGTTCGCCACGCTTGTCGAGCTGCAAGACGAGATCGCTGACGGTTTCGCCGGTGGCACGCTCCATGACGATGTATTGGTGCATCGTGCCGCTGACGGCGAACTGCCCACCGCCGAGCAGCGCGGTGATCGCCGGATGACTCGCCAAGCGGGTGAGCGCTTTCCGTTCGTTGAGGATGCTCACCTCTTGCCCGCTGCGGATCGGCGGCGCGTCTTGCGGCGCGGGGCGCTTGATCACAACCGGGCGTTCGCCATTTTGGAGATCGACCGCGCGCAGCGTTTCGCCGCTGCGTCCACGCGGATAAATGTAGTCGTACCGGTAACGGTTATCGAAAATGCTGTCAGCCATCGCGGTTTATCCCTCGTCCGGTTGATAATTGTACTTGAGAGCGGGGATCGATCAAAGCGGAGAGGTGCTTTTGTGGTTTACTGCTTTGGCTGAGTTCCTAACCAGCGAATATTGGCGAATTTGGCATTGACGGCGTTGAACATACGCTCATCCGTCGTCCAGAATTCACACCCCAAGCGCTCCGCAAGTGCGAGATACTGCGCATCATAAGCCGTCGGGCGATTGAATTCTTCAGCGAGTTCGTACCCGCGCTTGAGCAGTGCATCATCCATATACAGGGTGACGGGATAACTCAGCAGTTGATCGCGAGCAATACGTCCTTCTTCGGCTGTGATCCGTGCTTGAAATACGGCTTTGCGCGCTACAGCGATCAATTCATAACGCAGCAAGGTTGGCGCATGGAGGGCTGTTTGGGATTTCCTCAAATGCTTGAGCAAGGTCTTGGCTTGGGAAGTGAAGGTTTCCGGGTAGACAGCAGCGATTAGGATACCCGCATCAACAACGACCAAGCTCACGGTTCCTCCTCGCGCAGTTCATCCAAAAGTGATAATACCCCAACGGAGGTATTTTCACCTAAACGTGAACGAATGCCCGCTTGTAGATTTTCGACCTGTTCCCACCACATCTCGTCGTCAAAAGCGGCTTGTAAATGGAGTGCCAAGGTTTCCAGTACCCGCTGCTTAGCGACAGGTTCGAGCAGGGCGAATTTTTGGATGATCTCTTGTTCTAATGCGCTCATGAAACGCGTCCTTGTTTTTCGTGTTCATTGTACAACCGATCAAAACGAAAAACTTGTGAAGCGTCAACCCGTGCCTGTTCCGGCGTTCACCAGTGTGATCACCAGCAGAATCGCGCCGCCGCCGACTGCCAGCACTAACCCGGCGACGATGAAATACGTGGCGATCTTGACCAGCTTGGCGATTTGCCTCAAGAGCGTGCGCAGCGCGATGAATGCCAACGCCCCGCCGATCACGGTGACAGGGAGCAGCCACCACTCGAACGCATTGCCGAGCAGATAGCCCCACACAAGAAAGAACACCAACCCGCTGATCGCGCCGATGATGCCATCCGCGATCTGACCGTAATACGGGACGCGCAGCAAATAAGTCATGATGAACGCGAGCAAGCCCGCCGTGAACAACGTATTTCCCAAAATGCCGAGCAGAATACTGCGAAAATCCAACTGCTCTTGACCGATGACCGCTGTCACCCCGGCGAACATACTCGCCACCGCGATCTGCGCGAAGCCTTCCGGCAGTTTTCCGCGTATGCCCGAATAAAGCGCGCGTAAGAGCGCGGCAGCGGGGATCAAATATTGCCCGCCCGTTTGCAGCAGCGTTTCGAATGTTTCTTGTGAGATCAGATTTTGTAAGTCCATCGTCAGCCTCATTTAACTCAACCGCTGCGCCTCATTATGAATCATTTTTGAAACTTGCGTATGCGACGCTTCGCCGATTATTCGCTGACGCTGCAAGGCGCTCATGGGGATTTCGACTATAAAAGAAGCTGTCAACCGACTTCAGGAGAATGATTCATGCGTCTAAGAAACCATCTGAATATTCGTCGCGTACCCCCTCACCCTGCTTGCTTTGCAAGCCGTCCCTCGCAGGCGGGGAGAGGGACAAAAACAAGCTCACAGTTCCCCTCGTTTACGTGGGGGTCAGGGGGAGAGGGGATTTTCAAATGGTTTCTAACGCACTTGCGGAGTGTGCTTCTCTTTTTCGTGATCTTGATTGCGTTTGCTGCTCGTCCGGCGGCTGCCGCTCAAACTGCCTGCGGAAGTGCTCCCGCGCCGCGCTTGGTTATCGGTGAACAGGGGCGCGTGCTCCCCGGCGACCCGAATAATGTCCGCGATCAACCCTCCGCTAACGGGGCGCGGATCGGTGCGCTGCCGGGTGGGAGCGCATTCACCGTATTGGAAGGTCCGGTGTGCGCGGACGGCTTCAATTGGTGGCGCGTCGAAGGTGAGGGCGTGACCGGATGGACGGTCGAAGGCGCTGATGGCGCGTACTGGATCGAACCGATGCCGGAAGAACTCCCGCCGGAACTTGAGCTGATCCGGGGAACATGCCCGTTCACCACTGATCGCATCGCGTTTTCCGCCGTTCGCCGCGAAGTCACCGCCAGCGGCACGAATTTATACGGGCAGTTGATCACCCTGAATCGTGACGGCGGAGACGCATGTTTGCTCACCGAGATGAGCGGCGAACCCACCTTTTTGAATGAGATGATCACGCAAATTGTGTGGTCGCCAGATGGGACGCAGATCGCCTTCCGCATGGCGGCGAATCGTTATGATCAGCGGATCTACCTGATTAACGCAGATGGGACGAATCTGCGCCCGCTCACAACGGTCGAAGATAAGTATTCGCATGCGGTGTGGTCACCTGACGGCGAACAGATCGCATTTTTGCGCGATGACGGCGTGTGGGTCGGCTTTGCTGATGGGCGTGGTTCCCACGAAATTGCGCATACAGGGTCAGAGGCAACGGCGCTGGCATGGTCACCGGATGGCACACGGTTGGCGTTTGCGGCAGAATCGCATATTTACCTGCTGTCATCCAACGGTGGCGACCCGCAGTTGATCGCAGAAACCACCATCTACCCGATCACGGATATTGTGTGGACGCCCGACTCCGCCATGCTCGAAATCAGCGCGCCGGGAATGGGCATTTACCGAATTATTACGACAGCAGCGACGGAGCAGCCCGTCACGATCACGTTCAACGAACAAGATAACCGCATGTCGCCTGTGTGGAATTCTGATGGGACATGGTTGGCGCATTGGATCGCGCTCGGCAGCCTATCCGATGCGCATGTCGCGCTTGCCCTACTCAGCGCGGACGGCGGTACGGAGCGCACCCTCGTGGACAGCGTGCAGAACGAGCTGCGAACACATTTTTTGCGCACGTATCCGCCGTCGTGGTCACCTGATGGGCAGTTTCTCGTCTACGCGGAATCGGAGGGGGTATCCATTGTCGATGTGAACAGCGGCGAGATCACGCGTATCTGGGACGGCGTGCCGAACAGCGCACCACAGTTCCAGCCGTAAGAATACGGGGCGGCAGTGCGTCTAGTACTTAACCCCATGAATCACATGAAAATCTAAGTTGTCCTCGCGCATTTGTGCCGCATACCCTGTTGTATAATGGGACGGCGCAAACCAGCACGAATAGGCGAAAACGAATGCGCGTGATCTTACAACGGGTGACACGGGGCAGCGTCACGGTGGACGGCGTTGTGACCGGATCGATTGA
>JAPKMU010000026.1 GCA_026645745.1 Anaerolineae bacterium | reverse complement strand
TCTCTGAATTCGGTCATAAATCGCTCACTTGCCGAATCGCGAGAGGTCACACAAATCAACCTCTCGCAGTACAGTTCTAGACTGCAACCCACTGGTAAAATTTACCAGTGGTGTTAGTGGTTCCGTCGCCTGATGATCTGGTAAATCCGCTGAGGACTCAAGCCGTACTCGCTGCCCAGTTCGGTTAAGCCCTCTCCTGCTTCATAACGCGCGCGGATCTGCTCGTTGCGCGTTTTTGTATCCGGCTTGCGGAAATAAAAAACGCCGTAGAGCAACCCTAGAAGGAGCTGCACAGCGTTTGAAGGAGAGGGTACAAATTTGACCCCATCGGGATTCGAACCCGAGTTTAAGCCTTGAAAGGGCTTCGTCCTAGGCCTCTAGACGATGGGGCCGTACCACAAGAGGCAGTTTATCATCCTGTACCGCGAACGTCAAGACTCGGCTACAGTACAACCTCATAAGTGACGACTTCTTCGCGCCGCCCTTTCACTTTGACAGGTCCTAGCAAGCGTGTGTTGATATTCCCACCCACAATCGACTGTGTGGCATTGCTGATCATAATCTGACCCTGTATCGCCAACCCTTGCAAACGCGCCGCCACATTCACCGTGTCACCGACAGCGGTAAAGTTCATCAGGTTCGGCGCGCCAACATTCCCAACGACCGCGACCCCGGTATGAATACCAAAATTGATCTTCATGTGATACAGGGGATCAAACTGCTGCTGGAATGCTGGCATGCGCTGGCGAATCAGCAGCGCGGTGCGTACCGCACGCATCGCATGGTCGGGTTGATCAAGCGGCGTGTTGTACAGCGCCATCACGCCATCACCCATGAATTTGTCAACGGTGCCGCCGCACTCCTGGATCGTGTGGACGACCATGGTGTGATAGGCATTCAAAACCAGCAGCAGCCGATTGGGTTCTGATTGCTCTGCAATACTCGTAAAGTTCTCCAAATCGCTGAAGAACACCGTAACTTCGCGCAGTGTCCCCCCTAATTTGATCTGATCGGGGTTGTGCAGAAGCTGTTCGACAACGGTCGGCGAGACAAAACGCTCGAACGTGTCGCGGATCATTTGCTGTGTATTGCGAAGCTCATCCGTTGTCGTTTTCGAACGCAGACGCGTGCGCATCCGTTCCATGAGTTCGCGAGGATTAAACGGCTTGGCGACATAATCATCTGCCCCTAGACGAAGCCCTTCAACCCGATGTTCAATGTCACTCATCGCAGTCAGCATGATAACAGGAATATTCGCGGTACTTTCACCACTTTTGAGCAGCGCGCAGACCTCAAACCCGCTCATACCCGGCATGTTCACATCGAGAATGATCAAATCGGGAAGCTCATCATTCGCTAGCTGCAGCGCTTCGACACCATTCGCGGCTTGCATCGTTTCGAGGCGCATTGACTCCGCAATATCCGCCAACAGTTGGCGATTATCCACGTTGTCGTCCACGATGAGCACTTTTGCCAAGATCGTTTCCCTTTGGTGCTAATCCCACACAATACGACGCTGCTAATGCGCAACTCACAAAATTACGGCACGGACTGCGATATAAAAACTTGTCCCCTGCTCCGGTTGGCTCTTAACCCAGATTGCCCCTTGATGCAGTTCGATCAACTTGCGAGCAATCGTCAGTCCCAGCCCGGTGTGAACATGGATCGTTTGATCATCCGAGTCCGAAAATGGCTCAAAAAGCGCGGTCTGCTCATCCGGTGATAAGATGAGTTCAGGCGACGAAACCTGCGTGATCACCCATTCCCCATCCGCCAACCAGCCAATAAGTGGGAGCGTGAAATGCTGCCCGATACCGCTTTTTACCTGAACATTTTGCACACTCACGCGCACTGGCGCACTTCCTGATTTTAATGCGAAGTACATCACATGCGCTAGAAGCTGAGGAAAGCGCTCCTCATCCGCCATGATAGGGTGAATCGTTGAGGGAACAATGGTTTCAATAGTGGTCGGCTCACCACCATTTAGCACGGTAATTCGTGTAAGTGCCTGCTGCACCAATCCGTATAAGCTCATAGAACGAAGCTGGAGCGTCATATGCCCTGCATCCAGAACATTGAAATCCAGCATATCGCGGATGAGTGCCAGCAGCACCACGCTGTTTCGGTGAATCACAGCCATGCGATCATGTTGTTTTTCGCTAAGCTCACCATAAACGCCTGTGACAAGCAGTTCGGTATAACCACTGATCGAGTTTAGAAGTGTACGCAGGCGGTGACCAAGGCGATCCAGAAAATCGAGCTTCGCTTGCCCATAATCGCGCGAATCGCTTAACTGCTTGGTCAAGTCTGCGCTGCGCCCGCGCTCCGTTGCAAGATCCGCCACAACTTGACGCAGGTCTTGATTGGCAACCCGCAGTTCATCGCGCAAATCGCGGACGGGCTTGCCAAGCTGTGAGCGAAGCTTGACAACCGCGATCCAGCCTCCGGCGATGGTCATCAACAGCAGCCCTAACCCCGTCGCACGCAGCGTGAGGATCATCTCACTGCCTAACGCGAGAACGATCAACCCTGTTGGAAGCCGCAGACTCGGTGCGTCCTTGTGAGGGGAAGTCAACAGCCCCCAGAAGGTCAGCACTCCATATACGAGCGCGACCGCGAGCATCGTCACGCCGCCAGTATCCAGCACGGGACCCGCCAAGAAAAGAGCGCCGCTCCAAATCAAGACAAGGCTGATCAGAACAAGCACAGGCGCAATCACGACCGCTGCCTGCACCAACCGATCACCGGGGCGGAAATACGGGATCACGATGACCAGATAAGCGAATACCGAGAATGTGAGGGCGGTTGCTAAAAGCTGCCAGACAATGTACGGCTGATCAGGTAAGCTCTGACCTCCGAGTGAGGCGAGCAGGAGAATCAAACTCCAGCCAATCAGTGCCAAACAAAAGGCGATGAGGCGTCGATTCGTACCGCCACCTTGCGAACGAACCAGCAGTGTGCAAAACAGAATGCCACAGCTAATCCCGAATGCTGCCAGACTGGTCACAAAACCGATCGTCACTGCCGCCGAAACCAAGATTTCCCCTTCTCGGTGAAGATGAAAGTGCATTTAACGGTTTGATTATAGCAGGTATAAAAACGCCCGCGTGCGCGGGCGTTTAGGGCATCAGGGTTTGATGCGCGGTGTTTGTACCGCCGTATCAGCAGAATCCGGGTCAACAGGCGGCAGTTTGGCTGCCGGGCGGTTTTCGGATGGAACTGCACCAAATTCACCAACCAGCGCATCCAGTTGACTAAGCGCTCGCTGATCCGTTTCTTCAAAGCCACATACATCACAGGTAGAGACGGTGACATTCGGCAAGCTGATGAACATGCCCTCATGAACCCGCGTGTAGGGGATTTGCCTCGGTGTGAGTCGTCCAATGGCACAACGTGGGCATGAGTGTGTTGGCATAAGCATGTTGGCTGCCTCTCTTTCCACTAAGAACCAACGCGAACAGGAGTCCACGCGGCGATCAAGCGGATGTCTTGCAGCGGGAAGTAACGCAGCACGACTTCACCGATGATGCGGTCGCGTGTAACCACCCCAAATACCCGCGAATCCCGGCTGTTATTCCGGTTATCGCCCATAAAGAAGTATTCGTTTTCGCCAAGCGTCCACGCGCCATCGCAGCGCGCAGTGCAAGGTTCTTTAATATAGGGTTCTTCGTAGCTCACGCCGTTGATAAACAGCACGCCGCTGCGAAGTTCAATCGTATCCCCCGGCAGCCCGATTAAGCGCTTAATCAGCAGCGGTTCCGGTCCGGCATCCCCCGGTGGATCAAATACCACAACATCGCCGCGCTCCGGCTGCCCGAATAGATAATTGACGCGGCTGACGACCAAATACTGACCTTCGTAGAAGTTGGGCTGCATACTCGGTCCTTCGATGAAGAACCGCACACTCGCCAAATTGAACAGTGTGTAGACGATGACGATCAAAAGGACAGTCTCAACGATTTCACGCAGCAGGTTCGAGCGGCGCAAACGGGGGCGGTCGAAAGATACAGCGGGTAATGGTGAGGTTTGAACTTCCATAGAAGTGGAGTGAGCCGGACTGCTCACAGTGTCCTTTCGGTCGAGAAGCAGGTCAATGCTTCTTTGAAAGTAGCCTATTATACCTATCCGAACCGTATCTCACAATCCGCGACCCGCTGAACACGGTCGTTGAGCCGTGATCCGTGTTTTCACATTCTGCTGTGGTGGCATATACTGATATGGATTATCGCCGATTTTCTATGATGTCGTGCGTTTAGAATTGAGGGTTAGCGCTTTGGCGGATGAACTCATTCTGGTGGTAGATGACGGGCAGGAAAACCGTGAGTTTGTGGTCGATTATGTCCTCAAACAAAACGGCTACCGCGCGATTACAGCGAAAGATGGGATGGAGTGTATGGACATGATCGCCCAACACCATCCTGATCTGATCTTGCTGGATTACCAAATGCCGCGTATGAACGGAATCGACGTTCTCAAGGCGATGAATGATCGAGGAATCACCACGCCGGTGATCTTGATGACGTTTTACGGTTCGGAAGAAATTGCGATAGAGGTCTATCGTCTCGGTGTCCGCGATTACATTCGCAAACCGTTCACGATTGAAGAAATGCTGTTCGCCATCGAACGGAGTCTGAACGATGTACGGCTGCGTCAAGAGAAAGAAGCCTTAACCGAGCGCGTGATCGCCTCAAACCGTGAGCTTCAGTTTCGTTTGCAGGAATTGAATATCCTTTACAGCATCGGTAAAAGCGTCACAGCGCTGACCGAACTCCCCCAACTGCTGCCGCGCATCGTCGATGCGGCAGTTAAGCTCACCAATGCTGAAGAAGGCTTCTTGTATCTGACGAGCGGCAGCGGCACACGCATGATCTGTCAAGCGATCAAGCGGCATGGTAATCCGCGTGCCGAATGGCTCAGTCAAGAGATTGATGATCGGGTTGCCGCCCGCGTCGTCGAAACCAAACAGCCGATCATCGTGACGCCGGAAGGCGCAAAGAGCGGGCGACTGCTCGCGACGGCTGCCGCACCACTGGTCATCCGTGATCGGGTGATCGGTGTGTTGGGGGTGCGCAATGTTTCCGGTCGGGCACAGGCATTTACCCGTCACGACAGCGCCCTGTTGAGCGCACTCACCGACTACGCCGCAATTGCGCTGGAAAACTCGCGCAACTACGAGGCGCTCCGCGTCCGCAAAGAACACGAGAAGGCGAAAATTCGCACGATGTTCCAGCGGTTTGTGCCGCCGCGCGTCGTTGATCTCATCCTTGAGCATCCCGAACAGGTGCAGTTAGGCGGGAAGCGGCAGGAGATTTCGATTCTGTTCGCGGATATACGCGGCTACAGCGCCTACAGCGAAAACCTTCCGCCGGAAGCAGTCGTCGCAATGCTCAACGATTATTTGAGTCTCGCCGCGAACGTGGTCTTGTCTTACGGCGGCACACTCGATAAGTACCTCGGTGATGGCATTATGGCGATCTTTAATGCGCCCGAAGTACAGGAGAATCATGTCTCACAGGCGGCACAAGCGGCGCTCATGCTTCAAACGGCTGCCCGCGAAATGAGCGCACAGCGTCAAGACCCGCTGGCATTCGGAATTGGGCTGCATGTGGGCGAGGCAGTTGTCGGCTACGTCGGGACGGATATGGCGATCAATTACACAGCCATTGGCGATGTCGTCAACGTCGCCAAACGCTTACAAGAAGCCGCCAAACCGGGGCAAATCCTTGTCGAAGAAGCCTTCGCGCACCGCCTCAATGCGAACGGCGGTGCGCAGCTTCAGTCAATCGGCAGCATCACGGCGAAAAACCGCACGAAGCCGATTGAAGTTTACGAACTATTGGCGCAAACCACGCTTTAGCTGGGTTCGCTGTCGCGGTTGCGGAAACTCATGCGAATCGGCGTACCTGCGAAGGGGTACGACTTGCGGATTTGATTCTCAAGGAATCGCTTATAGGTAAAGTGAACCAACCGTACATCATTGACGTGGAACAGGATCACGGGCGGGTTTGCGGCGACTTGTGACGCATACAGGATTTTCAGGCGGCGCGTCCCGCGCACAGGCGGCGTGTGAGTCGTCATCGCTTCGCGCACAATCCGGTTAATCTCGGATGTAGGAATGCGGAAATGGCGATTCTCCCAGACCTTCTGCGCCGTCTCCAAGACTTGATGAATGCGCTGTCCGGTGAGTGCGCTGATGAACAAGATCGGCGGATCGGGCAGGAAGTCGAACTTCCCCCGAACTTCGCGCTCAAATTGGACAAGCGTCATGCTGTCTTTTTCGATAGCGTCCCATTTGTTGATCAAGATCACGACGCTCTTGCCCGCGTCCATGATGTACCCGGCGACGTGCATATCTTGATCGGTGATACCTTCGACGGCATCCACCAATAGAAGCGCCACATCCGCGCGTTCGATGGCGCGCATGGCGCGGAGCACGCTAAATTTCTCGATTCCGGGTTCGATTCGACCGCGCCGCCGAATCCCTGCCGTATCGATTAACGTGATCTGCTCACCGTAATAGGAAATCGTCGAGTCAATTGCGTCGCGCGTGGTTCCGGCAATCGGGCTGACGATCACCCGATCTTCGCCCAACAGCTTGTTGACCAAACTGCTCTTGCCGACGTTAGGACGACCAACAATCGCGATCTTCAAGTGTTCGCGTTCGGCGGGATCATCAATCTGCTTGAGATCGTCGGGCAGTGCTTCGTAGACCGCATCGAGCAGATCACCAATGCCCAAGCCGTGAATCGCGCTGATCGGGAAGACTTCACCCAAACCGAGCGAGAAGAACTCGACCGCTTCAAGCGTGCGGTTGATGTGATCGACTTTGTTGGCGGCGACCAGTACAGGCTTTTTCGTTTTCTGCAAAATCGTGGCGATTTCTTCATCGGCGGCGGTGATCCCGGCGACCGCATCGACGACGAGGATCACCACGTCCGCATCTTGAACCGCCATCATCGCTTGCGCTTTGATCTGCGGGACAAATTCGGCGCTGCCTTCGCTGATCACACGCTGTTCGCCGCGCGGTTGATACACTTCGATGCCGCCAGTATCCACGACATTGAAATAAATCCCGCGCCAGTCAAATTCCCACTGCAAACGGTCGCGCGTCGTCCCCGGCACGTCATCCGTGACTGCCATACGCTCGCCGACCAGCTTATTGAATAATGTACTTTTGCCCACATTCGGGCGACCCACGAGGGCGATCAGCGGTTTACGCGCCATCTCTCCCTGCCTCTTTTGCGCTAGATGGAATGGAATACCGTAGTGTATCAGACAAGTCACGTGATCACGGAGGGGGAGTCACTTCCGGAGTTGATTCTGCGGTCATGCGCACATCAATCGTCGCTGGAATCACCTGAATGCTCACGTTTGCCAGCGTACCGTCGCCAATCGTGGTGAGTGGGGTGAGCGAGACGCTGTCGCCCGGACTCAACGTGCTGACATCGACGATCACCCGCACATCGGTTGCGCGCAGTGATTCGAGCGCCGCTTGTGGTCCGGTCAGCAGCACCGTCACCAAGTCGGGCACGATTTGAATACGTGTGTCTGCGGTCAAGCCGATCACCTGTACGGGAACGGCATCCAACTGGCGGGTGACAATCTGCGCTTCGATGCCTACCGTCACGGTGACATTCCGATTCGGGATCAAGATCAAGCGCGGATCGGGGAGTTGAATCGGGATGGTGAGTTCAAAATCACCCGTGCGGGTGCTGAAATCGACGGGGGGCGTGAACAGCGTATCACCAATCGCATTCAACACATCAGGCGGACCGCTTACATACACCTGCTGCGGATCATAACTGAACGAGCGCAAGACGTAGCCTTGCGGGAGATCGCCTTCAATCGGAACAAACACGCTCATCGGTTTCACATCATCGCGCGGTTCAATAGCAACGGTGACATCGACAGTGGACGGCTCAAGCGTAACGCCTTCCACAACCTCACCGTTGGCATCGACGGGTTCAAGATGTGCCGCCCCCTGATAGGTCGTCCGCTGATCCGTCAAATCAAGCGACACGCGCGCTGATTCAACCTGCTCCACTAAACTCAGCGGTCCAGTCACCACCGCCTGAAGCACGCTGAACTGGGCATCGTCGTAGCGGTAATCGAGCGGGGGTTCAGCGGCGATCACGACTTCAACGGGCTTAAGCTGCGATTCTTCGACTTCAATGCTGACCGTGATCTGACGCGGCGAGGTATCGATGACGAGCGCTTGACGCACAGTTTGAACTTCCAACGGAACGATATGCGTACCGGGGGCGAGATCGCGGACATCAACACGCACGATCAAGTCATCGGCTGCCATCGCTTCGCGCACGCTCCGCTGTGCTTGAAGCTGCACCGATGCGGTCATTTCGCTCTGCTCGGTGACGATGATGCCATCCGGGGCGATCACACGAATCGGCACGCGCGGACTGAGCCGCCACGTCTCGACGGGATCATTCTGCGATACCGCGATGATCCAAACCATGATGGCTAAGATCAGCGACCCGGTAAACCAGATGGCGTTTTCAATGAGGAGCGCGCGAAAATTCTTTTGCATGATTTAGGAGTTATTGCGCTCACGCAGACGGATAACCAGATCGTTCACCTGTTCGCGTACCCGCTGCGGAAGCGACAAGGCTTGGGTGCGGTCAGAGCCGTACAAAGCGTTTAGGATCGTGCGCATCCGTTTGGAGTCGAGTCGCGGAATCAAACGCCCGCCGTTCGCAATCGAAATGCGCCCGGTTTCTTCACTGACGATCACACAGATCGCATCGCTGACTTCGCTCAAGCCAATCGCAGCGCGGTGACGTGTGCCTAGCTTTGGCTGACCGAGGTTGCGCGCCGATGACAGCGGCAGCACCGACGCCGCCGATGCAATTCTGCCGCTCCGGTCAACAATTGCCGCCCCATCGTGAAGCTCGGTTTTGGGCCAAAAGATCGTCAGGAGTAGTTGAGGACTCACATCTCCATTGAGTGGAATACCCGTGCGAATGTACTCCTGCAAGCCGCTGCTGCGTTCAAGGACGATCAACGCGCCATGCCGCCGTTCGCTCAAGCGTTCCGCCGCTTGGCAAACATCATCAATGATGCGCGCCCGCGTCGATTCTGGCGCACCCCGACTGATCAGAAAACCAGCACGCCCCAACCGTTCCAGCAAGCGGCGCAGTTCCGGCTGAAAAATGACCGGAACGGCGACGAACAAGACAGTCAGCCCACGTTCGAGCAGCCAACGCACCGCGACGAGATCAAACAAGCTGCTGACAACAACCGCCGCACCGAACAGCAGCACCAACCCGCGCAGCAGCGCCATTGCCTGAGTTCCACGCACAAAAAAACTGAGCGTGAAGAACACGCAAGCGACGAGCAGAATATCCAGCACGTCGCCCGCAGTGAGACTGGTCAGGAAGTAGCGCAAATCCACGCCGGGTTGTTCTCCACACTAACCGCCTAACTGCCCAAGCAGTTTGCGGTAATCTTCGACATTCTCCGGATTCAACTGGACAATCTGGCGGATGGTGTTCGCCGCCTCTTTGTGCAGTCCGGCTTCAAGCTGAAGTTCGCCGAGCGCGTCAAGCTGCACGATCGCGTCGTGCGTGCGCCCCAACTGTTTGTAAATCTGTGCCAACCGCGAGCGCAGTCCCATGTCATTCGGGTAAAGAACGACCAGTTCTTCGAGAAGCTGGGTGATCCGGTTGATCTGCTTGTTACGCGCATACACGCTCAACAGCTTATCCAAGCGCCGGATCGCTTCGATCTGGTTGCCTTGACGGTAGTTCATATCGACCAACATCCGGTGAGCGCGTTCGTCATCCGGCGAGATCGTGATGATTTCTTCGTACATCTTTTGGGCGCGGCGCAGATCAAGACGTGCCTGTTCCAGATCAGCAAGGCGGTGCTTAATGCGCACGGTTTTCTCGACGGGTGCGCCGATCCGGTTCGATAACCGCTCTGCCGCTTGAAAAGTCTCACGCGACATATCGACATTACCAAGTTGGTGATGTGTATCCGCCAGATCAACCGTCTGATCGAGCACTTCCGACCATTTTTCTTCCGTCTCAAGCAGATCGATCAGGCTTTCGCGGATGCTGACATCCAGCGGAGCCATCTGCAGGACTTCGGTTAGGATGGCTGCCGCGCGATCATTTTCACCGCGCGCCAGATAGGCTTTGGCGACGACGTTGTATTTCTGAATGGCGGGGCGCATACGTCCTTCACGCACCATGATTTCCGCCATGCGGGTATGGATCGGCAGATACGACGGTGAGAATTCGACCGCGCGGTGCGCTTCGTCCATCGCCAGCGTAAGCTGACCCCGGCGCAAATATCGGTCAATCGCGCCGACGGCTTCGCTGAGTTTGTCGCCGCGTTCCGCCGCGAGAATATCCAGCACACCCTTCACGCCCTGCTCTTCCATCGTCTCGGAAAGCTGACGGCGGGTATCCGCGACACGCTGTTTCCAATCTTTGCCTTGCAGCAGTTCGATAAAGCGGCGGTTGATGTTCGCCAGCACTTCATCGTTGACTGAGTTCAAGGCGTTAAGCAGTTCACGATACGTTCCCGTGAGTTCAGCGGCTTCGTCCGCGTCAACCGTGAGGTTGGTATCGACGGTTTGCAAGCTTTGGATCAAGAAGCGGCAGGCTTCGCGCTGGCGTCCGGTCTTAAACGCCGCTTGACCGAGCGCATGCAGCGCACCTGCCCCAAGCTGCGGGTGTCCAACGACTTCCATTAACGGTTTGGTGGCTTCAGCGGAGCGGTCGCGGAGCATGAGCAGCGCGCCGATATTCATCTTCAATGCCGGATGCCGCAAACGCGGCTCCGCTTTTTGATACGCTTGAATCGCGCGGTCGAAATCCCCTTGGCGATGCGCCTCCATCGCGGCGAGTGCGTCCGACGCAGCGTCGAGCGCATTACCTTCCATGATGTAGGTCGCCAACAGGTTGAGCGCGTGCGTCATCGACTCGCCCATCGGACCGAGCGGATCACTTTCGCCCGTCTCGATTTTGAGCGATGTGCGTGATTGTGTCGCCCGTTTTCCCGTCTTGGCGTCACGGTCAAAACTGGCGCTGCGCGCCGGAACGCCGGTCGCTTCGTCGGTCGGCGGGAGAATATCACCGCCTGTTTCGAGTGCGCGCAGTGTGTTCAACACCTGCGGATTATTCTTATCCAATCGCAGCGCACGCTGAGTCGCCCTGATTGCTTTCTCAAGATCATTGACGCGCTTAAAGTTGAACGCGAGCGTCAAATACTCGCGGATCGCCTTTTTTTTGTCGCCAATGCGCTCATACGCTTGGGCAAGTTTGGCATGAATCGGGATCAAACCCGGTGTGAGCCGTGTCGCCCGTTCCCAGTTGCCAATCGCCTTATCCAAGTCACGCTGACCGAGATAGACTTCGCTCACGTTGATGTATTGTGTCGCGGCTTCACGCAGACGCCCCATACGCTCCAATACATCAGCGCTCTTTTCGAGCGGGATCGGGTCATTCGGCGCAAGGTGATGCGCGCGGTTATACACCTTCAAGGCATCTTCTAGGCGACCTAACTCCAGCAGCGCAAGCCCAAGATGGATATGCGCTTCGGGATCTTCGGGAAATTCCTGAACAGCGCGACCATAAGCGGCGACTGCGGCCATCCATTCCAAATCCCACGCGGCGTTATGCCCCGCATTCATCGCGTTTTCGTAGGCTTCACGATTTCCGGGCATCGACCCCTCACCTTGCTAAACCCGATCAATGTCGAATGCTGTACGACGCTGGTGGATCAGCCCATCAGCGTGACGAGAACCGCCTTTTGCGCATGCAGCCGATTTTCCGCCTGTTGGAACACAACCGACTGACGGCTGTCGGCAATCTCGTCGGTAATCTCTTGTCCGCGATGCGCGGGCAGGCAGTGCATGACTATCGCGTCGCGGTCTGCACAGTTGAGCAGATCGCGGTTGACTTGGTAGGGTTGAAACGTTCGTAACCGGCGCTGCGTTTCGTGTTCCTGCCCCATGCTGACCCATGTATCGGTGTAAACGACATGCGCGCCGCGCACCGCATCCTGTGGGTCTTCAAAAAGCTGAACCGTTCCGCCTGTCGTCTCCGCGATTTCCGCGATGGTATCCATGCGTTCTTCGCTGAATTCATAACCACGCGGAGCAGCAAGCGTGAAATGCCCGCCTAAGTACGCGACCGCTTGCGCCAGCGAAAACGCGACGTTGTTGCCATCACCTACAAATGTGACGCGAACGCCTTCCACTTTGCCGAACACCTCATGGATCGTCAGCACATCAGCAAGTGCCTGACAAGGATGCTGAAGATCGCTCAAGCCGTTGATAACCGGAACACTCCCCCACTCGGCAAGCTGTGTCAGATGATCATGATCAAAAACACGCGCCATAATGCCTTGTGTGAATGCCGACAGTGAACGGGCAACATCTGCCACACTTTCGCGCTTGCCCAATCCAATTTCATCAGGACCCAGATTCAGCGCCGAACCACCGAGGTGCTGCATACCAACATCAAATGAGACGCGCGTGCGCAGCGACGGTTTTTGAAATACCATCGCCAGCACTTTACCCTTCAGAAGCGGCGCATTACCGCCGTTCTTCCACTCTTGTTTCAGTTCAAGCGCGCGTGCGACCAGCGCACGAATCTCTGCACTTGAATAATCCGCTAGATCGATGAAATGCTGCATAGCTTTCCCCTTTAGAGGAAAGTATAACACGACGCAGCATCTTTACCACGCCTCCGCTGACAATTTCCGAAAACGGGTGATCCACAAAGAAAAATAATCCGAGGGTTCAAAACCGTTCAACCGAGAGCGGAACGATACGAACGAACAACGGCATACGGATCACATACATGCGATGACGTTTGCCATCCGCAAAATGCGCGCCGCTTTGGGGGCGAAGAAATCGAAAGAAGGCACGCTCAATCCGCACGGTGGTGAGGGTATACGGCGGCACGCCGCGCATACTCACATCAAAGGTTTCAACCTTCGCCTTGCCTTCGATCACCGCGAGCTTGCCCCGTTTGATCGCGCGGCTGTTGATCTGCACGATCAGCGTCGTCAAAATCAGTACGCCTAAAAAGACCGCGAGGACGATCAGCACAAACGGAGTCTGCCGCCGCGCGAATAATTCCAGCGTGCCGCCTGTGCGGAAAAACTCAAAGCCGATCATTCCGGCGGTTGCCAGCGCGAAGATCAGAATTGCAGTACCGATGATTTGGCGAACGCCGCGATCCCATTGGAGCAAGCGTTCGCGCTGGCGGTCGGATAGGCTGCCGTTCCGGTTGGCAGCGAGATCATCCGGGGTGAAATCAAGTTCATAGATCAGAAGCTTCTGCGGCTGAGTCGTCATCGGTGGTTCTCTAAATATCCGCTAAATCGCGCCAGTTTTGCCCGTAAGCGGCGTTCGCCTTGAGCGGTGCGGATAGATCCGCCGCGCCTTCCATCACGCTCACGACCAATTCAGCGGTTTCGTGCAGCGTGTTATCCGGTACTTCGAGCACAAGTTCGTCATGCACCTGAAGCAAAAGCCGCGCGCCAAGATCGCGCCGCTTGAGTTCATCGTATAAGCGGATCATCGCCCGCTTCATGATGTCCGCCGCCGTCCCTTGAATCGGCATGTTGATCGCTTCACGTTCTGCCGAGGCGACAACATTCCGATTTCCCGCGAATAAGCCGGGGAACTGCCGCCGCCGCCCAAACATCGTCGTTAAGAAGCGCTGGTCTTTCGCCAATTCGATTGTGCTGTCAATATAACGCTTGACGCCGGGAAGCCGTTGGAAATACGTGTCGATGAACTGCCGCGCTTGTGCCAGCGTTAGATCGCTGTCACGCGCCAACCGGAAAGGTCCCATCCCGTACAGAATGCCAAAATTCACGCGCTTGGCGAAGATGCGCATCGTTTTCGTGACCGCCTCGAGCGGGACATTATGGATCACCGCCGCTGTCGCCGCGTGAATATCCTGCCCCTGCTGGAAGGCTTCGAGCAGAGTCGGTTCTTGGCTGATGTGTGCCATGATGCGCAGTTCAACTTGGCTGTAATCGACTGACAGGAGTTTGTAACCCGGCGGCGCGATAAACGCCCCGCGCACTTCGCGCCCAACTTCGGTGCGGATTGGGATGTTCTGCAAGTTCGGGTTGCTGCTGCTCATGCGACCGGTGCTTGCGCCCGTCTGGTTGAAATCGGTATGGACGCGCCCGGTTTGCGGGTTGATCAGTGCCGGGAGCGCATCGACATACGTGCCTTGCAGTTTGCTGAGTTCGCGGTATTGCAGGATGAGATCAACAATCGGGTGTGCGCCGCGCAGTTCTTCGAGCGTGGCAGCATCGGTTGAATACCCGTGCGTCGTTTTACGCAAGCCTTCGACTTTTAAGCCGAGCTTGCCGAACAACACATCATTGAGCTGTTTCGGGCTGTTGATGTTGATCCGCCCATAGCCGCCCGCCACCCCATCAACTTGATCTTGAAGATCGGCAAGTTGTTCGCTCAAACGGACGCTCATCTCGCGCAAATACGGCACGTCGAGCAGTACGCCCGTTTGCACCATTTCCGCGATCACTGGAATGAGGGGCATTTCCAGCGTATCAAACACATCGCGCGATGTCGGCGGATTGACTGTCCCCCACAGCGCATCGACCGCCGGATCGTCCGGTTTCGGTTCTAGGTCGGTTGTAAGGAGCGGCACAAGTTGGAGCGTAAACACCGCGTCCGCCGCCGCGTAATTCCCCGCGGTTTCGATGGGGACTTGCGCCATCGTAATCTCGTTCTTGCCTTTGCCGATCAAGTCCTCAATCGGGGTCATATCTTGGTGCAGCCGCACGCGCGCCAACCGCTTTAAGCCGAGCGCATCACTGAGCGGATCGCGCACCCATTCGGCGATCATCGTATCGAACGTGATCGGGCTGACATCAACACCATGCCGTTGAAGGACGACGAGATCATAGACGGCGTTATGCGCGGTTTTCGGGATCGCGGGGTTTGTCATGGCGGGACGAATCGCATTCAGCACCGTATCCATTGGAAGCTGTGTGCCACCGTGATGCCCTACCGGAATGTAATAACCCGTCTTGCCATCCACTGAGAGCGAGATTCCGACTAAATCCGCCGCCATTTTGTCTTTGCTGGTCGATTCAGTATCAAAAGCGATCAGCGCCGCGCTGTTGAGCGCATCCACCAATGCCGCTAGTTTTTCTGGCGTGTCAACGATGATCGTTGGCACAACCGCCGGGAGGGGCGTTTCCGGTTCAACAAGCGGCTCGTCCATCGCAAACATCGAAAGTTGTACGCTCGCGCCCGGTTTACTGCTGCCGTTCCCGTTCGGGCGTATCCCTAAGCGACCCAGTTGATTAAACAAGCTGTTGAATTCCATCTCGCGGAACAGCGCTTCGACCGTGCGGTGATCAAAGGCGTGGGTGACACACAATGATTTATCCAGTTGGATCGGCACGTCGCGCTTGATCGTCGCTAACTGCTGGCTCAAATAAGCGTCTGCGCGCCCGTCTTCGAGCTTCTGGCGAACGCTTTTCGTCAGTGCGTCAAGGTTTGCGTAGACCGCATCGAGCGATCCATACGTCTGAAGCAGTTTTGTCGCTGTGCCGTCACCGATGCCTTTGACGCCGGGAATGTTGTCACTGGTATCCCCGACAAGCGCTTTGTAGTCGATTAATTGATGTGGCTCGAATTCGTATTTGGCGCGGAAGGCTTCCACGTCGTACACCTGATCGGGAACTTTCGCCTGTGGGACGAACAAGCGCACCGTCGTTTGATCGCTGAGAAGTTGAAGCAGATCGCGGTCACCGCTGAAGATTCGCACATCAAGGTTATCGGATTCGGCTTGCAGGCTGACCGTGCCGATCACGTCGTCCGCTTCATAGCCGGGTAGGCTCAAAGTCGGCACGTTGAACGCCTTGACCATTTCACCGATGCGCTCGATCTGCCGCTCTAATTCATCGGGCATCTGTTCGCGCGTGCCTTTGTAACCCGAATACAACGTGTCGCGCCCGCTCATACCAGCATCAAAGGCGACTGCCAGATAAAACGGCTTTTCGCGTTCGAGCACATCCATCAACATGCGCGTGAATCCAAAAACGGCAGTTGTTGATTCTCCCGCAGAGGTCATAAACGAGCGTTCGCGGCTGGCGAAGTAATAACGATATGCCAACGCATAACCGTCGATCAGGTAAAGCAGCGGACGCGTAACAGCATTCATCGGCAAATTCTCCGTTCCCGAAGCGAACATGTGAGCGATTATTATAGCATGTCTGCCGGAAGAATTCGCGCGTTTTAGACCATGCGCTCAAAGTTGATGAATTGGTGAATCTCGTCCTCTTCGAGCGGGCGACCGGGGGCAACGATCAAATAACTGTCCGCCCATAGATTCGCGGAAAGATCGGGGTTGGTCTTGGTGGCAATTTCTGCGGAACGGCGTTTCAGGTCACGGATCACCTGATACGGCGGGTTCTCGCCGGGGATGTCGGCAAGGAGATAGACATAATCATCCTGCACTTGCAAGGTTTGAATACGCCAGTAACGTTCACGAAGCTGCGTATTCAAGCCGGAAATGATCGCCCGTGACACCGCCTCGTCAAGATGCAGATTCGGGTTGCGCAGCAGCCACACACAGGCATATGGGGCATAATTCGCCGCTTCCGGCGCATCCAAAACGCTGATTGCGGACGGGGGTGTATTGGCGACAGGCGGCAGAACAGCCGCCGCTGCCGCGATCACATCGGCTTCGCCGCGTTCCGGTACGGTCTTGAGCGCCTCAAGCAAGCGGCGTCCTTGACGACGAATGTCTTTCAGCGGTGTTGTACCACCGAACACGAGCGACAAAATCAAGTCGTCAACCGTTTTGCGCGAGTAGAGAAGATAATCTTTTCCGGTCGATGGCAGTGTGACAAACCGGACGCGCGCTTCTTCGGCGTTTACATCCCAATCATCGGCGATCAAGGCGCGGAGTTCATCGACATCTTCGGATGCCATCCGTCCAGCATAGGCGATCAAGCGTCCGCTTTCTTGACCCTGACCTTGTAAGGTGAGCAGAGTCGCCTCGGCGGTGAGTTCAAGCGATACTTGCGTCAAACTCAGCGCCAACTGCGCGAGATATGCCTCTTGGGCATCGGCGGCGTCTTGCTCGCTTGCCGCTTGACGTGCCGCCATCTCGAACGCGGACAGGCGCTCGAATTCGGTGTTGAAATCCTCGACCTCAAAGCGCGGGAGATCATCATCTATCATGATCGGCGCATGATCGGGAAAGGCTTCTTCCTGTTCAGGCACGGTCGGCGGCGGATACTGCGTCCATTCGTCGCTTTCATCGAGCACAAACGGCGACGTTGATAACACAACCGGCGGCGGAAGTTCGGGCAGCGTCTCCGGCGGCGGTGGAACAGAAGGCGGCGAAGACTCGGCTGCTGCGGGCGATGGCTGACGCGGTTGACGCGGCGTATCCCAACTGGTTTCTAAATCTTGCGGCGCGGATTCAAGTCGCTGTGCTGCCGAAAGAATCGTCGGCTCATCCGCATATTGTTGGCTCAAGCTGATCGGGTCGCTCTGCGCTGGAACCGGTGACTCCGGCAGTGTTTCCGGCATCGGCGGCGCGGCAGACACTTCACGCGGCGGGCGTTCCGGCTTCGCTTTCTTGCCGGGTTTTGCTTTCTTGTGCTGCGCTTGGCTTTCTTTGATCCACGAGGGCAGCGGTTTGATCTGCGGCTTTTGCGCCGATTGATAACGTTCAATATTGGCAATCAAATCTTCAAGCGAGAATTTGCCCGTCCAATGGGTCGGGTCTTCGCTCTCTTGAAGGATAATTGCTGCCGGGTTGTACTTATCGGGTGGGGGCGGCGTTTCCGGGAGCGTGTCCGGCATCGGCGGAACAGCGCTGAAATCGTACTCCGGTAAATCACGCGGGGGCGGTGGTGCTGTCGGTGCAAATTCCGGCGGCAGCTCATTCTCGTCTGCCTCGTCGGGCGACCAGAACGACGGCACATCATCAAACGTGATCGGCGGCGGCAGTTCTTCCGCAATTTCTTCTTCGCCGCGCATCAACGCCAGTACATTACGGAAACTCACCTCGGACGCACTGCTGATCAAGTCGCTGACTGTTCCGCCTTCTTCGATGGATGGCATCGGCGGTTCTTCCGCCGCCAATTCTTCACGACGGCGTGGGTGCAGCGGCGGCGTATCGGAGTCCGTGTGGCGCGATTCCTGAATTTGATCGAGCAGTGGATTCATCCCGCCGCGCAGAATGAAATCGACAAATTCCTGCTGGCGCGAGGGCAGCGATCCCCGGTTTTGATCCGTTCGCATCGAATTGACGAGCGTATCAAATTGGCTGCGCGGCTTCTTCGGCGGCGGGTTTTCTGGCGGGGGATCCATGGAACTCAAAATCTCTTGGAACGCGGGGTCAACCGTTCCACCGGGCTGCTGCGGCGCATACGGCGCGGAAAGCGGCACGACGGGGGTATTCTCATCCATCGCGTACATGCTCGGTACGCTTGGGCGCAGTGTTGGGCGGGTTGACGGAAGCGGCAGCGGATTTTCGCGCACATCCGCGACCGCCTTATCCAGCACGGGAATAATATAACGCGCGCTGAACGGCGTATTCACCGAGTTTTGCAGACGCAGCAGGCGGACGACTTCCTCAAGTTGGCGCGGGGTTGCCACAATCGCAAGCTGCGGCGATACCATGCGCAGCCCTTCCACCACTTGATCAATGCGCGTGCCGGGGAGCGTGAAATCAACGATTGCCGCTTCGACGGGGTTTTCGCGCAGAAAATCAATCGCCGCATCAGGCAAGCTGAACAGGCGAACTTCAAACAGCCCGGTTCCTTGGAGCGCTGTACGGATGCTCGAAGCAAACGGGATGTTAGCAGTGAGGAAAAGGACTCGCGTTACCATGATGAGAAAATTGTAATGCGACTAGGTGAAAACGCGCAACCAGAGGGAGCAGGAGATTTCCTGCTCCTACGGCGCGGAGTTGACCGTTACCGAGAAAAAGCCGGTATTGTTGACCTCGCTCACTTCGGTGACTTGGTTGGAGTTATCCGCACGTGCAGTCACGGTGAACACACCTGACGAAGTGAAGGTCAAATCGAGTTGAAGCACGATACTTTGACCCGGATCAAGCCCGCCAACCACACCGAGCGAGAGTTCCGTACCCCCCGGCGTGACTTGGAGCGTGTTGGCAAACTGCTCTGCCCTACCCGTGCCCGTATTCGTAATTTGCACCGTGTACGACGATGTCACAGGCGTGTTGCCCGCATTCAACGTCAGCGTTGATGCCCCCGTCACGCTCGTGACAACCAGATCGGGCAGTCCCGGCGTTACCGTGATGCTCGGGGTGACGGTCGGCGGCTGCGTTGGGATACCCGGCGTATTTGTGCGCGAAGGCGTCGCGGTCATGATTGGCGGCGGCGGCGTTGCTACCACCGGAATCAGCGAACAGTTGCCGAAAACCTGTACAACCCCATTGCTCACCCAACCCGTATTAAAACCATCCCGAACCTGCCACCATTGATTGGTGGCGAGTCGTCCGGTAATGGGCAGCACTGACCCGGCAGGGAGCACACGGATCACCGGATAAATCGTATCGGGACCCGTCCGCAAATTGACATTCGAGGCGATAACGACACGACAAGTCGGATCATTAGTCACAGGCGGCGGAACGATAATGGTTGCAGGAGCGGCGGTGGTTGCGGGCGTCACTGATCCGCGCACAACAATGCGAATCGTCGCAGGAGCGCTCTCAATTGCAGAGCGATACACCCGAACCTCTGCCGTGATCGTCCCGGCTTCACGCGGCGTATAACGGAATACGTCCGAATAGGTCGGCACGCCGCTCGTCTGACTTGGAGAAAGCGTGCTGACGACTTGACCGTTGATGAAAAGCTGCGCGCGGGTCACACCGACCGCATCCGTTGACGTAAAGGTGATGGCAACCTCTTGGTTAACTCCCACCTCCGTTCCATCCTGCGGAGAGATAATCTGGACAGCAGGACGCCCCCCACCCGATTGAGTCGGCGTAGGGGCATCATTGCCGGAGAGATTACAAGCACTCGCCGTCATCAAAACGGCGATACACAGGACCGCACAGATGAGTCGTTTCATCGCATTTAGGCAATTGGCTCTTTGTAAATGACGAAACGGGACATATCGTCGCCCTTGGCTTTGCATGTGGTCATGTCCACTTTGAATTCACGACCACCGCTCACCCAGCGCAGCCCTTCTTGGAGCAACCCCTGCCCCATGAAGCATACCGCGCGGTCGGTCTTGCGTCCCCAACACAACGCACATGTTTCCATCGTATAGACGATCTTATCGCCGCCCTCTTCATAGACGTTGGAAACTTGGTCGGAGAACTGCGAGAAGATATTCGCCATCGCAGGGACACCCACGCGCAGTTTCGCATTCAGCGGCAGAACCTTAAAGGCAAGATCGCCTACGCCAGCCAGCGCGCCGAATGACCGCAAACCACCCGCGAAAATTGCGCGACCGGCGCGAAGCGCCAGACCACGACCACCACGCGGACCGAACATCTCCTCTAGGGAAACGTTCAACGCCGTGAAATCTGCGAAATCAAACTGCTTTTCGAGATTATCCGGTGGATAGTTATTGATGTACTGCGATAGCTGCGCCAGATGCAGAATGCCGTTCAGACCATTCTGCCCCATGATCTCTTCCATCGCTTCGATGGCGAGACGGGCAAATTTGTTGGGATAGTATAGACCGCTCTTAGCAGGTGGCATTGTGCCGGCTTCCTCCCGTTGTGCGTTCGGCAGTTGCCCTCAATCCATGAGGCGCAGACAGGCATGTGTTGGGATTGTACATCCAAGTATATGCTGACTGCGAAAAGATTCCCAAAATACTTCTACCCCGCAAATACAATCAGCGGATCAACTTGGCTGGTCGTCGGTTTCGATCCCGGCAAACGCCCCTGCATACTCCAAGGACCTGTCCACACGATCTCGACATCCACCACGTGACCACGCCATTCACGGTCACTGTCCTCGAAAAATACGAGTTTATTCTGAGGCGTGCGACCGCGCCACTTCCCTTTATGCTGCTCCTCCACGAGCACCTGCACGGTTCGCCCTAACCACCGTGCGTTGTTCTCAGCCGAGTTGCGCGCATGAAGGTCTTCAAGCGCATCGGAGCGGCGTTTCTTCTCCTCCTCCGTAACATCGTCGTCCATACGGCGTTCGCTGACGGTATTCGGTCGAGGACTGTACCGCGCAATATGGATTTTATCCAATTTCAAACGTTCAAGCAGGTCATATGTGTTTTGAAATTGGGAATCCGTTTCGCCGCAGAACCCCACAATGATATCTGTGTTGATGGCAACATCGGGAATACGCGACCGAATTTTGTCGATCAAACGCTCATACTGTTCGACTGTATAGCCGCGCTTCATGCGTTCCAATACTTCATTATCGCCCGCCTGTACCGGCACTTCGATATGCGGCATCACGCGCGGAAGTTCGGCGACAGTATCCAGCAGTTTGTCCGTCATCCAATTCGGATGGCTGGTCAAGAAGCGAAGGCGCTCAACGCCGTACTCTTCCGCAACACCGTGAACCACGCGCAGTAAATCCGCCAGATCAGGACCATCAGGAATATCCATCCCATAACGATCCACGATTTGACCAAGCAGCGTGATTTCTTTCACGCCCTGCTGCGCCAAACTGCGCACATGCGCGACGATTTCACCAATGCTTCGGCTGCGTTCAACACCGCGACGGAAGGGGATAATGCAGAACGAACACGCATGCGAACAACCATACACAATCGGCACATGGGCAGTGATCAGATTGTGCTGTTCATGCGCAGGAAGAATCAGCTCGCCATCCTGAAGTTGATCACGCAGATGACGCGCCTGAGATTCCTGTTCGATCAATTCGCTTTCGCTTGTTCGTCCGCTCAAGAATTCGACCATCGGCGCGGGTTCCGACGGCGGCATAAAAACGTCCACGTAGGGGAGTTTCTTCCGCAAGTGCAGCGGATCACGCACGCCTACCATACAGCCCATTACGCCGATCACGGTCTCAGGCTGCTGACGCTTGAGTTTTCCGAGCATACCCAGTCGCGTCATCGCCTTATCTTCCGCGCTTTGGCGGACGACACAGGTATTTACAACATGGATATCGGCGGCATCCGGGTCTTGCGCTGCACGATAGCCCATCCGCTCCAATTCAGAAGCGAGATGCTGCGAATCGGCAGTGTTCATTTGACAGCCGAACGTCCAAATGTAGTACTGCTGCATGAGATTACGCCATTAAAACGAACAGATCGTCCACATTTTACTTGCAGGCGCGTCAAAACGTCAATTGCACGGGATCGGCACGAGAGTCACACGCGTGAACATGCCTTCTGCGCCGCACGGCGCGCGAAACGCCAGCGTATTCGATTCCCATGTAATTACATCCGTCACATCGAGCGAGAGCGGCTTTCCGTTATAGACTGCCAAGCGCGCACCGTTCAAATACACTTCCGTGCCGAACGGCGCAGTATCGATGTTCAGCAGATAGTTGACGCAAACATCCGTGATTTCGAGCGTGAACCATTTTTGCAGCCACGCCACCCACCGGTGATCGAACCGTTTATCCGGCTGCCAATTGTGCAGCGATGCAACCGAAACTCCATCCTGAAACTCATACAAGGTGGGCGGTTCTGGCTCAAAGTAGTCACATGTCCAATCCAAGATCAGGGAGAGCGTCGGGTAAGTCGTCATTCTCGTATATACCGGGTATAGTTTACTGGTCGCAATGCGTTCTCTGTTTAGGATACCATGCGCCCAACGATTTTGTTTTATAACCCGATCAGCACCTCCCCCGGCAAACAGCGGCTTCCGCTGTCACTTCTGGCAATCGCCGCCGTGCTGGAAGATGACTACGACTTTGTGCTGATCGACGGCAATCTGATCAGCGATCCGGCTCAAACCATTCTCGAAAAAGCACGCGAAACCGGCGCAAAACTCCTTGCCGTCACCGTGATGGCAGGTCCACAGCTTCGCCAAGCTGTGCCTGTGTGCCAGCAGGTGAAAGCCGCCTTGCCCGATCTGACGATCTTATGGGGTGGATACTTTCCTACACAGCACAGCGATGTTGTCCTCAACAGCCGCTATGTTGATTATGTGATTCAAGGGCAAGGTGAAGCACCGTTCCGCCAGTTTGTCGATGCGTTTTTTAACGGCGGCGCGCTCCATGATACGCCCTCGCTAGCGTATCGGGAGAACGACGCGATCAAAGTCAACCCGCGTGCGCCGTTTGTGCCGCTCGATAATCTCCCGCGCTACCCATACGCCAAAATCGATGTGCCTAGCTATATCAACCGGAGCTATCTGGGATCGCGCGTGCTCTCACATCATACGAGCTTCGGATGCCCATTCGCGTGCAGTTTTTGCGCGGTCGTCGCCATGTCCAAACAGCGCTGGTTGAGCGAAAGCGCCGCCCGCGTCGGTGAAATCGTCGGTCATCTGCATGATCGCTACGCGATTGACGGGCTTGAGTTTACCGACATGGATTTTTTCGTGAGCGAAGCGCGCACCGCCGAAATTGCTGACCGAATCACGCGCTATGGGATTAACTGGTGGGGGTTAGGGCGCGTCGATACCCTGATGGGCTACAGTGACCAAACCTTTGAGAAGATCAAGCGCAGCGGCGCGAAAATGATCTTTATGGGCGCGGAAAGCGGCGACGATGAAACGCTCAAGATCATGAACAAAGGCGGCAAGAGCGGCACTGAACAAACACTCGCCATCGTCGAACGGATGAAGCATTACGGCATCGTGCCGGAACTTTCGTTCGTCCTCGGTAACCCACCTGACCCAGAAGCGGATATGGATAAGACGCTGAAATTTATCCGCAAAGTAAAGGCGATCAACCCGGCGACCGAACTCATTCTCTATATCTACACGCCTGTGCCACAGGACGGAAACGCGATGTACGAGGAAACTAAGCGGCTCGGCTTTCACTTTCCGACTACCCTTGAAGGCTGGATCAGCGCGGAATGGGGATCGTTCGCGCTCCGGCGTGATCCGGGAACGCCTTGGTTCAAGGATAAAATTCGGCGGCGCGTGCGCGATTTCGAATCCGTTGTTAACGCCTACTACCCAACTGTGACGGATATGCGCTTGCGTGGGAGTATGCGCGCGATGCTCAAGACTCTCTCAGGCTGGCGCTACAAATTGGAATGGTATGATTATCCATATGAGCTAAAAGTACTTCAGCGGCTGATCCACTATCGCCGCCCCGAAACGACAGGATTCTAGGCATATGCTCCAAACGATTATTCCCGGCTTGTACACGTTCACCGGATTGTTGATGGGTCGCGTTTACCTGACCGACGATGGAAACGGGGAACATTCGCTGATCGACGCAGGACTTGCCAGCGCAGGCAAAAGCATCCTCGATCAACTTTCGGCAAGCGGGCGCACACCCTCCAGCATAAAACGCATTTTGATCACGCACGCGCACATTGACCATATTGGCAGTCTGCCGCTGTTGGCGGAAGCAACAGGCGCACAGGTGATCGCCCATGATCTCGAAGCGGCGGTTATCCGCGCCGAAACCGCTGTCACACGCGGCGATAAGGAAAAACTGCACGGAGCGCAAAAACTGCTGTATCCGTTCCCTTGGAAGGCGAGTAAGCCGTCACCGCTGCATCGCACAGTTGCAGATGGCGACCTCATCGCGGAGACATTCGGCGGCGTTCACGTGATATTTACGCCCGGTCACGCACCGGGGCATGTCAGCTTTTGGCAGCCAGATAAGCGCGTGTTATTCATCGGGGATGCGCTCATGCATATCATGGGTGTGCGACGCCTTCCGCCGGGGCTGTTCGTCGATTACGAGCAAAATACGCGCTCGATCAAAGATCGCATCGCCCCGCTGGATGCCGAAGTTGCGTGCTTCGGGCATGGCAAGCCGATACTAAGCGGCGCAGCGGCGCAGATTCGCGCCTTCGCGGCGAGACTCTAAACACGCCCGTACCCGTGCGGGCGATATTGCAAGGCATTAAGCCGATCATGTATACTGACCGGACTTGTTCATTTCGTCACAATACACGAATTTGAAGGGAAACGCCCCATGATCGGCAAGCCGATCCGTTTGATTTCCTTTGTCCTTGCCCTTGCAGCGGCGCTGTTAATTTCGGCGTGCGGCACGGTGGCTACACCGGAATGGGCGGCTGATGCGCAAGCGACAAACGTCGCGGCAGCAGAAACATTCGCTTACGAGACATCTATCGCGCCGACGGCAACATTCACGAATACGCCTGTGCCGCCGACCGCGACGATCACGCCAACCCTACCCCCAACTGAGACTCCTGTTCCCACAGAAACGCCAGTGCCAGCGACGGCAACGCCAATTCCGGCAGAACCAACCGCGCAGCCTGAAGCTACGGAAGCCGTCTCAGGCGAGACTGCGTCCGCAGTCAGTCCCGAATTTGCTGCTGCTGCCGCCGCCGCTGATCCGACGCTCGGAGCAGCCGCATTCCAACAAATGCGCGTTATGCCGGACGGCGCTCAATGGGCGTGCAGTCTGTGTCATTCGGTCACGCCGGATGAGATGATTCTGATCGGACCCGGTTTGTGGAATGTCGCGCAGCGCGGGGCAGAAGTCCCCGGTTATGAGTCGGCGCTCGACTATATTTACGCTTCGATCACGCATCCGAACGAATATATTCAGGTGCGGCGCGATAACGGCATGGAATTCACCCCGAACCTGATGCCGCAGCACTACGCGAACCCGGAAGTGCTGCCGCCGGAAGAATTCCAAGCAATTGTCGCATATCTGTATACGCTTCAGGATGTTCCGGCGACGCCTGAAATCCCCGGCGGCGCAGCAGCAGAATCGACTGAAGAAGCCGCCAGCGGCAGCGATTCAGGGCTTACCCCTGAATTGATCGCGGCTGTAGAAGCGGCTGATCCGGCGGTCGGCGCGACGGCATTCCAGCAAATGCGCCCAATGCCTGATGGCGCGGTGTGGTCATGTAATCTATGCCATTCGGTCACGC
>JAPKMU010000269.1 GCA_026645745.1 Anaerolineae bacterium | reverse complement strand
TCTTTCCATACTGGATCACCGCTTCAGCGACCTGAACCGCCAGTTCACGCGTGGGGGCAAGGATCAAGCCCTGAGGCTGACGCAGTTCAAGCTGAATACGTTCGAGCAACGGCAGCGCGAAGGCTGCGGTTTTGCCCGTCCCCGTCTGGGCTTGTCCGAGAACATCACGCCCGCCCAGCAGTGCTGGGATCGCCCCTTCTTGAATTGGCGTGGGATTCTCATAGCCCAGTTCCATAACGGCTTGCACGAGTTCGCCGCGCAAGCCCAGACGATCAAAAGGATTCATACTGCTCCTGATGTGTTCGACTACCCTGAGGTTAGTTGGCGCAGGGTATAACGAGGGTGATCAGGCAGCAGAACCGCCACCTGATTTCATTATTCTACAATAGACTAGACGCGACGTATATGGCAGATATTACGTTCTGAATGGGTTCAGTATAGCGATACTGGGCACAGCTAAGTGCTATTAAACCCCCATAATACCTTTAGCTTTGGCATTAACTCACATCTTACGTGTGGAAGCCCGTCCTGATTCAATCATATTACCTAAAATGCTTTCTATTGCATTTAATGGACATTTAATTGATCAAATCATATATACCCCCAAATTTTTAGTGTAAGCAACTTCCGAAAAGCACTTATCGTATTTTTACTTATAGTTGCTTCACGGTAGGGGGGACAACTCATGCTAGACAATATGCTTTCAGGCATCACTGAATTTCTAGAACAAATTGAGTCTTCCCCAGTAGTTTTTGTAATCATCGCTTGTTTTGTTCTTGCCGTTGGTGCGACCTTAATTGCACAAACCATTTCCAATCGAGGGACGCGACTATTTATTATCGCTATCATGGCAGCAGGGCTTTACCTTGTCGCCAAAGCTCACTCACCAATTCTGAATGGGCTTGCGAATCTAGATCGAATATTCTCGTTAAATCTGAGCACCGAATTTGCGATTGGTCTTCTAACTTATATCGTTTATCTCACGTGGGAAGACGGAAAAAATCTATTCGTGAGTCTGATATTCGCCATAATCCTGCTTATTGCAGTCTATGGAATGTTCTTTGGATACCCAATGACTGACATTAGTCCTTTGATTGACCAGAATGCTCACACCCACGGTATTTGGATTGAATTCTTCGTAAGTATGCTGGTAATACTTGCGCTCATCATTTACTCTGCCATTATCCACACAATTGCCCCGCACATCATTACCGACGAAATTTTCGGACTGCTGCTGATCATAGTGGCAAGCTTTGTGTTGGGGATAGTAACCTTATCTGATTCGCTAGTTGATTGGCTAACCGAAGATGCCATTCGGTTAACGGTATTTGGGAGCATGCTCACTGGAGCGGTGCTTTCCGCATGGGTAACATCATCAAAAACAGATTATCGACTTGCGGTAATAGTCCTTTTGGTTGCTTCAGGTATCATTCTTTACGCGTTAGTCAGCAAAAATCAGGGTTTTGCGATCAGCGTAGGAGCAGAAATCGTCTCATCCGTAGTGGCGGCGATTTTGATCGATGGAAGCCCACTATAGAACGCGGCTTCAGGGACTAGAAGATTTCAAGTCCCTTTCTAAGGGTTAGTGCCAGAGCAACTGCGATGCTCTAAATCAATCCCCGCCCGTGACCGCGAACGCGTTTTCTGCCCCTTGAATTGGGTAGGCGACACTGCGCGGTTCGCGCACGATGAACACGAGCACCGCCGCGCCGATCACGCCTGCGACCGCCGCAACGATAAATGCCGCACCAAAATTCGCACCTTCCGCCAACGCACCGCCGAGAATCGGCGCGACAATCGCCCCCGGCGCGATCAGAGTATTCGCCAAGCCAATGTAATACGGACGGTCGCTCTCACGACCAAACTGTGTGGTCAGCGGCAGCGGAATCGTCCACAATCCAGCCTTCGCTGCGCCCATCAACGCGAACGCGACGTACATCCAGCTCGCATCCGGCGCAAGCATCGCCACCGCCCCGCTGATCCCCGCCAACAGCACCGCGAAAGCATACATTAAGCGATGGCTGGTTCGGTCGCCCAACGCGCCGAGAATCGGGTTCGTGATGACGGTCGCCAACATGAGAATCCCTGTCATCACGCCGACTTCGACTTCATCCACGCCAAATCGCCGCACCGCGTATAGGCTGAAGAAATACAATCCGAGTCCAGCGAACATCGCTAGAAGCCGTGCGATGATAAACCAGCGAAAATTGACATCCTCTTTCAGAATTTGGCGCAGTTTTCGACCAAACTGCTTCATATCGCCGCGATCCGCCTCTGCGACGGTCGGTTCGCTGTCCAATTCGCGCGTCATCGAGATGAATATCCACGAGATCATCATCGAAATACCGCAAAACATGAACGCGATTGTGAAGTTGTACGGGTGAGGCACAACCGCGAGCACAAACCCTGCCGCGACCGCGCCGCCGCTCATGAGTAGGTTCGCCGCCGAGCTTTGAAGACCATAGAACGTGCCGCGCACGCGGTCAGGCATGATTTTGCCGATCATGCTTTGCCATGCCGTTGCGGTTAACCCACCGCCGATTGCCTGTGTCGAGATGATCAGGAACATCAGCAGCAGCGCCAATTCTTTGCCAATTTGCGGCGAAAACAGTGCCAAAATCGCCATCGCAAAGTAGGGGACGCGTTCGATCAACGTCATGCGAACCGCCATCGGTTTGTAACGGCGCAGCCCCGCCACCCGCCGAGCGGTTAAAAGTTGTGGCAGATACCAACCGATTTCGTGCATCGCCGCGATCAAGCCGATTAGCGCAGCAGATTCAGTCAAAGTTGCGAGGAACAGCGGAATAACCGTCACATACGACGCCATCCCCATCCCTAAGCCGAAAAAAGCACCGTCGGCAATGTTCACAACGACATTATGCGGGACATGTTGACGTGCATCCTGATGCACAGTCCACCTCATTCACATTTGCGGATAATGGACGATTTTGTTGTTGGGGGAAAAGGAAATTTACACCCTTATTCTATCTGCCCTTTCGCTGACCGAGTGCTACCATATCAGTCCACTTGATTAAGCCTCATCGAAAGGGCGACCATGAGCGATCTTCTGATCCGCCGCGCCGATGTTTTGCAGATCACCGGCGATAAGCACACCCCAAGCGCATCCATTCTGCGCGATCACGACATCGTAATTACGGGAAATCGTATTGAGCGAATTGTTCCGACTGGCATTGATCCATCACAATTTCGAGATGTGATCGACGCCGCAGGACTCCTCGCCATGCCGGGTTTGATCAACACACACGCCCATGTCCCGATGGTGATCTTTCGGGGGCTGGCAGAGGATGTCAATATTGACCGTTGGTTTAATGACTTCATGTGGCCGCTCGAAAGCAACCTAGAGCCGGATGACGTGTATTGGGGAACGCTGCTCGGCTTTGCGGAGATGCTCGAAAGCGGCGTCACCACAACCGCCGATCATTACTTCTTCATGGATCGTGCCGCTCACGCAGTCGAGAAAATCGGTGCGCGTGCGCTGCTCGCGTGGGCGATCTTCGGCAGTCAAGGGCATGACAAAATCCGCGAAACCGCCGATTGGGTGCGCGATTTTCAAGGTGCTGCCGGTGGGAGAATTCGGACGTGGATGGCTCCGCACGCCCCCTACACCTGTGACGACGACTTCTTGCGCGCCAGCGTGGAAGCAGCAAAACGGCTGAACGTTGGCATTCATATTCATGCCGCCGAAACGCCGCAGCAAACACAGTCGAGCCTTGAAAAACGCGGACAGACGCCGATTCAAGTGCTTCAGCAAACAGGCGTGTTTGAAGTTCCCACAATTCTCGCGCATGTGTTGGGTGCAACTCCATCCGACATCGAGATCATGGCGAAAGTCAAAACAGGGGTCGCCCATGCGCCTAAAACCTACATGAAGCTGGCGATGGGAGCGGCACCCCTGCTCCAATTCCGCGCGGCAGGCGTTCCAGTCGGCTTGGCGACCGACGGCGCGGTGAGCAACAACACGCTCGATATTTGGGAATCCCTGCGCTTAATGCCCATGATTCAGAAGATGACAACGGGTGTCGCGGAAAATCTCCCCATCCCCGAAGCACTCTATATTGCCACCCGCGAAAGCGCTCAAGTAATTGGCATGGGCGATCAATTAGGTTCAGTGGAACCGGGGTATCTTGCCGATCTCATTCTGGTCGACTTGAATGGAATGCATCACCAACCGCTGCACAGCATCACAGCGAGTTTGGTCTACAACACGCGCGCCAGTGATGTGCGAACCACTATCGTGAATGGTCAAGTCGTCATGCGGGATCGCCAGCTTTTGACGGTCGATAAAGCGGAGATTGCCGCCGAAGTCCGCGCCCGCGTAAATCGCCTAGCGCAGCGGACGCCCGCGAAGCGCATACAGGTATACAACCCGTAAGTTCGACAGCGCCGCCGCTGGTTAGGACATGAAGTCGATGAGCAGAAGACCAACGGCGAGCGCGACTAAACTTACGCCAAGCCCGACCGCGCCGACCGTGACAAGGATATATAAGCGCCTTGGTTTTCCGGTTTCATCGGGCAGCCCGAAAACCGTACCCGCGATGATCAAAAGCGGAGAAATCATTGCGCCGATGCGGACGTACCAAGCAAGACCGTCTTGTGACGGCAGCAGATCGATCAGAAGCTGACAAATAATCGAGAGAATGGATAGAACAGCCGCATGTCCATGAGTCGCCCGGATGAAACTGACCTGCAGCGGCGTGAACATGTTATTTTTGCGGGTGAAGTACATCAAGACGTATCCGGTAAGGAGAACAAGCGGCATCAACAACAGGATCAAAGCGATCACGATACGCGAAAAATTGCTCACAATGAGAGGGGTCACAGACGCTCCAATGAATAATTTCTAATGTGATGGTAGCGAGATTTCCCCTAAAAAGCGAAAGGGCGGAGATGTGTTTCCTCCGCCCTTTGTACCGCGATACTCGGATCGCTTACGGATTCACCAGTTCAAACACAGCTTCAATCTGGATGCTCAACTGAAGCTGTCCCCCTTCAACCGGAACCGACTGCGCGATATCCATGCCGCCGCCGCGACCGTATGCTACTGGGTACACATTCGAGCCGACGATCTCCTCAACATACACGAGTTCACCGATTTGCATCCCGAATGCCGCCGCCAACTCCTGAGCGCGTTGGCGGGCATCCGCAACCGCATCAATCCGCGCTTCACTGGCAATCGCCGTTTGATCCAGAATGCCGAAGGTCAGTCCATTTACGCGATTCGCGCCTGCATTCACGCCAGTCGTGACGACTTCGCCCACTTGCTCGATATTGCGGACGGTTACACGCACGAAATTCTGCACATGGAAGCGAAATTCACCCGTGTTTACGCCTGTGTTCGGATCATAGATGTCTTCTTGGTACACATTCAAGTACGTGGTCTGAATATCTTCGCGTGCGATTCCCATCCCCACGATCGCATCAATTACAGCGGTGATCTGCGCATTTGCACTGTCGAATGCTTCCGACAAGTTCGGGTCTACCGTCTCGACGCCGATTTCCACATACGCGACATCCGGCTCACCCGATGCTGTACCCACGCCGCTAACCATAATCGTATTCCGGGTAATTCCGCTCACAGGTGCGTCCGGGGTGACATCTTGAGCTTGAATTTCCGCACCGCTCACCAGCGCCAGCGCTAACACGGCAATGACCGCTGTAACCATCATTTTCACACGAAGCATGACTCATGTCCTTTCAAACATCCGTACTTGCATAAGACGACAGCAAATCCACAAGAGTTCCCACTTTTTCGATCTTAATTGTGGAGTTAACACAATTGCGCAACACTTGATGAGGGAAACATTGTCCTCTGGAGATGTCGTGAAAAACTTGCTCCGTACTTTGATGCTCATTGTCGTCGCAGTGTCCGCCCTCAGTGCCGTTCCAATCGTCGCACAAGAAGCACCCATTTTTACACCTGCAACTTGCATGTTTGAAATTCCGCCAGAACGCACAGTCGAATGTGGCTATCTGACCGTTCCGGGGGCGCGTGATGTTTCGGGAAATGCCATCCCCGAAGCTGGAATGATGCGGTTGGCGGTTGCGATCTTCCGCAGCGAAAACCCCAACCATGCCGCCGATCCGGTTGTCTATTTGGATGGGGGACCGGGTGCAGATACTTTAGAAATGCTCAGCCTGAGCTTTGAGCAGAACTTCTCGCCGTTCCTCGAAGACCGCGACGTGATCTTCTTTGATCAACGAGGGACAGGCTTCTCTGAACCCGCGCTCGCGTGCCAAAATTTCTCGGATTGGTCAAATCGCAGTTTGGCTGATACGCGACCACGAGCGGAGGTACTGCCGAGCGCGATCAACCAACTCCGCGACTGCCGAGGCAGACTCCAGCTTTCGGGCGTCGATTTCTCCCAGTTCAACACGCGGGAAAGCGCGCAAGACCTCGACGATTTGCGTACCGCACTTGGTTATGACGAGTGGAATCTCCTTGGAATCAGCTACGGGACACGGTTGGCGCAAACCGCGCTCCGTGATACACCGCAAGGGATTCGTTCCGTAATTCTTGATTCGGCATACCCGTTGGAAATCGACCTGTTCGGCTCCAGTCCATCAAGCGTGCAGGGCGCATTAAACACACTGTTTGATCTGTGTGCCGCCGATCCAATTTGCAGCGCCGCCTATCCCGATCTGGGGTACTACTTCTGGGATACGGTTTACTGGCTGGATGAAAGCCCTGTTCTGGAACGAATCACCCACCCGCTGACCGAGCAGGTGTTTAACGTGTTGTATACCGGCGACACGCTGATCAACTTGATCTTCCAATCGTTGTATTCGACGGAATTGATCCCGCTCCTCCCTGCGGTCATCACTGAAGTCAGCTTCGGTGAATTTGGAACGGCAAATCTCATCTATGGCGGGGTGCTTGCCAGTGGAGATGGGATCAGCATCGGTCAAACAATCGCCGTCCAATGTCATGACGAATTCGGTTTTGGAGGCGAAATCTTCGCTCCGGCAGAGGTTGAACCCCGCTTACAAGAATTCATGGAAGCAACCGTCACCCTGAGTCCGGTGGCTATGACAGCGCTGTGTGAATTTTGGGGCGCGGGCGCAGGAGAAACCAATGAAAACCAGCCCGTCACCAGCACAACCCCTACCTTGATTCTCTCCGGTCAGCTTGATCCAATCACGCCGCCGCACTTCAATGAGCGAGTCGCGTCCAACTACGCCAACGGCTACCTTTATGAGTTTCAAGGCGTCGGACACGGCGTCAGCGTGTCAAACGAATGCGCCATGAGCATCACCCGCGCATTTCTCAGCGATCCGAGCCATCAGCCCGATTCGACGTGTATCAGCGATGTCCAGCTAACGTTCTATGCTAATACGCGTGAACCCGGTGAAATCGTCCTCGCTCCCTTTGAAGACCCTTTCTATGATCTCGAAGGCGTGATGCCAGACGACTGGTATGATTGGGGGAACGGTTGGTATATCGCTTATGATGACCCGACGCGCATCCTCGTCATTCAAGGAATTGCCGGATTCCAATCCGATGCACTGATCACGCTTTTGGAAGGCGAGTTAGGATGGGATATCGGCACATCAATTGGGACATTTCAAGGTCAAACCTTCTTCTACACCTTGTACGATGGTCGAGCCGAAGACGGGCTAAAACTCACCGTCGCGATAGCCGAAGGAGTGACCGGAAGTTGGTATGTTGCGCTGATATCCAGTTCTGAGGATCATTACGAATTGACCGAAAGCGTACTTGAACCGGTCTTGGATGCGCTTCGTCCGGGTGATTAAGACCGAAACTCTTCTGTCGTGTTATGCGTACTACAGAGTAGGCTGTTGTTTTTGCCTAACCTATGTTTCTGAGGAGTAATCTTGAACAACCATCGTTTTGCTGTACT
>JAPKMU010000268.1 GCA_026645745.1 Anaerolineae bacterium | reverse complement strand
CGTGAACGATATAATCTCTGTTGACCGGGAAAAGATTCAAACACTCGCCGGTTCCTTTGACCAAGAATCGGCAGCCGTTCAGCAGGTGATCACCAACATCAACCGCAACCTTGATATGCTGCGGAATGGTGGCTGGATTGCCGATGCTGCAACTGCGTTTTATCAGCAAATGGATGGTGAAGTCATGGTCGCAGTCAACCGGCTGCGCGCCGCGCTCACATTGGCGAGCCAAACCACGCGTGAAATCAACGCCGTGATGGACTCCGCCGAAGACGAAGCATGCAGCTGTTTACCGACCGAATAACCACATCGCCGTAAATCGCTAACCCAAGGATCATCCAATGGCTCCTAGTCGTATTCAATATCGTGAGCGGGATATGCTCGAAATGATCAAGACACTGCGGGATTCGGCAAATCAACTGCGCAGTGTTCGTGAGAAGATGCAGGCGAATGCCCGTTTGATTGCAGATGGCGCGCTAATTGGCAAAGGCGGGACGGAATTCCAAAACGCTGTCAATCTGACGCTCTGCTCATCGACTGACCGATTAGCACAAAAGCTCGAAGAACGTGCGCGTTATGTCGAGCGTGAACTTGAGCAGCTCAAGCGCGTGACACAAGCAGATTCCAAGAATCAATACGGGTCGTAGTCTAAACCAAGGAAGCGAGCAACCATGTCAAAAAACGTACTGCTGCATCTTGCCCGTCGTGTCCTCAACGAAGTGCTGAGCGAGATCAATAAGCAGATTAACCGCATTCAGCAAGAAGTCATTCAAGAATTTGAAACTTATCTGCGCCAAGTCGTAGACGGCTGCTGGCGTGGTGAAGACGCCGAGCAGTTCAAGAGCGAAGTTCAAGGCTTGCTTCTGCCCCGCCTGAACGAAATCGCCGGCAGCGGTGGGATCGTCCCGCGCACACAGGTCGGTGTCGAAAATGCCGCCCAAGTGGTCGAACGTGCCGATCAGCGCGTCTCCGGACTCGTCAGCAACCTCAACGATACTTTCAGCAAGATTTATTAGCCGATAGGGTGAATGCGCATGTTTTCCGCCAGTCAAGAACGGTACATGGAGCCGGACAAAGTCCGGAATATCAGTCGTGGCTTTGGCACCGCAGCGGCTGTGCTGAAGGTTGTATCGGCAACGTTGGAACTTCAGATGATGATTCTGCGCACGACCGCCTTTATTGGCGCGGTCGGCGGTCTGGCGGTCGAGCGCTATCTGGCGCGCATTAAGCCGCAAATCGACATGCTCGCCAAGAAGTGCGACGAAATGTCACAGGAAATTGAACGCTCTGTGCGTATGTGGGAAGCCGCGCAGCAAGACGGGTAAGCTCGTCGTCGGCTGGCTATTGGGTATTTTTCACCAGAAATACACGACCCGTTTGCAGGGTGTGAAAATCGGTTAAACAAGGAGCGTCCAATGTCCGTCCGTGACAATTGGACGCTTTTTATTGGAAAAACCACAGATTTATTTATTGTAACTCATAGTCTGGCGCGCAATCGCGATATAATTTTCTTCGATTCGTAGATTGATCACGGTATCCGCTCATTTGCTCATGAACACAATCCGAAAAGTCTTTATCTCATACCGTCGAGCAGACAACAAGGAATTCGTAGAACGTATTCGTGACTGGCTGATCCATAAGTATCAGCGCGAAAACGTGTTCATGGACTTTGATGGAATGCGCGCTTTTGCCGATTTCCAACTGTACTTCGAATCGAAAATCCGGGAATGCGATGTCGTGATCGTTATCATCGGTCCAAACTGGGTGAGTATACTCAAAGAAAAAGAAGCGAAATCCGAAATCGACTACGTACGAAGCGAAATCGAAACCGCTCTTAAGCTGAACAAGCCAATTCTCCCGCTTCGCATTCTGGATGCAAGTATGCCGCTTACAACCGATCTTCCAGAGTCGCTCCGTTCCTTGTGCCGTATCCATGCACCAGTCTTGAATGCAGGTGCGCACTTTCTTGATCACATTGAGGGGGTAATTCACGACTTGGAATTGGCTTTCGCCGAGTTTCAGCGCCCCCAACCACAACTATCCGCGCCGGAACTTCCATCCGCGGAAGCATATTTCGAACGTGGCAGACTGCGTTCAGATAAAGATCTCGATGGTAAAATCGCTGATTTTACCGAAGCAATCCGCTTGAAGCCGGATTTTGCAAAAGCTTACTTTCGTCGTGGGAATGCGCGGAGAAAACAAGGGGACGACGATAATGCTATAGCAGACTACACGACTGCTATCCGACTCAACCCTGATTATACAGACGCATATTATAATCGAGGTATTGAATTTTATCGAAAAGGTCGATACGACGACGCAATTGCGGACTACACCGAAGCAATTCGCCTGAAGCCGGATTATGCCTTTGCCTTGAACAATCGTGGAAGTGCGTTTAAGGCAAAAGGGGATTTAAAAAGCGCGATCAATGATTGGCGCGCGGCGATTCATCACAAGCATCCTCGCGCAAGTGAAATAGAAGGATGGATCGCAGACACCGAAGCGGAACTCAAACGATACCGGTAGTGGCTTTGCTGGGACGTGCCGCGAGGCTCGCCCCAGCCCTATTCGTTTAGCTTGCACCAAGAAGCGCACTGAACAGCGACCAGATCAGCGAAAGCGCGATGCCGCCCGCCAACGCGATACCAGCCCCGGCTGCCAAGTATGTCAAAAATACGCGCAGACGCCTTTTTTCTAGCACCGGACCGTACAGACTGGATAAGTCGGACACGAAATCGTGGATCGAGGGATATCGACGGTAATCTCCACGCTCCTCCACACTCAGCGCACGACGGATCACACGACGCATATCGATAATGTCAGCATCGGATGTCGTCTGTTGAGCCTTTGATCGCGTATTCCGCCCGCTTCCACGTTTGCCTCGCGGCAAATCAGTACGATTTAGCGACGGTACATACTGGCTGGCGATGTCTTTACGCACAGATGATTCGGGGCGGCGCTCATAGGGGTATGTTGGTCTTCCTGCGAGCATTTCGTAGCCAATCAACCCAATCACGAACAGATCATCACTCACGCTAACATCCCCGCCGTTCAACAAGACGGGAGGCAGATACGCTGGCAGCGTGAACCGCCGCCACTGCGCTTCTTCAGCACGGAGCAGATGCTTAGGCTTTCCATCGTCATTGCGGAAAGGTACAAGCAGACCGAGATCAAGGATAAGCGGTTGCGGCACATTTGCATTGTTCTTGTAAACGAGAATCGTTTCGGGATTCAGGCTCATGTTCGCCTTGTCGGTGATGCTGTGCTGAAGCATCAACCCGCGTGCGAGTGTTTGCAGAAACCAGCCAACGTGTTTGTGCCAAGGCTGTGGGTTATCCAGCAGATAATCGTAGAGGATCGTCCCATCGACATACTCCATCAAGAAGTAAACACGTGGCTCGTCGCGGTAAGAGACAATACCGAACGCATCGGGGTTGACTTCGGGATGTTGAACCCAACGGGGCAGCCCAGTCTTCTGGCGTTTTGAACTTTTCAGCGTGATTTGCTTAAGCGCGGAAGCTTCATCTTTCAACCGATCTTCGTAATCAGCGCCGGGATTGGCGATCTTCATGAAGTAGCGCTTTTTGTCCCATTCCACCACGTAAATACTGCTGATGGGCAGTACCCGTACCCGATTAAGGATCGTCAGCGTACCAAGCGTATCTCCGGTCTGAAAAAGTCGGGGCGATGCCCCCGCTGGGCAGTCAATTTCTTGGCACCAACGATTTCCGTCTTCAGAGGTCAGTTTACAGCGTGTGCAGAAGTAGGTCATGGAGTGCCTCTAGGATTTGAAATCTCAACTCATATCTAGCATAATTTCACTGTATTGTGTGTGAAAATAAAGATAACTTGGTTAGACATTCGCCGCCAGCAGGATGTGAGGGCAATTTGTGACCAACACCACCTTTCTTGACCGCCCACCACGCATTCAACCGGAACTGCCGGTTGGTGAAGTCGAAATCCCAAATCCTCCCAAAGACGATTCAGGTTCGCAACCGCTTTGGCAGTCACTTGTGCCACTTATCACCATTTTGGGGTACGTGCTCATTAGCGGAAGCTCACCCGGTTCGAGCGTTGCATTCTTGATCCCGATGGCGCTTGCCGTCGTGATCTCTACCTCGATTGCCGGGTACAATGCGTGGCGCGGGTTTCGCCTGCGCCGCCAGCGCACGCGCGAATATCTTGAACGTCTCATCCAAATGCGCCGCGAGATGGAAGTTTCTCATACGCAGCAGCGCGATTACTATCAGTACACATTCCCTAGTCTAAAAGACACAACGATTATTGATGGTTCAACCGAAAACGGGCGCAGCGGCACTCGTTTGTGGGAGCGCCGCGTGACCGATGCCGACTTCGGTACGATCCGTTTGGGATTGGGAACGCGTCCATCAACGGTGGAATATGTGCTGCGACAAAAAGGCGATGAAGCGGTTCCCGCGCTGCTGCGCGAAGCGGAACGGCTTGAGCGCGACTCGAAGCTGCTCAGCGAAACGCCGGTAACCGTTCAACTGTACCGGAATCCGATGCTGGGCGGCGAAAAATCAGAGCAGGAAAAACTCCCGCCGCCGCGCTGTGCAATCGGGGTTAGCGGAGATCCGAAAGAAGTGTATGCGTGGATTCGCGCAGTGCTCACACATTTCGCAGCGTTCCACTCACCAAGCGACAGCCAAATTTACGTGCTCGGTATGCGGGAAAGCGCGTCTGAATGGGCATGGGCGTATAACCTGCGGCACTGTATTGCTGATCCATCGATCCATCAAACACGGCTGTATTTCGAAGACTCCGAAATGATCGCTGCGCCTCAAGCCGGCACAATCAAGGAAGTCAAAGTACAACGTAAGCAGTTGGTCGCCCCCGGCACGGTGATCGCTTTGCTCCAAACAGCGCGAGGCGTGGTCGAGATCGTGTGTCCGCTTGAGTCAGCCGGACGTGTACAGCTAGTCGCGGTTGAGCCTGGCATGGTGGTGGAAGCGGGCGCGTTAATTGTCCGAACGCAGGCGTTTGACCTGAACAAGCAGCAAATCGACGAAGAATACGAATCGGACTTGGTGCGCGATAACGACCAGAAGCCGGTGCAGCGCAAAACGATCTCAAAACTGGGGCAGCAGCGCAAGCGCGAATTGGGCGGTATTCCGCGCATGTGGAAGGAGCGTATTTGGCGTGAATTGGACAGGCGCGCCCGTCGACTGCAAGACAGCGAGGAACGTTCAAACGCTGACATCTCGATCCCGTTTGTGCTCACGGTCGTTGATCTTCTGGCATCCAAGCCGGGTGACGCAAAGGACCCGTTGAAGCAGTCTTGGCTCGATGATCTTGAAGCGGAAGCTGCAACTTCCTTAATCATGGGTCAAGGAGCGCGGCTTGGGGCGACTGTTATTTATCTTGTCCCAAACCGAAAGAAAATACCGAGCGGCTGTCAATCCGTTGTAGAACTGAAGCGGGTAGGCAGCACGCTAACCTTCTTATATGCCGAAGTCGGCTTGAACACTCCCCGCTTGATTGGACGTGCCGACGAAGCGCAGCAAACCACACAAATCAGCGAATTGGCGAGAAAATGGCTGCGCTGGGATGTACGGCGCGGCTACGGCATGAGCGTGCTAGATCGCTCGGTGTCGTTCTTGCGCCTATTTGAAGCCGACACAATCAACGAACTGCGCGTTTTGGAACGCTGGCGCGACAGCGTTAACCCGGAAAAGGCAGAATGGTGCCGGGTGCCAGTCGCCAAGATGAACAACAACGAGACGCGCGAAGTGCACTTTTGGTCAGAGGCAGACGGCAATCACGCCATGATCGCCGGCTCAACTGGCAGCGGAAAGTCGGAACTGCTCACGACGCTGATCCTTGCACTCGCCGTCCGGTATGATCCGTCGATCATTAACTTCGTCTTGATCGACTTCAAAGGCGGCACGGCTTTTGAGCCGTTCAAAGACAAACTGCCTCATGTCGTCGATGTGGTCACCAACCTGCGCGGCAACGCGGTCGGGCGCATGTTTGCTGCCATCAGCGCCGAACTAAACCGCCGCCAAGCCCTGAACAATCGTTTTGACGTGAAGGATATCGTCGCGTACCGGGTGAACGGGTGGCATCTGCGCCCACAGGCAAGCCCGTATCCGCACTTGTTCATCGTGATCGACGAATTTGCGGAGATGATCGCCAACAACCCGGAATACAAAGCCCAGTTGGACAGCATTACCCGTTTGGGACGCTCTTTAGGGGTATCCCTGATTTTGGCGGCACAGCGTCCGAGCGGCGTAACGGATCAGATGCGCGCGAACATCAAAATGAAGATTTGTCTGCGCGTCGAAACCAAAGAGGAAAGCTCGGAACTGCTGAGGATGCCCGACGCGGCATACCTGCCGAGCATTCCGGGGCGCGGTTATCTGCAAATCGGCAGCGAGAGTTTAGAGCTAATTCAGACCGGCTTTTCGGGCGAAACGTACAGCAACAGACCGGACTATGACCCGCGTGAGCGCTATCTTGACCGTGAGATCGTGTGGCGTGACGACCTCCAGAACGAGCGCGACGAGATTGTTTCGGATGTGCTGATCCGGCGGCTGCGCCACGCGGCGAATGAGAAATATGCGGAAAAGCGACCTTGGCGCAAACCTTGGCCCGACCCGCTCCCGGCGGTGCTTTACCTAAACTCGCCCGAAAGTCTCGAAGTCGAGCATATTGACGAAGGTGAACGTGAATATGCACAAGATGACATGGACGAAAGCTCGCCGTTCGTCTTAGCGCCTGCCATCAATCAATGGCTAACCGGGCGCTGGACGGATTATCCGACCGAGTTCAAATGGAAGTTATACGCGATGCGGACGGTGGTAGGGCTGCTGGATAATCCGAGCGAAGCGCGCCTACACCCGCTCAAGATTGACTTTACAAAAGGGCATCATGTCATCTTTGGCGCGGCGGGCTACGGCAAGAGCATTTTTGTGCGCTCGGTGCTGACGGCACTGGTCGCCAATCATGCGCCGGACGTGCTGCACGTCTATATCATGGATTTCGGCAATCGCAGTTTGCAGGTTTTCGAGAACGCGCCGCACGTCGGGGACTACATCACAGGCGACGATCCCGAAAGCCCGGAAAAAATCGAGCGACTGCTGCGGATGCTTGACCAAGAGGTTGAACAACGCCGCCGCATCTTGAGCACGTCGGATGACTTCATCACCTATAACCATACGCAAATTCAAAACGGAACGCCGGAAAACGTTCTACCCGCCGTGCTCGTGGTCATCGACAATTTCGCTACGATCAAAGAGAACTTCGAACATCACGTCGAAACCCTGATGTCGCTGACGCGCGAAGGGCTAGCCGCCGGTGTGTACTTCCTCATTACAGGTGAGCAGTCAAGCGCGGTCGGTCGCCTTTACAACCTGCTGCCGGAACGTCTCACCCTTAAGCTGTCGGATGACAGTGAATACGCGCAAATCGTCGGACGCGGCGCGCGTATGGTCGAAGAAGTCCCCGGCAGAGGATTTAGGCGTCGTGACCGCGTTCCGCTCGAAATGCAGGTCGCACTGCCGATCATGCCCCAAGATGAAGCGGGCAGCGACGAAGAAAGCAGCGATACCGATAACTTGATGCGCTTCTTGCTCACAATCGCGGACGGCGTGCAGAATAATCCATCACGCTATGATGGCAAACTGCCGCCTTCGGTCGCAGTTCTGGAAACATACGTCACTGTTGCCGCCGTTCTATCGGATTTCGCAGACGATGCACAGGTGTAAGCACCGAGGAGAACTGCGACATGCAGAATGATTTTCGAGCAAATCGTGGAGCATCCGGGCTAGAAACGAATAGCACGGAACGTCTCGCAGACGTGGTTAAGCGCACGCCGCCCGTTGCGCGCGATGAGTGGCGCGGATATGCGACGATCCTCCTTGGCAAAAAC
>JAPKMU010000267.1 GCA_026645745.1 Anaerolineae bacterium | reverse complement strand
CGCTTGCGCTGGCGTGATGCGTCGCCGTTAGAACGCCTCCCCGTCGAGATTGTCTTCGGTTTGGGCATGATCAGCTTACTCGTGCTGGCGCTCGGCTTGGCGGGTGTGCTGGTTCCACCGCTGATCTTCGCCGCACTCGTGATCTCGCTGATCTTCTTGCGCATCCCATTCGCTCAATTCATGCGCGCGATCCGCGACATCATGCGCGTGAGTCGTCCGCGCACCGGATTTGAAACGGGGATCACGTGGTTTGTTGGCTTACTGCTCCTGTTCGCCTTCTTGATCGCGCTTGCGCCTCCCGCCGCATGGGACAGCCTAACCTATCACTTGGTCGCGCCGCAGCGCATGGTGCAGGCAGGCGCGATCACCGCGCAAGGCGATAACTTCTTCCTCGGCTTCCCGCAGATCGTCGAAACCCTATACGCGCTGGTGATCGGCGTGTTCGGGCGGGCGACAACTGCCGCGCCGCTGCATTTCGCGTTCGGGGTGCTTGCGCTCATGCTCACGGCGGCGGTAACGCGGCGCATCTTGGATCGGCGCGCGGCTTATCTCGCGGTGGCGATTCTGCTGTCGAGCTTCAGCTTATGGCGGTTGTTCGGTTGGGCATACGTCGATCTCGGCGTGATGGCGTATGCCGCCGCCGCGCTCGTGATCTTCTTCCGCTGGCGGCGCGATATTCAACCGAGCTGGTTAATCCTGATCGGCGTGCTGCTCGGCTTCGGCGTGGGAGTCAAGTACATCGTGGGCGTGTACGCGGTCGCGCTGTTGATCGCCGTCCTTGCGCACAGTCCGCCGCGCTTATGGCTGGCGAATGCACTTCGCCTCACCCTTCCCGCCTTGATCGTTTTCGCGCCTTGGATGCTCAAAGGCGCGCTCCTCTACCAGAATCCCGTTTACCCGTATTTTTTCGGCGGGCTGAACTGGGACGCGGAGCGCATGGCGGCGTTTAACATCGCGGGCGGCGGTTTGCTCAACGGGCGCGCATGGCATCTGCCGATTCTGCCCATCGCCGCCGCGATCTTCGGCGTTCACAACGGCGAAGGCTACGCCTTTTCGAGCGGCGTGTGGCTGCTGACCGCGCCCTATCTGCTGCTGATCGTCTGGCGGCGCTTGGCGGCGGACGAACGGCGCTTGCTCCGCGATGCGGTGCTGATGCTGGTGATTGTCGTGATTTTGTGGGGCGTGCTCTCGCTCGAAAACGGAATCGCCGCGCAAACCCGCATGATCGTGATGGCATTTCCGCTGTTTGCGCTGGCGGGTGCGGCGGCATACACCGCAATCGACCGTCTGCCCGAAAAGCCGCTCAACGTCGGCTTTATCGTCCGGGCGGTCTTTGCGATCACGCTGATTCTCAGCGCGGCGGATGCGTTCCGCTCCACCGTAGACAGCCGCGTAATCGAGTTCACCACCGGGGCAATTGACGACCGCGCGTATCTATATCAGGCGCTCGGCGCGCATCATCCCGCGCTCGCGGACTTAAGCGCAGTTGTGTCAGAAGGTGCTCAGGTGCGGCTGATGTGGGAACCGCGCTCGTTTTATTGTCCATCATCGATCCAGTGTGTGCCCGATGTGATGTTCGATCACTGGCGGCGAGGGCTGCGGCTGGCGGGGTCACCGGAGGCGGTGTTGGAGGCGTATCGCGCCGCCGGGGATGATTACCTGCTGGTGTGGGACTCCGGTTTTACGCTTGACAGCGCCGATCCCGCCCACGCGGAAGCGAATGCGCTCTTTGCAGCCGCGCGCGATCAAGCCATGATTCCCGTATGGACGGATGGATTTTATTACACGCTGTATACGTGGCGGTGATAGCGGCGGCGGGGAGTTTGCTGTATTCTGATGAGGAGGCACGTAATTTGGAAGGAGTCTGCCCGTGAAACGCTTGATCGTGCTGGTCATCGTGTTGATCGCTTCGCTGGTCGTGTGGCTGACGACCGTCAGCGCCAGTGACAGCGCCGCGCGTCCGTCTTATCAAGGCACGGAAGTCCCGACCGAACGCCCATTTTCGGAGGTTACGCCCCAAGACCTTCCGAGTCTCTCCGGCGTAGGGGGCACACCCATTCAAGCCAACGTGCGAATCCGCAGCGCCCCCAGTATCGAGGCGCGGCAGATCGGGATTCTGCGTTTCGAGCGGTTTATTGATATTGTTGGGACGAACGGTTTCGACACCGAACGCGAATGCAACAACTTTGAAGATGATTTGGATATGTGGGTGCAGGTGATGTTTGGCGACCGTCAGCGCGGTTGGATCGCCCGCTGCACACTGTATATTTACGGCGACATGAGCCGTTTGCCAATCGAAGCCACGCCTGAGGCGGTCGGCTAGTTTTTTCGCGGAATACCCCGGAGGCAGCGCGATGCAGCGTCGTTCGCTCATACTCTTTGTGATTCTCAATGTGATCATCTCGGTGGGGGTGGCGCTTGCGGTGATTCAGCTTGCCAACTCGCGCGGATCAAGCAGCACCACCTTAACACAGGTGATCACGGTGGAAGTGATTTATACATCAACCCCCGCACCGACGCAGACGCCGTTCATCGTGACGGCGACTCCGCCGACAGGGGTTGTGATCCTGCCGCCTGATCTGCTTGGAACGCCCGGCGCGTCGTCGGCTGACAGCGGGACGGATTCGGCGGGAGGCTTGACCGCGCCGACGATTGATCCGGCGGTGCTGGCGGCGGCGGGCGGTGATCCTGCACTGCTGGGGACAGCCCTACCCGCAAACTGCATCCTGCACACTGTCGTTGAAGGTGATACGCCATTCGCAATCGCAGAGGAGTACGGCGCGGATGGGTTCGCCCTGCTCGAAGTGAACGGTTTGACCGAAGAAACCTCTTTCGGGCTTCAGATCGGCGATGTGCTGATTGTGCCGCTCGAAGGCTGTTCGCTGACGCAAAACCTGTTGGACGATACGACGGGCGATGAAACGGTCACGGAAGAACCGCCCACACCGACCGAAGGCGCTCCCGCCAGCACCGATGCACCAACCGCCACGCCATCGCCGACCGCCAGCGCGACCTTACCGCCGACCGCCGAAAATGCGCAGATGCAGATCGTTGGTATCAGCAACCCCGGCGTGATCACACAGGAATATATCGAAATCCTCAACACGGGTAACACGGTGAGCATCCTCAACTGGGTGATCCGCGATGGGCAGGGCAACGAATACCGCTTCGCCGAGCAGTTACTTTTCAGCCGGGGATCGATCCGCGTTTACACCGGATCAGGTGGCACGGACACACCGAACGTCAAATACTGGGGGCTGCCGTCTGCTGTTTGGGAAGCGGGCGATGTCGCCACGTTGATCGACAGTGATGGGCAGGTGCAGGCGACATTCGTTGTGCCGTAAAGCCCATTGTGGTCATGTACCACCCCTCCCTAAATCCCTCCCCGCTGCCGCAGGGAGGGACTTCGCACAAGCGGAGCAGTAGGCAGAAAATTTACTGTCGCCCCCTGAGCTACGAAGTGGAGGGCGAGGTGAAAGAAAACCACCAAGTCCGGTAGGGCGAGCAGGATTTCAAGGATTTTCACGCATGTTTGAGCGTCCACACAGCCTGATCGACGAATTGATCAAGGAGGCGATGGAGCAGGGGAAATTCGATAATTTGCCGGGGCGTGGAAAACCGCTCAAGCTGGACGAAGATCACCACATCCCCGTTGAGCAGCGCTTGGCGAATAAACTCCTCAAGGATAACGATCTCGCGCCCGACTGGATCGAAGAAGGCAGAGAACTCCGCGAAGCGCGTGAACACATGATCGCACGGCTTCGGCGCGAGGCGAGGCGCTATCAGCACGCACTTGAGCAGGCAGCAAATACACCCTCACCGGAACTGACACGGCAGGCGCTGATTCTCTCATGGGATGCGCAGCAGGCGACACTGCACGACGAAGTCGAAAAACTTAACCGTCGCATCCTCGGCTATAACTTGAAAGTGCCGCGCGGAATCCCGCATCTGCATTTGATTGATGCTAAGAAAGCACTGGGGTGAAGGTTATTTTCACCCCATGAACGTGCGTGATTAGGCGGGCGTGATCGGTTCTTCTTCATCCTTCTTAGGAGCATTCGCGTTCAAGCCTTTGCGGAAGCTGCTGATCGCGTTCCCCAGTTCGCCGCCGATGCGGGAAATACGCCCGACGCCGAACAAGACGAGCACGATCAGTAGGATGATCAGAAGTTCACCCGCACCGAGATTAGGCATCACAATCCTCATTTCTATTTTCTCACATGCATTATAACACCCGTGTACACGTCTAGGCATGAATCGCGCCGTTTTTCACATATAGAGATGATGAACTTTGCACCTCAGAAAGGTCACATCGTGTCCGAATTCAACATTCGTTTTGTGCGGCTTGCGCCGATGCATGTCGCCTCGGTGACTGCCACCGCCGAAGACGCGGAAGCGCAGTCATGGAATCGCATGAAAGCATGGGCGGAACCGAAAGGCTTGCTCAACTCTGCATCGCTGCGCGTCTTCGGTTTCGACAACTGCCAGCCGCACCCGAATCACCAGTACACGACATGGATTCCGGTTGGGAACGATGTACAGGACGATGTAAATGAGGACATTCGCACGCTTGATTTCTCCGGCGGCTGGTATGCTGTCACCACTGTTCAAGGTGCGGAGCATATTTCGGCGGCATGGGCGCGGCTTGTCGAGTGGTTGAAAAGCAGCCCGTATCGTTATGGGCAGCATCAAGGACTTGAGGAAGCAGTCGGCGGCTTGGACAATCCGCCGGAGCAGGTGACATTCCATTTGTATCTGCCGCTTGATCGCCCGCCGCAAGAATAAGCAGCAGCACCGGGGCAAACGGATCGAATCCAAGAGGAAAGCGTCAACGCAAAGTCGCAAAGATGCCTCAGCAAGTCGCATTTCTTTGCGACTTCGCGTCATTGCGTTATGTTTTTCCTCTTTCTCTTGGATTTGATGTCTTTGCCCTAGCGTCCCTTCTCCCCGCTATTGCCGCTTCAGTACAGGCGTGCTAGACTTGAACTGCCGATCAACAGAGGTAATTACGACGATATGGAGCAGGCGCTTTACCTGAAGTGGCGACCCATCGCGTTTGATGACATGGTGGGACAGGAACACATCACGCGGACGCTCCGCAGCGCGCTCAAGAGTGACCGCATTCGTCATGCTTATCTTTTCAGCGGACCACGCGGCACAGGCAAAACGACTTCCGCTCGTCTGCTTGCCAAAGCGGTGAACTGCCTCCATCCTGATCCAGAACAGCGTCCATGCAATCAATGTGAACCGTGTATTGCCGTCAATGAGGGACGCTTTCTCGACTTGATCGAGATCGACGCGGCGACTCATACCGGCGTGGATGATGTGCGCGAACTGCGCGATAAGATCGCGTTTGCGCCGGGTCAAGGACGCTACAAGGTCTATATCATCGACGAAGTTCACCGCTTCAGCGGGAGCGCGTTTGATGCCCTGCTCAAAACACTCGAAGAACCGCCGGATCACGCGATTTTTATCCTTGCGACGACGGAAATCGATAAAGTGCCGCCAACGATCAAGAGCCGGAGCTTGCAATTTGAGTTTCGCCTGCTCTCGGTCGGTGAAATCGCGGATCGGCTGGAATTGATCTGCAAAGATGGCAAGCTGAAGGCGGAACGTTCAGCGCTGGAGATGATCGCGCGGCAGGGACGCGGCAGTATGCGCGACAGCATCAGCTTACTCGATCAGATCGTTGTTGATCCATCCGTGAAGATCACGGTTGCGCTGGTGCAGCAGACGCTCGGCACAGCCGCAAGCGCAGCGGTGCAAGCGCTGGTCGCGGCGCTGGTGAGCGGCGACTCGGCGGCGGGGCTGCGCGTGATCCACGACGCCATTGATACGGGAACTGATCCGAAACACTTTGGGCAGCAGGTGATCGATCATCTGCGCAACGTGCTGCTCGCGCAAACTGGCGGCGATCAGTTGATCGAAGCAAGCGACGAAGATCGGGCAATGTATACCCGTCAAGGGCAGCAGATCAGCCGCTCGGCGCTGGTGCGCGCGGTGCGAGCGTTTAATGAGGCATTGAACAATACGAAAACCGGATGGCAGCCGCAGTTAGCGCTGGAATTGGCGCTGATCGAGAGCGTGCATAACGTTAATGAAGTGGTGGATGCACCGTCTGCGCCTGTGATGCGCGCGGCTCAACCTGCTGCCGCCGCGCCGCCGCCTGAACCTGCCCAGCCAGAGGAGCCTCCGCTGGCGCGAGGAGCGCCGCCCGTCATCGAAGCGGTGGCGATTAGCTCGCGTTGGAATGATGTGCTTACGGCGCTCCTCAAGATCAACGCGACTAGCCCCGCTGTGATGCAAGAATTCCGCGTGCATCATGTGGACGGCAATACGGTTTACTTGAGCACGGATAATCACGTGATTTTTGACCGTATCAACCCGTATCCTGATAAGCGCAAGATCGTCGAAAAGGCACTCAAGGCGGTATTCGGGATCGTGCTGCATGTTCAAGTGCTGTTGGTCGATTCGTCTGGCGCGGTGAGCGGCGAAAGCAGCACGGATGCACTCTTAAACGAGATCAGCGCGGCGGGGGGTAAATCCCGGCGCGGTTCCAAGAAAACTGAATGACTAAGAAAGGACATCACAAATGAGCAAGGGTCGTAAAATGGGCGGTATTCCCGGCGGTGGCGGCTTTAACCAGCAGGCAGCACTCCGTCAGCTTCAAAAAATGCAGGAAGATATGCAAGCCGCGCAGCAGGCGCTCGAAACCGAAACCGTTGAAACCAGTGTCGGCGGCGGCGCGGTTGTCGTCGTGATCACCGGACATCAGCGCGTGCAGTCGGTCACGATTGATGCGTCCAAGATTGATACGAGCGACCCCGAATGGGTGAATGATCTGCAAGACCTCGTCGTGATCGCAGTGAATCAGGCGATTGAGCAAAGCCAGACGATGGCGGCGCAGCGCATGGAAGCGATCACCGGCGGGATGGGCAGCATCCCCGGTTTGGGCGGGCTGCTCGGCGGGTAGCGATGGCATCCAAAGCAATTCCAGAACCGATCAGTCGGCTGATCGATGCTTTTTCCAGCTTGCCGGGGGTAGGTCCAAAGTCTGCCGCCCGGCTGACGTATTTTCTGCTGCGTGCGCCTGATCATGTGGCGCTCGGTTTAGCCGATGCGCTCAAGGCGTTGAAGGCGGAAACAATCCTCTGTTCAAACTGCTTCAACATCGCCACCACCGATCCCTGCTCGATCTGCGCCGACACGAACCGCGATCAGCGCACCATCGCTGTCGTTGAAGAACCTCTTGATGTGATCGCGCTCGAACGCACGGGGGAATATCGCGGGCTGTATCATGTGCTGCACGGCGTGATCTCACCTGTGAATGGCATAGGTCCCGATGATCTCAAAATCCGCGAATTGATCACCCGTGTGGAACGCGGCACGGCGCTCGAAGTGATCATGGCGACCAATCCCGGCATGGAAGGCGATGCGACGGCGAACTACATTCGCGCGGAGCTTGCAGGGAAGGGCGTGAAGGTTACAACCCTTGCGCGCGGGCTGCCGATTGGCGGTGATATTGAGTATGCAGACTCGGTCACACTCAGTCGGGCGCTGCGCGGTCGCAGCGAGTTTTGAATTTCCCCTAAACTCACCCTTTACATGCCTGATCCCATCGGTATAATTCGCGTCCGCTGTGAAGTTACGACAGCGCGCACATTCAAAACATCGCTTGTGACCCCGCGACCAAATGCTTCAAATCAGTTGAAAACTGGTTTGTGCAAACGGCTCAAAAAGGGTTGACAGCGGTGAAAAGGGTGCTAAGATTAGCAGCACAGTGTCCAAAACGACACTAACAGACTTGAGAAAGTCGGCAGGTTAACAACAGAAGAGTGAGCAAGAAGTCAAAGACTTTGAAGAGAAGCTTTGCGAAGCAAGGAAATGAACTCAACTAACGGAGAGTTTGATCCTGGCTCAGGATGAACG
>JAPKMU010000266.1 GCA_026645745.1 Anaerolineae bacterium | reverse complement strand
GTTTCCTGCACTGTTCAGCCGTGCCGATTTCTGGGATGCGTTCGGGTTGTCGCTTCAGGTAGCGATCACCGCAACCATCATTGCAATCATTCTCGGTTCGCTGGTGTCGCTTGCGCTGTATCGCACCTCGTTTTTCGGGCGGGATACGCTTTCGCTGTTTGTGATCCTGCCGATTGCGCTTCCCGGCATCGTGAGCGGTATCGCGCTGCGTTCGGCGATTGGTGTGCTGGATATTCCCTTCAGCACATGGACAATCATTATCGGTCACGCGACGTTTTGCGTGGTCACCGTCTATAACAATGTGGTTGCGCGCCTGCGCCGGATGCAGCAGTCACAAGTCGAAGCGTCGATGGACTTGGGCGCGAATCCGCTGCAAACGTTCCGTTATGTCATCTTCCCCAACATGGCGACGGCGCTGCTTGCCGGGGCGTTTTTGGCATTCGCGCTCTCGTTTGACGAGATCATCGTGACCACGTTCACGGCAGGGCAGCAGGACACGCTGCCGATCTGGATTTTCAGCCAGTTGACCCGCCCGCGTGATCGTCCGGTGACGAACGTAGCGGCGGTGTTCGTGATTTCGATCACGCTGATTCCGATTTTGTTGGCGTACCGCTATACGCGCAACGTCTCTGAGACATAAAAACCATCTGAACCGCAGAGAACAAAGTTCTTGCCTCTGCGGTTCACTAAGTTATTCCGACCTCAGTACTTCGAGCAGCGCTTCTGCCGCCAATTGGTGCGCCAGCACGCCGGGATGCGTATCAAAACTGTTGACGATCAAACTGGTGGGTGGGTATCCGCGCAGATGTTCGCTCATGTCTACGACTTCGATTCCGCGTTCGGTGAAGTAATTGACCACCTGCTCAACGGCTGGAGCCGACGCATCAATCCCTACCGGATTGCACCACACAAGTGCGATCAAGCGCATGTTGTTCCGTTCGGTATAGGCGATCAGGCTGTCAAGCTGCATCACCTGTCGCCCCCACGTCTCCGGATTCAGGTGTGCATCGACCAGATCGCCCAAGAAATTTGAGTTGCGCTCGGCGGATGTAAACTGAAGCAGGTTGTAATACAGGTAGTTGGGCACGAAAAAGTTGAGCACAAACCACGAGCCAAGCCCTTGCTGCGGGAATTGGAAATTGCGATCCGGGCTTTGATCCGGCGCGGTCAGCGTGTAATCGATGTCGTTCAGGTAGTAAGACAGGATTACGGTATCCGGTTGGTACGGATACTGTGAAAGGTTGTACTCCTCCACATCGGTATCCCATCCGGTTTGTGCGATCACGACGACATCCGTGCCATCATTCAAGCCGCGCTCAATGCGCTGCGGAAACGTGTCATCGATGTTATTGATTCCCTGCCCAACCGTAAACGAATCGCCTAACACGGCGATCCGGTAAGGTGCGTCAGGGATCGGTTCGTAATCACGGAAGCCAAGCGAGTTGAAACTGGGGTAGTAAAAGTTCTGATACCACCAATAGTTCATCGCTGTGAACGTGTAAGCATCCGTTGTGATGTAGAAAATGCGAAGATATGCTTCCGCCCCTGCGAACAAGAACACAATCGTCGTCAAGGTGATCATCACGCCGGTGAGCGCATTTTTCGCCAGCTTGCCGCCGAGCACTTTCGCTTCTTCCCGCGAACCGTCGTAGAACAGCAGGAAAAGCACCCCCCACAGGATCAGCATCAGATACGCCGCTTCAAATGGGGTGATCCATTTACCGTTGGTCGGCTGAAAATGCACCACCCACGCGCCGAGCGCAAACGTCACGTAAACGAGGATGATCAGCCAGAACAAGATCGGCACACTGCGTAAACGATGGATTGGCGCGGCGATCGCACGGCGCACAGGTAACAGCCCGGAGGTTGGAAAGAGACTGATTGCCGTGACGACCCAGATCACGATCACCACCGGAAGCAAAAGCGGATGATCACCCCACACGGGCTGAGCCTGTACCGCAAAGACCACCACGCCAAAGGCGGCGACCACCCACAAAAAGCCGGAATAACGTCCCATGTTGGTCACTTCACCGTGAAAGCGCGCAGCGGAAACCGATAAACCAGTCGCGGTCACCGGGCGGCATGTTGAATCGGGTATGCGCACTCGCGCCGAAATCGATATAGGTATTCACGCCGCCCCGGAAGACGCGCGGCGATTCGGTATCGTCCGGGTTTTCGCGCCCGTCCGCGCCTTCATACGGGTAGGGGGCATAAATACTGCTCACCCATTCAAAGACATTCCCCGACATATCGAGCGCTCCTACCCATGATGCACCTACTGGACGGCTGCCCACGTCTGCGGTTTCGTTATTCGAGTTTGAATCCACGACGGCGTTATCCACAATGAACTCATCGCCCCAAGGGTAGTGCAGATTGCTTGGACCGCGCGCCGCGTATTCCCATTCGGCTTCGGTGGGAAGGCGCATTCCTTTACTAACGCAAAAGTCACGCGCTTCAGTCCAAGGCAGGTTTTCGCGCGGGCGGTTATCTCCGGCAAAGTTTCCTTGACTGCCAAACTGTGCATTGGTGACCTCGGTTCGCCCAATGTAATAGGCTTGCTCGAAGCACAATTCGGAGGCGGGGCGCTCGTCACGGCGTCCGTCGTCGCTGCCCATCATGAAGCATCCCGGTGGAACCAACACCATCTCCAGCCCATTGATCGTTTCGGTGACGGGCGTCCAGTCAGCATTTTGCGTGACGGGCGGAATCGGAACCGGAGTTTCGGTGGGTGGTGGGAGTGTTGGGGTAGGTTCGGCTGTGGGGCTGCATGATGCCAGCATCACCAAACCGGACAGGATTATGAAGTGTCTTATTTTCAGCATCGTCAACTCCATTTCATCATAACGATTGTAGCAAGCCTGACGGGTGAAGTCTCATATTGAAGATTACTTGTAGATGGATTATGGTTAAGCGTTCATACGAGAGAAGAAAAGGTTGGATGCTTTGCCTCTCCTGATTGTGACCGGCTCCAGCGGCTTGATCGGCTCGGAAGTCGTGACTTACTTTGACGCACTTGGCTGGACGGTCTACGGCGTCGATAACAACATGCGCCGCGAATTCTTTGGCGAAAAAGGCGATACACGTTGGAATCAGCACCGCCTTGAAACCACCTGCCAGAACTTCCATCATGTCGAACTTGATATCCGGGATCGGGCAGGGGTTCAACGGCTCATCCAAGAGAAAAAACCGGATATGATCGTGCACACGGCGGCACAGCCAAGTCACGATCTCGCCGCTTCACGCCCATTTGATGATTTTGATGTGAACGCCGTTGGCACGATGAATCTGCTCGAAGCGGCGCGCCAACATGCCCGCGACGCTGTTTTTGTGCATATGAGCACCAATAAAGTCTACGGCGACCGCCCGAACACGATCCCGCTGGTTGAACTCGAAACGCGCTGGGATTATGCCGACCCTGCGTTTGCCGATGGTATCCCGGAGTCGTTCCCGATTGACGGTTCAAAACACAGCCTGTTCGGCGCGTCTAAAGTTGCCGCCGATGTGATGGTTCAGGAATACGGGCGTTACTTCGGCATGAAAACTGCCTGTATGCGCGGCGGGTGCTTGACCGGACCGAATCACAGCGGCGTCGAGCTTCACGGCTTCTTGAGTTACTTGATCCGCTGCAACGTTGAAGAACGCGAGTATACGATCTTCGGCTACAAGGGCAAGCAGGTGCGCGACAACATTCATGCGTATGATGTTGCCCGTGCCATCGAGACTTTCTATCATCATCCATCCTCTGGTGCGGTGTTCAATCTCGGCGGCGGACGCGGAAACACGGTTTCGATTTGGGAGGCGTTCGCCCGTGCCGAAGCGATTACCGGGAAGCCGATGCGCTACCGCTACGATGACACTGCCCGCGCTGGCGATCACATGTGTTACATTTCTGACCTCTCGCACATGCGCCGCTCACTGCCGGGGTGGGATATCACGCGCACGTTGGATGATATTTTTGAGGAAATTGCTGTGGAATGGCAGCGGAGACTTTCCGTATGAAACTCTCGATTGTGATCCCCGCCCGCAATGAGGCTGACAATATCACGCCGACGCTTGAAGGACTGCGCGAACATCTGGATCGGGTGGCGATCAGCAATTTCGAGATTCTCGTCGTTGATGACGGCAGCACAGATGGTACAAGTGATGTGGTTCGCACCATTGGCGAAAAAGATGTGCGCATCCGTGTCATTCGCAATGATGGGCTGCATGGTTACGGGCGCGCCGTGATTTACGGTCTAAATCACTTCACCGGCGATGCCGTGATCGTCTACATGGCAGATGCTTCGGATAGCCCTGCCGATGTCGAGAAGTATTACTATATCCTTCGTGATAAAGCCGACTGTGCATTCGGGTCACGGTTTGTGCGCGGCTCAAAAGTCGAGAATTACCCGCGCTTCAAGCTGATCATCAACCGGATTGCCAACGCGGTGATTCGCACGATGTTTGGCTTCCGCTTTAACGACACGACGAACGCATTCAAGGGCTACCGCGCTGACGTGATCGAAGGCTGCCGCCCCTTTGTTTCGCCGCACTTCAACCTGACCATCGAAATTCCGCTCAAGGCAATCGTGCGCGGCTATACCTACGCCGTCGTGCCGATTCGATGGCGCAATCGCACGCACGGCGTTTCGGCGCTCAAGCTGAAAGAGCAGGGAAGCCGTTATCTTTACACCCTGCTCACGGTCTGGTTTGAATGGATGCTCGTGCGGCGCGATACCCGCCGCGCCGAAGGCGAAATGTTTATCCCTTGGGATGCCCGCTCAACATCTGAAGTTAATACTGTTCCATTGGAGCATCAATAAATGCGTGTACTCGTGACCGGAGGAGCAGGGTTTATCGGTGGGCATCTCTGCGAAGCGCTCCTCAACGCTGGACATACGCCGATTGTGTTGGATAACCTCAGCACGGGATCATTAGCCAATGTGCCGAGCGGTACGATCTTCCTTCACGGCGATGTGCGTAATCCTGATGAAATTTCGCAAGCCTTTGATCACGCGCCCGACGCCGTGATGCACATCGCGGGGCAGGCTTCGATCCGGTTGTCGTTTCTTGATCCTACCGTCGATCTCGCTGTGAATACACAGGGAACGATCAACGTCTTGCAGGCGTGCATCGCGCGCGGCGTTTCGCGCTTGCTCTTCGCAAGTTCGATGACGATTTACGGGAACGGCGCCCCTGCACCCACGCCTGAAACGACCGCTCCAAATCCGGTTTCGTATTACGCGATCACCAAATACGCCGCCGAGCGTTATGTTCACACGACAGCCGCCCGCGCTGACCTCGTATCACCGCTCAATGTGACCTCGTTCCGCATGTTTAATGTCTACGGTGAACGCCAGAATTTGAACAATTCATATCAAGGCGTGTTTGCTATTTTCACCGGCAACATCCTGCGCGGTGAGCCGATTAATATCCACAGCGACGGCGAACAATCGCGCGATTTTGTGCATGTCGAGGATATCGCCCGCGCATGGGTAAGCGCGCTCGATAACCCAGCAGCATATGGGCAGGTGATCAACCTTGGTACGGGGGTAGAACAGTCGGTTAACCACCTATGTGATGCGACACTCGCCGCATTTGGACTCAACCGTGAAACCTACTCGATTGTGCATCATCCTTCACAGCCGGGGGATATGCGCCGCAGTGCCGCCGATATTCGCCGCGCGCAAGAACTGCTCGGCTGGCAGCCAACGATTCCGTTTGATATCGGCATGATGCGCTTCATCGACTGGGCGAAACAGGCAATCAAATCGCCTACACCCCGCTGAACGCGCTGAATCCGCCATCGACCGGCACAACGATACCCGTCACAAAGCGCGAGTCATCGCTGGCAAGCCATAACAATGTACCGATCAAGTCTTCGGCGTCACCAAACCTGCCGAGCGGTGTATGATCGATGATCGCTTGTCCGCGTGGGGTCAAGTCGCCCGTTTTTTCGTCATACAGCAAATAACGATTCTGATCACCGACGAAGAACCCCGGCGCGATGGCGTTGACGCGGATCGCCGTACTGTATTCTTTTGCGAAATGCACCGCGAGCCACTGTGTTAAGTTGTTGACCGCTGCTTTTGCTGCGGCATACGCCGAAACGCGGGTGAGCGGGCGCATGGACGCCATCGACGAGATGTTGATGATTGTGCCGCTCTTTTGTGCCGCCATGATCTTGCCAAATACTTGAGATGGAATCAGCGTTCCTTTGAAGTTGAGCGCCATCACCGAATCAATTGCGGTTTCCGGCAGATCAAACAGTGAAAGCGCACCCGTCGTCGCATCCGGGCGGTTGCCGCCTGCTGCATTGACTAAAATATCGACTCTTCCGAATGCGCTCATGATCACATCGGCGGCGGTTTGAAGGGCGGTGTGATCCGTAACATCGGCAGTAACGCCCATCGCCATCCCGCGCGCATCCAGAATTGTATTCACCACCGCATCGATTTTTTCGCGGGTGGTGGCAAGCACCGCCACTTGTGCGCCCGCATCTGCCAGCGCGCGGCACATCACCGATCCCAATACGCCAGAACCGCCGGTGACGACTGCTGTTTTGCCTGTTAAGTCCATCGTGGGTTGTCCTTGTTCCGCCGCACATTCACTTATAATAGCGCGTATGACATTTCGTAACCTCTGGCGTTCTGTTCAAAAGACAGGTTGAGTGATGCTTGATTTTTCGCAAACTGCCGCGTCCGGCGCGGTATTTTCTCCTGACCAATTGACGGAGTACTTGGCATCCAGCCTAGAGGGCAGATTCATCGGAGCGCGTGTGCTGGTCTTGATCCCTGATGGCACGCGAACAATGCCGCTTCCATTTTTGTTTCGCCAACTGGTGAAAATTCTGCACGATACCCGCCAGCTTGATTTTATGGTCGCACTTGGCACGCATCCGCCCTTGAGCGAAGAGGCGCTGTGCAAGCTCGTGGGGATCACGCTAGAAGAACGCACGACCACTTACACGAAAATTGGGCTGCTCAATCATGCATGGGATAATCCCGCCGCGCTGACTCAGATTGGCACGATCACCCAAGACGAATTGAAGCACATCGCCGCTGGGCAATATCACGAATCGCTCGGCGGTGATGTGCCGGTGCGCATTAACCGCGCTGTCCATGAATATGACCACCTGCTGATCGTCGGTCCGACGTTTCCGCATGAAGTGGTCGGATTCAGCGGCGGAGCAAAGTATTTGTTTCCGGGGATCAGCGGCGCAGACTTCATCAATGTGTCGCATTGGCTCGGTGCGTTGATCACCGTTCGCGACATGATCGGGATTGCCGAAACCCCCGTCCGCAAACTTATTCACCGCGCTGCTGAATTTGTGCCGACGCCGATCACGCTTGCCGCGCTTGTTGTTGAGCATCATGGAGTATCGGGAGTGTTTGTAGGCGATCATCTTTCCGCATGGCGCGCCGCCGCTGATTTTTCGGCGCAGCGTCATATCGTGTGGGTTGATCAGCCGTTTCAGCGGGCGCTTTCGGTCGCACCGCCGATGTATGATGAATTATGGGTTGCGGCGAAGGCGATGTACAAGCTCGATCCGGCAATGGCGGACGGCGGCGAAATCGTCGTGTATGCGCCGCATCTAGGCGAGATCAGTGTGGTGCACGGGGAATATATCCGCAAGGTGGGCTACCATGTGCGCGATTATTTCTTGGGACAGTGGGAGAAATTCAAGGATATTCCGTTAGGGGTGATCGCCCACAGCACACATTTTCGGGGATCGGGGACGTTCAGCGGCGGGGTTGAGTATCCACGTATTCATGTCACGTTGTCGAGCAAGATTTCCCGCGAAGAATGTGAAGCGCTAGCACTCGGCTATCATGATCCTACTCAAATCAACCCCGCTGAGTGGCAGGGGCGCGAAAATGAAGGTGTTCTCTACGTCCCTAAAGCCGGGGAACTGCTTTACCGTGTCAAACCGTCGTAACAAAACAGGGGATCGCGATTGATCCCCTGTCTGTGTTCTTTGCGGATTCGCGTTTAAA
>JAPKMU010000265.1 GCA_026645745.1 Anaerolineae bacterium | reverse complement strand
GGAAGTGCAGGTCAAGCGTAATGCCATCAGCGCGCGCAATGATGTCATAGGCTCCGCTCAGGCTGCCGTCAGCACCAAACGAGAAGGTAAACTCGCTCGTGTCTACCTCGACTCCATCAACGCGGGCAATCGACGCCGGGTAGTCGATCACCTGCCAAGTGCCGACGATGCATGACGCATCGCTTTCGGTGTCGTCGGTGTCATCGGTGCAGGGATTCGAACTCGGCTGCTGTGTCCACGTAATCGCAAGCGGGGCGGTGGTGTTACGCGCGCCTTCTCCCCGGCTCATGATGAGCATCACGCCGTCATCGGGCGGGCAGAATTCGAGCGGCATATTGTCTTGCAACCGCTGCGTTGCGCCACCTAAGCGCGCGCTAACGGCAAAGTGACCCGCGTCCATCCCGCTGACGGTCAGCACGGCAATGTTGCCCGGTTCGAGATCGAAGCTGATCAGGTTGCGATAATCGACCGCGAACGGCGGCATGGTGCTCTGAATCGATCCGCCTTTGCCCGCTGTCAGATCAACTGCCGTCAAGTCGAGAATCGGCGGGTTGGGAAGCTGGCGATCCAGCAGCACTTGCGCCCAGTTGTGGAACAAATCGACCGAGTCTAGGTTGAATACCAGCGGGAAAACGCCATCTTCGCGCAGCATGTTCATCTGAGCGATGACATTGCGGTCACTGCCAAAACCGCGCGCCGACGAAGCAAATTCCCAGAAGAAATAAGCGTCATAGCGGGCGCGGCGAATATCCTGACGTGGATCAAAAAAACCGATGTGAATATCCTGCGGGTATAACTCCGGGTAGACGCGCGATGCTGCCCATTCCGCCGTACCTTGCAGCCACCAGAAATTGAGCGCCACATCGAAGAAATCCCCGATCTGCGCCGCTCCGGTTTCCATCTGGAAACAGTGGAAGAACTGCCGCGCTACCATCGCCTCAAAATTCGGGATGGTGTCCCATCCGGCGAAGATCAGCAGATGACAATTCATCGGTTCAGCGGCGAACAGCGCGGTGGGTTCACGGCGCGTCACAAATGCTTCGCGGCTGTCCATAATTCGACCGATTACGTTCGCGCCGCCGTTTCCGGTATAAATCACATTGACGCGGCGCGTCCAAGTGATGCCGGTAAGCTGCTCATAAATGGGGACGGCTCGATTAAGCACTGCCAACACGCGGTTGAAGTCGGGTTGGTCGGGCGTGTAGTAGACCCAGTTATCGTCGCGCGCGCCAATCGTCACCCGCACCGCGGGGCGTTCATCTTCACGGTTGGGAACGTCTTGTGCAAGCGTGCCGGTGATGTTCAGGATAAACAAGCAGGATAACAACAATACCCACAACACGGGATGCTTTGAACGCATAGATAGGCTCCAAGTGATTGCCAGCGAAGCAGTACCCAGATCATTATAGGTGTTTCGCTATTCTTCACATCTAGCAATGGAAAACTTGACAGCCTAACTTGAGGATATTGAACGTTCACGTTAACGTTGTCAACGATCATCGTTCCTGTGGGAATCGCCACATGAATTCGACATCGCGCCTGTTGATCGGTCGCCGCGTGGACGGATGAAATTCGTGTGTTTGTCAGCAGGAAGGGGTGATACTCAGTTAATCACCACATGGGTGGCAGTTTGCGGTTGGTATACAGCGGCTCACGTTCCTCAAGCGGCGGTTGATCCGCCAATTCAACAACGGTCTGATAGGCAATCATGACCGATCTTCCGCTTAACTCTCGTGCGCTGACATAGCCAAACACGAGGGCATCAACGTCGAAATCGGCATGCAACAAGTGATGATCCCTGCTTTAGCTTGCTTCGATTGCGGTGCGACTTGACCATAATCCTCACAGTCCTACTCAGTGCCGATTTTCCAAAAACCTACGCTGTTGTCTACTGCAATCGCAATGTATGTCCGCTGCGGTGTCCAGTCCAACAACTCAGACTCTAGCCCAGTTGAAAGTGCTTGAACGACTGTTCCCGCTTCAAAACCCCATATGACTATCGCACCCTCTAGCCAAGTTGACATAATGATAGTCTGACTGTCGGATGAGAAGAAAGCATGCGTAACCCAACTTGAGGTCGTATATCTATACAACTCTTGCTTCGTTTGCAAATCCCACACGCGAGCCGTGTTATCTGCTCCTCCCGTTACAACGTATTGACCATCTGGACTGAACGCTCCGGTGAATACAGTTGCGTTGTGCGTGCTCGTCTGCCATTGTTCGCTGTGACTGTCCAAGTCCCAGAGTCGAACAGTCTGATCAAAACTCGTTGTCATAAGCAGACGATTATCCATGCTAAACTCAGCACTCGTAACCATATCCTCATGCCCTTCCAGTTCCACCAATAGATTGCCGGAAGATGCATCCCACAATACCACTGTTCCATCTGCGTCGAAGGAAACAACAAATCTGCCATCTCCACTGAAAGTCGCGCCACGAATCAATGATGTGTGATGTCGTAATCTATGAATGAGGTTATGGGTATCGTAATCAACGATCCACACTTCTCCCGAATGAGCGGGTACAACAACTATCATGTGTCCGTTTGGATGCCATTCGACAGCGCTCAAGGTTTCATCCTGCTGACACAACTCTACGGTATGAACACGATAGCTAACAAGCTCAACAGCGTACAAAGTGCAGTGAGTTCCGGTTTCACCGAGTCCAAGGAATAAGTCTCCCGTTGGCGAAAATGAGCCAGCAGCCATATTGACGGGAAAACTGACCCAATGCACAGGTAAATTGCTCACCGGATAAGTGAAACCATAGATTGCAATGCCCAGTATTATCAGTAGAAGCGCGCCGATCCCCGTTCTTAAGGGCGTCATAGATAACACTCCTCTACATGATGGAGAATTGAGCGCGGAGCAGATTGCATGGAGAAGCGCTTGCCACCCAGAAAAACACGACTGCGCAGCAAGCGACGCTTGAAGAATTGGCACGTATGACGTTGGAGCGATTCTGGCAGCAGGAAAGCCGCACCATTAACCAAACGCTGCACTGCTTGATGGGGAAACGCCGCCTTGTCCTGCTCGGCGGCGACATCAAGGGGACAGTCGAAATCACGCGGCGGTGCTGCCGCCGCGCTTAATCGAGCCTTACCAGCCGCGTTTCCCCAACACAACCTCGTCTGGCGTCACATGGATGCCGATGGGCAGGGTACCTGACAACCCAATCTAGAAACGGAGATTGGGCGTGAGGGTACACAAGGAATTTCCTCACAGATTAAACCAAATATGCGCTTCACGCCACATCTCCGCATCGTTGGCTGTTTTCGATTTGTCAGGAGTTGAACGTGAGTAAGCGCAAAAGCACACCGCTCCCGGTCGCGCCCACCAGCGCGATCACGATTGGGCTGGACATTGGCTACGGAGTCGTCAAAGCCGTGACCAGCGCCGCCGTGATCACCTTTCCATCGGTCATGGGTCATGCCCGTGAGATCAAGTTCCGCCACGAGGACATCACCACCCGCCATCCCGGTGAGCAGATCACCGATGATGAGGGGACATGGTTCGTGGGTGACTTGGCATTGGCGCAACTTCCGCCCGGTGAGCTGCTCCGCCTGCGCGGTCGCACGGCGAACGAAGCGACGATGGGCAATGCCTTCCGGCTCCGGTTGGCGAAGGTCGCCATCGGCAAGCTCCTGCAAGGCATTCACAACCGCGATGTGATCCATGTCCGCATTGCGACCGGGCTGCCATGTGACCACATGCGCGATGCTGCCGAGTTGAAAGCCGCCTTGATCGGACAGCACCTCATCCAGACGGATATTGCCGATGTAGTCGCCAACATCTGCGAGGTGATGGTCATGCCGCAGCCCTACGGCACGATCTATTCGCGCACGCTGACTCCCAACGGCGATCTCAATCCGGCGCATACCTTCATGCGGACAGGTGTCTGCGATGTCGGCACGTACACGGTCGACGTCGCACTCGATGACGACGGCGAATATATCGATGCGCAAAGCGGCAGCGTGGAGAGCGGCGTATGGACGGCGCAGGAACGGATCGCCGAAGCGCTCGAACGCGACTACCGCCAGAAGATGCCCTTCAAACTCGTGGAAGAAGTGCTGCGTACCGGGCGCTTTCGTGCCAGCGGTGAACTGGTCGATTACAGCGCCGAAGTCGAAGAAGCGCTCGCGCCGCTCCGCAGCGCCACCCTCAACCTGCTCAGTGACAAATGGAAAGCCGGTTCGATTGTCGATGTGGTCTACCTCTCCGGCGGTGGCGCGGAGTTGGTCATGCGCGAAGTCATGTCCGCTTATCCGCAGACGCAGTTGGTGAAGAATGCGCAGATCGCCAACGCGCAGGGGTATTTGAACTATGCACGGTTCGCGGAGGAACACTCATGAGCGGGTTTTACCAAGCAAACGCCGGGTTTGATCGCCGTAAAACTGCCCATCACGGGAAACGCAATCGCCCACCCAAACGCGAACACAAGCTGATCGCGTTCAAAGCGTTTTTCGATACCGATCAGGACATCCTCGATTGGTGGGAGGGGATGCAGGACGGCGAACGGAGTGAAGTCATCCGCGAGTTACTGCGGGGTTATGTGAAAGGACTGCCGCTCTACGAGGCGCGCCGTCCGACGATGACCGTTGACGGCAGTGTTGTGCTGCAAGTCCGGGACGACACCGCATGGATACGGGGAGCGTTAAACGACATGCCCGCGTATTTGGAACGGTTGCTCAGTCAGATCAGCGTGACGGCACAACCTGCCACCCAATCCGCGACCACTTCAACACTATCGGATGGCGGCAGCTTGTCCAATGACGCCCTCGCCCGCCGCAAGGCAAAGATGGGGAAAGTCGGATGGTAATGCATTGCAGCCCGACAGCGTTACTTTTTCAGGGGAGGCAGGTGGCGCTTGCCATGCAGCACCGCTCCGCGATCCGCAGTCAATGCGTGCCATTACGTATGAATGCCTCCCCTGAAAAAAGCCAGCTAAAACGCTGGCTGCTCAGTCGCCACAGAGGCTCGGTGCAGCGCCTCACGGCGGCTGCCCCGGTTCGGCGGTGTCGAGCATCCGCCGAACGTGTGGGCGTGACCGCTGCCCGCCCACACACCGCACACCGCCCTGATTTTGCACCTTCGTGCGCACCGGTTCATAAGCGCACCGGAAAAGGAGAAAACATGAACCACCGACAGGCAGTTCAAGCGGTTGCCAAACGGTTCCCCGACCTCACGCAGCACCAAGTCGAGGACATCCTCGCGGTTTTGGTGGAGGTGTGGAGTGGGGCATTGGCAAAGTCAGAGGAGGTCGTGATCCGCGATTTCGGGACGTTGGGCATCGAAGTACAGGAACTTCGGAGCAGCGGCGTGATCCGGATGCGCAGTGACGCGCCGGATAAGCTCAAGCGGCTGTATTTCCGTTTTCGCCCGTCACCGGGCATGCGGTCACTCGTCGAGCGAAAAGTGAAGGAGCAGGCATGAAAACGAAGCACAAAATTCGGTTCACCATCGGGTTGACACCCGAACAGGCGAGCCGGTTGGACGAACTCAACCGGTCGCGTAACCGTAAAGGCGACACGACCAGCCGCGCCGAGATGGTGCGCGAAGCGGTTGCCCTGTATTTGCAGCAGCAGGGCGATCTGGTCGGCTCACGAAAAGCGATCACGAAGAATTTGGAAGCGAAGATCGACGCGCTTGACGCGAAAGTGAACGGCGTGGTTGAGCGGCTGAACACCTTTATCGAGATGCTGCGCCGTCGCAGGGAAGGAGGTTAAGCGATGAATCGCAGCCACATGTGTGTCGCCAACGTGCAGTACAAGAAGCCGACCGAGCGCGGCGAGAAGGAGAGCGGCGGACTGCTCGGCTACCTGACCTATCGCGAAAGCCACGACGAGCAGGCGCGGCATGCGCCGGGACGGGAGCGCTGGGAGGATCACGGTTTAGGGCATTCGATCGCGGAGATCACCGAACGACTCAACGCGCTGCGCAGTCAGCATGTGCTGATGTTCAGCCTCGTCTACAACGTCAATCCCGACTTGATCGCGATGGTCGAACCGCAGCAGCGGGAGCAGTTTGTGCGCGAACTCACCGTCAAAACGACCGAGGCGTTCTTCGAGGCGCGCGGAATCGATTCAGGCGTGGAATATGCATTTGTCCTTCATCACCGGCAAACGGACGATCCGCAGGCACCGGGACAGCACAATCCGCACACGCATGTCGTGCTGCCGGGGACGGTCTACGACGATGGGTTAGGCGAGCGTGTGCCGCTGTATTTCAACCAGAACCGTCAGGTCGATCACATCGCACTCTTGCACAATTTGACCGAATCACAGATGGCGGTGCAGATGGATCGCTATGTCGGGCGGGGCTGGGAGCAGCGTTACGACGCACTCGAAGCGGCACGCACCGAGGAGCGCCTAAGCTGCCTTGAGCCTGCTCACGGCACCTTTATTGACCATGACCTTGAAATTCCGTTTTGGTGCGGTGAGCGGCAGGTGGATGAGGACACGAGCGATGTGGGTTACTACCGTGCGGTGGACGACGGCATCGAGTTTCGCCCGCTGGTGCGTCACTTGAAGGTTGAGCACGCGAGGCTGCTCTTGCAGCAGTTGGAGCGGGAAATGGGCGGGAATTTTAACGAACTGCACCACCTTGCCGAGATCGTCAACGAGCTTGATGAGCAGGATCGCGATGATTTGTTTGACCGACTGCGCGTGCTGGTCGCTGCACAGCCCCTTGATCGGGATCACACACCGGATTTGAGTATCGACTTTTAGCCCAGAAAGCACACAGGGGAATGAAGCGCTCTCGTTTGCCGACCAGCGCGCTTCAAACCCCTGTGACCGTAAAGGAAATTACAAATGAGTATGACACAAGTTCAGGTCGTCAACAAGACGGACGACCCGTCCGATCGTGCCGACCGCCGGGCATTTTTGCAAGCGCTTTTCCAGAATGCACCGGATGATCTTTTTCTCGAACTACGCTTGATCCACCCGACGAGCAAAGTGGTGAAAATACTTTGGAGCGCATTGGGGGATAAGCGGAAATTGGCACGCATCTTTAAGGAAGCGGACAAACTCAACCGTGAAGGCGGCTACGGCTTGTACTTCGCGCCGTGTTTGCGCCGCACCGAACAGGGGAAGGTGGAAGCCGCCGCACTCGTCCCGGCATTGTGGGTTGATATCGACTGCGGTGACGGCGCGCCCCGTGAGCGGGCAATGGAGCGGTTGCACGGGTTCGATCCGGTACCTTCGGCGATCATCGACAGCGGCGGCGGACTGCACGCCTACTGGCTGTTCGATCAGCCGTTCATGACCCCTGATCAAGCCGCACGCGATGAAGTCGCGGCACGGCTGCGCGGACTGTTCGCGACAGTCGGCGGGGATGAGGCGTATGTCAAGACGGTCGCCGGAATTATGCGGATGCCTGAGTCCGTCAATACCAAACCCGATCGGGGTGGCGTGATTGCGACGATCCTCGAACTGCACCCGGATCGCCGCTATCCGTTTGCCGCATTCGACTGGCTGAAAGCGGACGAAAAACGGGCACAGACTATAGGCACAACGCGCAGCACACTTGACGCGCATGGGCATCATCGGCTGTCACGGCGGACGGAGGACTACCTCACGCACGGCGCGCCGGAGAAGCATCGTAATCTCGAACTGTTCGCCGCCGCCTGTGATATGCGCGACGCAGGGTATGTACAATCCGAAGTCGAACGACTGCTTGTTCCGCGCCATATTGCTGATGGATGTACCGAGATCGAAGCGGTCAAATCGATTGCCAGCGCCTTCAGCCGCCCGCCGCGTGAGCCGCTCCCCGAAAGATCATCAGACGGTCACGAACAGGTGAAATCCCTCGTGGAGCGTTATCGCCAAAGTGATGAAGACGCCGCCCGTCCGACCACCGACGAAATCCGCGAGGCGGTCAAAGCGTGCTCGTCACTCGATCCGCTGGCGTGGGCTGAGGCGCGCAAACACATCCGTGAGATCACGGGCGACACCTTCCGTGCCGAAGACCTGAATCAGATGTATCGACAG
>JAPKMU010000264.1 GCA_026645745.1 Anaerolineae bacterium | reverse complement strand
TCGCGGATTTCTTTGTCGTGCATCGATCCGCGCATCTTGAGGACGGTCATCCCGCGCCGCATCTCCCCGAACAACTCGACATAGCGCATCAGGATGATCGAGTCGGTGATCGTGCTGATGTGTCCCTCGGTGATCGACGAGCCGCCGAGCAGATTCGGCGTGGTCGCGGTGTACATGCCCGCCATTTCTTGATGCTTGATAAACGAGGTCAGCGAGATCACGAACTCGCGGAAACCTTTGCTGGTCGAAACGCGCTCTAGCGCCGATAAGCTGTCAATGGCGACCCGCGTCGGGCGGAATTCCGCGATCATCCGCTGCATAGCAATCAGGTGATCCTCTAGCCCGGCGGTTTCCGGGTAGACGCTCACCACGCGCAGCAGTTCGCGCCGCTCCAAGTCGTCAAAGTCGATTCCCCATCCGGCGGCATTGCGGTAAAGCTGATCGCGGCTTTCTTCAAACGCGAACAATAAGCTCCGTTCGCCTTGGAGCGCGCCGCCCGCTAAGAACGTCGTCGCCATCAGCGTTTTACCCGTGCCCGTCGCGCCGCTGACCAAAATCACCGAGTCGCGGAAGAAGCCGCCGCCGCACATCTTGTCTAGGTTGACATTGCCGCTGCTCAAGCGGACGGTGCTGCTGCGCTGTTTGAGTTCAAGCGCGCTCAACGGGATCACCGTAATCCCGCGCGACGGAATGATCGTGAATGGGAATTCGCCTTTGCGGTGCGTCGTCCCGCGATACTTCAGGATTTCGATGGTGCGCCGCCGCTTTTCTTCTTCCAACACGTTGCGGAGGATCACCACGTTATCCGCAACGAATTCTTCAATCCCGTAGCGGGCGATGGTGCCGTATTCCTCCAGCCGTTCCGCCGTCATCACAGCCGTAACGCCCATCTGCTTCAAGGCGTGGGAGATACGGAAAAGCTCCCGCCGTAAATTGCGGGTGTCGTCAAATTGGCTGAAGATCGCCCCCAGCGAATCGAGCGAGACGCGCTCGGCATTGGTTTTGCGCACCGCATGATGGATCCGCGCGATCAACGCATCGAGATCAAAATCCCCTGCGACGACAACTTCACTCGTAGCAGGCGAAGCATCAATAAATGACCATTTGCCCTGTTCTTCCCATGCGGAAATATCCCACCCGAAGCCGAGCATATTCCGGCGAATATCGTCAATCGCTTCTTCAAAGGTGATGAACACGCCCGCTTGATCGTGTTGGAGAATGCCTTCCGCCAAGAATTGGCAGGCAAACACTGTTTTTGCTGTTCCCGCACACCCGCTTACCAGCGTGGTGCGCCGCCGGGGGATGCCACCTTCTGAGATGTGATCAAACCCCGGTATCCCTGTTGCCAGTTTTTCGATTCCGTTTTGTTGTCGCACGCTGCTTCAGCCTGTTTGAGTACGATGCGGTTATCCGACCAAGCTCCCGCCGCTCGACAACCCCAGATTCAATGCACGTAAGACCTTTTCGCGGTCGCTGAGGTCGCCAATGATCCGCCGCTGTGGGGGCGGCGCTTCGCGGACAAGCGTCGGGGTCGCCAAAATACGCGCATCCTCCGCTTGCTGCGGTTCTTCTAGTACGTCAATGATCAATAAATCAAAATTCTCGTGGATATAACTCGCGCGAATTTGGCGCAAGTTGTGAACCGCCAGTTCGCTGCGCGGCGTCGCGCCCGCAATGTACAACTTGAGTACGACTCGCTCGCTCGTGAGCATCGCTGTCCCCCCTTACATATGTTTCAATTCCAAATCCGCCAGAATCATGTCCCGGTAAATCCCTACTAAGCTGCCCATGACTTCGAGCAGTAAAAGCCGCGCTTCTTCCATGACCATATGACGCTTTTGCAGCGGTAGGTCTGCCGTCTCTTGGGCGACTACCTGTGTATGCATCCGCACCACGTCGCGTGGTCCCGCTGAATGACGGGCTAAGGCTCTCGCAAACCCGCGCGCCTCCCAGTTTGTTGTGCGTTCAACCTTGAGCGTGCGCTGTTCAATGGCGGCAGCAAGCAGTCGTTTATACTGCTCAAGTAACTGCGCCTCCGCGCTCAAAGTGGCCGGTGTGCCAATGCCCATCCGTTCGAGCGCGGCGCTTTCGCGCTGATCGCTCTTGCGCGCTTCACTGCGGAGCACCTGCCGCGTATGCGAACGCGCCGCCAAATGTTCGGTGGTGATGTCGATATGCGTGACTACCGCCCCGTCTCCGTCCACCAGCGGCGTTACCCGCATCAGATACCACTTTTCCTCGGTCGGAGAATGGCAAGGGTACTTCAGTTCAAACGAAGGTACGCTGCCATCCAGAACCGCGCATATGCCGTTTAGGGCGAGTTCAGCGGTTTCATCCCCTGTTTCAACGGCACGCTGAATGGTATCCAGATAGTGAACTCCGATTCCGGTCGTGAGGTTTTCCGAATCGCCGCTTTCCTGAGCAAAGCGACTCCACGCATCATTGACGAAACGAATTTCGCCGCTTTGGTCAATCACCGCGATGCGCGAGTTTAATGAGTTCAGGATACTTAGGGCGAGCGCGTTTTTCGACAAAGTTTTTGTGCCCCGCGAACAGATGTATTTATCTTACCGCGATCTTCAAAAAGTGATACTGCCTTCTTTTCTCATTTTCACCCCATTGACAGCCTTCCGATCCAGTTTTATCATACTCAATATGAACGAGCGTTCATTCACATCCTGAGACGATAGAAATGCCTGAATCCCCACGCGATCAAATTTTGCAAGCAGCGATGCGTTTGTTCTTGAGCAAAGGCTACAGCGCGACCAGTATGCGTGATATTGCCGCCGAAGCGGGACAGCGGGCGGTCGCGGGGATTTACAATCACTTTGCCAGCAAAGAGGCGATTTTCACCGCTTTAGTGAACGAAATCGCACCATTCGAGATTGTTTTTGGCGAGATCGAAAATATCGAGGCGGAAACCGCGCCGGACTATATTCGCCAAATGCTCACCCGCATCATGCCGGTGGTGATCCACCACTCCGATTATCTTGAGCTGATTCAAATCGACGGACGCGAATTTCAAGGCGCGCACACCCGCGCCTTAATCACCGACCGGGTGATCCCCCGCGCGCTTCTCATCTTTGCGCGCATCCAAACGCTGCCGGGGTTGAAGGTGGACAATCCGCTGGTGCTGCTGCGCGTGATGGTCAGCCTCGTCGCGGGATTCTTATTCACCTACCGGGTCAATGTCTCGTATCTGCATCTGATCCCCGATGAGCAGTGGATTCAACAGTACATCGATGTGTATTTATACGGCGTCGCGGACACGAAGTAGGGAGAAATCATGACGGATGCTTTAACCGTGAACGCAGTTCAGAAACATTTCAAAGGCGTTCATGCGCTGCGTGGGTTGTCGCTGCAAGTGGAGCGCGGAATCACCTACGGATTATTGGGTCCCAACGGGGCGGGGAAAACCACATTGATCCGCACAATACTGGGCTTAACCGTGCCTGATTCAGGCGAAGTGCTGGCGTTAGGCGTTCGTATGCCGGACAAAGCGGTTTTGCAGCGGATCGGCTACATGCCGCAGTCCACCGCGCTTTACGATGATCTCACGGTTCATCAAAACGTCGCTTTTTTCGCGGCGCTGTCCGGCGTCACCGATCCCGCACGGGTTGATCAGGCGATTACCCTCGTAAGTTTGCAGAATCGCGCACAAAGCCGTGTGCGTGAGCTTTCCGGCGGGATGCGTCAGCGCTGTTCGCTGGCGTGCGCGCTGGTGCATGAGCCTGAGTTGATCCTGCTCGATGAGCCAACGGTCGGGATCGATCCGCAGCTTCGCGTGCAGTTCTGGGATCACTTTCGGCGTTTGAATCAAGCCGGGGTGACGCTGATCGTCTCCAGTCATGTGATGGACGAAGCGGAGCGCTGCGACAAGCTCGGTTTCGTCCGTGAAGGAACACTGCTCGCGGAAGGCAGCGCATCGGAACTGCGCCAGCGTGCCGGAACACCAACGCTCGAAGAAGCATTTCTCCACTTCGCGGAAAACGGCGCATCCGCCGAAAGGATCGCGTAAGCATGTCGAGTCAGCGTATTTTTCACGTCGCGCGGCGTGTCATCGCGCAGCTTGCCGCAGACCCGCGCACGATTGCCTTGATCTTGATCGTACCTATCGTCGTCTTGACCGTCGCGGGCATCTTGATCCGCGCCGAAACGACGGCGATCACGGTGGGAATCATTCAGCAGGACAGCGGCGCGGACGCCGGATTCGGGATCGGTTTCGTGAACTTGGGCGAACGCTTGACCGCCAGCATGTCCACTGTGAGCGATCAAGTCACGATTGTGACGCTCACGCCGGAAAGCGCCGACGAAGCGCTTCAGCGTGCCGATGTGGACGCGGTGATCACATTTCCGCCGGAATTCACCCAAACCGTGATGGACGATCACGCCATTCATTTGAACGTCGCTTACGAAGGTTCAAACCCGATGGCGGCGCAGTTCCTCCAAGGAATTGTGATGCGCGCGGCGGTCGAAACGCTGGCGGGTTTGTCGGTGATTACGGCGCAAGCGATCCCGGAGATCACGATTGACGCGGCGTATCTCTACGGCGGCGCAGACTTCGACAATCTCGATTATCTCGCTCCGCCGTTTATCGGGTTGTTCGTGTTCCTGTTCGTGTTCATCCTGACGAGCGTTTCGTTTTTGCGCGAACGCACAACAGGCACGCTCGAACGCTTGCAAACCACGCCGATCAGCCGCCTTGAGTTGGTGATCGGCTACATGCTCGGTTTTTCGCTGTTCGCGCTGGCGCAGTCGTTGATCATCCTCGGTTACACGATCTTCGTGTTAGAAGTCCACTACGCGGGGAGTCTATTGGTCGTGTTCTTGGTCGAACTTCTGCTGGCGTTGATGGCGGTCAATCTCGGCATCTTCTTCAGCACGTTCGCCCGCAGTGAGTTTCAAGTCGTGCAGTTTATTCCGTTGGTCGTCGTCACGCAGATTTTGCTCTCCGGCGCATTCTGGGCGATCAGCGCCATGCCCGCATGGTTGCAACCCGTCGCATGGTTGATGCCGCTCACGCATGCCAATCAAGCGCTGCGCGATGTTATGATCAAAGGGTTTGATCTGGTGCAGGTCGCGCCGTATGTGCTGGCGCTCGGTGGTTTCGCGGTGCTGTTCGTCTTGCTCAGTGCCCGCACGATCCGACACCAAGCGGGAGGATAACCGGCGAAGGATCAACATATCGCGGATTAACGTGCCGGATGTCATCCCACGACGACGGGTTTCGATTCTACAATAGGTGTGGGTGCGTTATACCTTGTAGATATCGGAGGGCTGTATGGCACTCAAATGGAAACAGATTGGCTACGCTGCCGCCGCCATCGGGGCGGGAGCTGCGGCGCGCGTCATCGCGGATCGGACATTCACTCACTACCCGTCTGTTTATTATCAGATGCGCTTGCCGCGCATGTTGGCTGAATTCGAGAATGCGATTGATGCGGCGCGTCCGCTGATGTTGGAGAAGTTTGGCAGCGCCAAAGCTGCCGAGTTCCGCGCCGAAGCGCGCGCCGAGTTCCGCGCAATCATCCCGCAGTTCCCGTTCATTGGATTTTCCAGTCCTTGGGTATTCAGCTTGACAAGCGCGGGTTGGCTGCTGGCGATGTACCGCGTCCTCAAACGCCGAGGATTTGTATTAGAAGAAATCGGTGAGTTGTTCCTCGATTTCACCAAAGTCTACATCCAGCGCGTACCTGCTCCCGCGCGTGAGATGGTCGGTAAGTTCTGGTTTACACCGCTGTTCCGCAAGTTTGTCGAAAGCGAAGCGAAGAAGTCACAGTCGCGCCGATATCCGGGCAACTGGGAGTTCAACCTTGTGCCGTCCGACGGCAAGACATTCGATTTCGGGATCGACTGTACCGAATGTGCAATCGTTAAGTTCTTGAAAGCGCAGAATGCGGTCGAACTCGCGCCGTATATCTGTGCGATTGACCGGGTGTTCAGCGAATCGCTCGGTTGGGGTTTGATCCGCACCACCACCATCGGCGAAGGGGCGGTCTACTGCGATTTCCGCTTCAAGAAGGGCGGACAAACTCAGGTGGATTCGTCGGTGATGCCTGCTGACGCGCCGCGCCGCGTGGTTGATCTGCATCCTGAGCTTTTCGACGATTAGGGATTTCGATACCCGCGAGCGCTAGCTGAAGGGGCGACACTTTTTCCTCACCCCCGCCCCCTCTCCAACCTTCGGTTAGCTCAGGGGGCGGGGGTGAGGAGCAGTCGGTGAAAATCTACCGTCGCTACGACCCCTGAAGCTGATCGCGGAGTTCGCGCGCGGCGGTGAAATTCGGGTTGAAGCTGATCACGAAGTTAAGGTTTTCGATAGCGCGGTCATGTTCGCCCAGTGCTTCACGCGCAATCGCGGCATAGTAGTAGGTTTCTTCGACAAACTGCCCGCCGCCGTCATTGAGCGTCGCCCGCGCCAGATCGATTACGTCTTGGTAGCGTCCCGTATTCAAGTAGGCTTCATACCAGCCGAACTGATACCATGCCATGCGGAACGGCAAGCCGAGATTACGCGCATAATCGTAAGCCTGTGCCGCTTCTGACCACATGCCGAGTTTGGCGAAGTTCGTCCCCAAATTAAACCACGCCCACACATCACTTTGATTGGCGACGGCTTCGGCGCGGGCGGCTTCGAGCGCGCGGCGCACGTTTGCTTCTTCGTCAGCATCTTCACCGAGCAGCGCCATCAGTTCGGCTTCCCGGCGCACGTCGTAGATCACGATGAACACGCGGTTGAAGTGCCGCCAATACTCATCGAAGTAGGCGTAATCATAGGTGTAGTTGGGTCCCTCAAAGCTGTCTTGAGTCACGAACACGCCGCGCCCATCGTCATAGCCGCTCACGAATAGGTAATGTCCCATCCACCCCTGCGGATCGTTCGGCGGATCGTAGCCCGCTTCGACCATGACCGGGAAATCGTTGGCGATCAACGTCTTGATCAGATCAACCGAGCCGCCCTGCCGTTCGATTGCTTGAAGCGTGCCGGGGACTTGGGTATTCACGTACTCGACGATCTGCCAAGGGCTGACGTTCTTATCCTCAAAGTTCGGCTTCAACCAGCTTGCCGCCGGGTCTTGGTCGGCAGCAACGCCGAAATACGTCAGCGCCATCGTCAGCGTGGCGGGTCCGCAGTTATTCCAACCTTGATAAATATGCGTAATCCCGTTCAGCGCATAGCTGACCGGAGGGTTTCCGCCGTCCTGTGCTGCCATTGGCGCAGCCGTGATCGCAAGCGCCAACAGCGCCGCGCAAAACATCAACCGTTTCATCAACCATATCCTGAGTAGACTGGATTTATCGGTATGATTATACAAAATGTGCCGCAAAAACATCTGGGCGCAAACCCGACGATTTGCGTGACTGTAATGAAACAATTCGTTATACTTGTCCCACGTTTATTTTCTGAGATTGTGATCTTATGCAGCAGACAGACACGTTCACTGGAAAACAACTGGGAGGCTTCACCATTCAGGAGCGGATCGGCATTGGCGGGATGGCGACGGTTTACCGTGCTTATCAGCCATCCGTGAATCGTTCGGTCGCGCTGAAGCTGATTCGCCTTGACCCCAACACGAGCGAAACGCCCGAATTCGCCCGCCGCTTTGCCCAAGAAGCGAAGGTGATCGCAGCGCTCGAACATTTGCACATTCTACCCATTTATGATTATGGCATTTACAACAATGAGATCGCCTATTTTGCGATGCGTCTGCTCAAAGGCGGTTCATTAAGCGCACTCTTAGCGGACGGTCCGCTTAATGTTGAGCGGGCATGTGATGTTTTCACACAAGTATCACGCGGCTTGAGCTACGCGCATCAGCACGGCGTGATCCACCGCGACCTAAAGCCGAGCAACATCCTGTTGGATGAAGCCGGAAATGCGTACTTAACCGATTTCGGCTTGGCGAAGATGACCACCGGCGGCGAATCAGACTTGACGAAAACGGGCACAATCGTCGGCACACCCGTGTATATGTCACCGGAGCAGTTACGAGGGGAATCCGTCACACCGCGC
>JAPKMU010000263.1 GCA_026645745.1 Anaerolineae bacterium | reverse complement strand
GTGATGATCCTCTGGCAGATGATCGTCACGATGCTGCGCGGCGCGGGGGTTGTTCAGCCGCTCGATTTTACGCTTGAACTCCCGTCGTGGATCGTGACCGTGCTGCTTGTTCTGCTCGTGCTGCCGTTTCATGAGCTTCTGCATGGGTTGGCAATCGGGAGCGTCGGGCATCCCGTCCGTTACGGGATCAAACTCGAATACGGGGTGCTGTACGCGATGGCGGAAAATAAGCTGTTCCGCCGCAATGAATATTTATTCGTGCTGCTCACGCCGATCACGGTGATCACGCTTTTGGGGATGCTGGCGAATGTGTGGATGCCGAATTCGCTCACGTTTGCGGTCGCGTTGGCAGTCGTTTTTAATGCGGGTGGGGCAGTGGGTGATTTGTGGATGGTGTGGGTGCTGCGCCGCTATCCGCCGAGCGTGATTATCCGCGACGACTCGACTGGATTTACGGTGTTTGCGAGAAGTGACGCGTAGAGCAAAAAGCTCCTCACCCCCAACCCCTCTCCAACCGGAGGTTGGAGAGGGGAGAAAACAAGTGATCTGCTTCCCCTCTCTATCGCTTGCGATGGAGAGGGGGCGGGGGGTGAGGAGTTACTACAGCTCACTCATCGGCAGAATCAAATTGAACATTGATCCGCCTTCTTGGAGCGGCGTATAGGTGACGCGACCGCCCATGAGTTCCGTCAATTGGCGCACGATCCACAGCCCAAGCCCGTGACCATTTTCGCCTTGTGTCGAACGTGTGGAAAGCTGGCGGAACATCTCAAATAAATGGGCGCGCTCCGCTGGCGGAATCCCCGGACCTTCATCGAGGACATGCAGCACCACCGCATCCTCTTCGACTTCGCCCCACAACTGCACGGTTGATCCCGCCGGGCTGAATTTGAGCGCATTTGTCAGCAGATTTTGGACTGCCTGACCGAGCAAACGTGGGTCAGCATGGGCGTATCCCGCCGCGCCTAACACCGCGATCTTGATGCCTTTTTTCTCCGCGACGAAGCGCATCCGTTCGGCGGCGTGGATCAGCACATCACGCGCGCTGACGGGTTCATACTGAACGCCCAACTTACCGGACTGAAGCGCCGACACATCCAAGAACAGCCGGATCATCTCCTGCATATCTTGAACGGTCATCTCAAGGTTATCGAGGAGCGAGAGCGTATCCGGTTGATCGCTCAAGGTATCGCGCAGAATCGAATGCCCTAAGCGAATATTGGTGAGCGGTCCTTTGAGATCATGCGAGACGATGCGAAAGAAACTTTCTTGGACTTCGCGCATTTCTTGGAGTTCAGCGATCATCTGCTTGCGGCGGTCGCTCATGCGCTTGAGTTCAACATGAGTCTTGACGCGTGCGCGTGCGATTTCGACGCTGAAGGGTTTACCGATGTAGTCATTCGCACCCAACCGCAGCGCGAACACGACATCATTTTCTTGGGATCGTGACGATACCATGATGACAGGGAGATCAGCCGTTTCATCGCGTTCGCGGATCATGCGCAGCACATCAAAGCCGCTCATCCCCGGCAGCATCACATCAAGCAGCACAGCGTCAAACTGCTGTTCGTACAACGCATCAAGCGCATGCTCACCTGTAGGGACAGATGTCACCTGATAGTCGCGGGAGAAGATGCGCTTGAATAATTCACGGTTGATGTCCTCGTCATCTACGACGAGTAAACGAGGTGTTTCATCAACAGGTTCGGCAAAATCTGTAGGCAATTGAGCAGTCATTGTCAACATAGGTCTTCACACAGGATGCTAACCTGACACGTCTTCACCTTACACCCGTATCACGCGTACTAGCGTAAACGTTCTCAATTGTTCAGGAATTTTTTACATTCCTGAGTTCATGCTTCCCTGTAAAAAGGTGAGGCTGAATAAATATTCAGGCTATAGGACTTATCTGCTACATTAAATGAAGAAATAGGGGAATTTGATTCGCATAGGGTGGAAGCAAGCGGCGGGAATCGCGCTCCCGCCGCTTTTTAGCGTGTTTACTCTCCGGTTGGCAGCCAAATATTCTTGACCTGCACCGCTTCATGAAGGATCGCTTCGCCCGTGCTCTGCGAGTCATCGCGCCAATCGCGCCAACCTTCCGGCTCTGCCCATGTCCGCTTCATGTTGTCGGCGCTTGCTTTTTCGACCAGCGTCACGCCGTCCTGCGTGCCGAAGTACCACACCGACTCGACATGATCATGTTCTGCCAGCGTCTTGACCAATGTTTCGCGCGCTCCGGTCACGATGTTGATCACGCCGCCGGGTACATCCGACGTTTCGATCACCTGATAAAAGTCGGTGGCGATCAGCGGGTAACGCTCTGATGGGATCACGACAACGGCATTTCCCCGGCAGATCGCGGCGGCAGTGAGCGAGACAAACGCCAGCAGCGGCGCATCATTCGGGCATGCGATCCCGATCACGCCGACTGGTTCAGATACGCCCAACACGATTCCGCGCAGCGTCGTTTCTTGGATCGTGCCGCCGTATTTATCGGCATACGCGGCATAGGTGAACAAGCGCTCAATCGACTGCTCGACTTCGGCGCGTCCCTCGTTGAGCTTGCAGCCTGTCAGGGCGGCGATGCGTTTGGCGAATTCGTCTGCGCGGGCGCTCAGGTTTTCGGCAAGGTAGTAGAGAATCTGCGCGCGGGCGTGACCATTTTTCCCCGCCCAACTCTCTTGAGCGCTGCGCGCCGCTTCGACGGCATCCCGAATATCTTTGCGATTGCCATCGCCCACGTCGCCCGCCCGCGAGCCGTCCGCGTTCAAGATCGGGCGAACGTAATTTCCATCCGGTCGCGCCTGTTTGCCGCCGATAAATAACTTGGCGGTGCGGTCAATCGACGGGAGTTCGGACGTGCTGGTGCGCGTCGTTACGGATGCAGGGAACGGCGCAGACACATGACCATTCTCTTTCTTTGTGTCCTTCGTGTTCTTTGTGGTTCGGCTCTTTTCGGTCTGCCACTTCGGGCGCACATACTCGAATAAGCCTTCGCGTCCGCCTTCGCGCCCGTAGCCGCTTTCGCGGTAGCCGCCGAAACCGGAAGCCGCATCAAACAGGTTGGTGCAGTTCACCCACACCGATCCGGCTTTGATCTTCGTCGCTACATCAAGCGACAAATTTACGTTTTCGCTCCACACGCTGGCGGCGAGTCCGTAACGGGTGTTGTTCGCCAGCGCGATCGCTTCTTTGTGACTGCGGAACGGCATCGCCACGACGACCGGACCAAAAATTTCCTCTTGAACGATTGCCGAAGCGGGTTCAACATTCGTGATCAACGTGGGCGGGAACCAGCATCCTTGAGACGGAAGTTCGCACTCCGGCTGATATACGTTTGCGCCTTCCGCCGCGCCGCGCTTGACCCATCCTTCGATGGTTTCGCGCTGCGTTGGGTCGATGATCGCGCCAATGTCGATACTTTTATCGAGCGAATGCCCGATGCGCAGTTTGCCCATCCGGGCGCGGACTTTGGCGTAAAAGCCTTCCGCGATGCTCTCCTGAACCAGCAAGCGCGATCCGGCACAGCACACCTGACCCTGATTGAACCAGATCGCATCGACCAAGCCTTCAACCGCCGCGTCTTGATCCGCGTCGTCGAACACGATGAACGGCGATTTTCCGCCCAATTCGAGCGAGAGCTTGATCCCGCGTCCGGCAGTCGCACGACGGATGATTTTGCCGACGTTGGTTGATCCGGTGAACGCGATTTTGTCGAAACCGGTGTGCGCGGTGATCGCAATGCCCGCGTCGTCACCGCCCGTGACGATGTTGATCACACCGGGCGGAAGTCCGCTTTCCGCGACGATCTCCGCGAACAGGAGCGCTGTCAGCGGCGTGAACGGCGCGGGCTTGATCACGACGGTGTTGCCCATCGCAATCGCTGGGGCGATCTTCCATGCCAGCATCAGCAGTGGAAAATTCCAAGGGATAATCTGCCCGACCACGCCGACCGGGGCATACTCCGCGAGTTCGTGCTCCATCAACTGCGCCCAGCCCGCGTGATGATAAAAGTGGCGCGCCGCAAGCGGCACATCGAGATCGCGCGTTTCGCGGATCGTTTTGCCGTTGTCGAGCGACTCCAGCACGGCGAGCAGGCGCGAGTGCTTTTGCAGATTGCGCGCGATTGCGTACATAAAGCGGGCGCGGGTGTGACCGGATAACGCGCTCCACTTGGGGAAGGCGGCGCGGGCGGCATCATACGCGGCGCTGACATCGGCGGCTTTCGCGTCTGCCACATCCGCGAGTTTTTCCGTCGTCGCGGGCGCATACGTGGTCAAGTAAGTCGCGTCTTTCGGCGCTTCCCATTGATTGTTGATGAATAGGTCGAATTTGCGCCCATGCGCATCCAGCCATGCTTTCGCCACATCGGGCGCTTCCGGCGCTGTTCCATAGGTCATATTTTGGAAAATTTCTCGAACGGACATCGTTACTACTCCCCTCACCCCCTGACCCCCTCTCCCACGCAGGCGGGGAGAGGGGGAATCGCGGGGTTACGCTTGAAAATGTGATTGGATGGTCTGCAAAACGGACGTAAGGTCTTTTTCTACCTGTTCCGATGTGACACGCACAAAACGAATACTCAGCGTTTCGATTATTTCTTGCCGCAGTTGGTCAGCTTGCTGCTGTGATCGATGGATTCCACCATCAACTTCAACTGCAAGTGTTTCCTCGGCGCAGTAGAAATCGAGCACAAACGCGCCAACCGGCACCTGACGCCGGAATTTTCGCCCCGCCAGCTTGCGATCCCGCAGCGCCGCCCACAAGTTCGTCTCGCTCTTGGTGCTGCGCTGTCGCAAATCCGATGCTAAAACGTGCATTTTCTTCTTTAATTCTTTTGGCACGCGCCAGTGCTCATGATCTGCCATATCAGTCTCGCCTCAAGCGCATAATCAATCGCGTTGGGATTCCCCCTCTCCCCGCTTGCGTGGGAGAGGGGGTCAGGGGGTGAGGGGCAAAAAAGTCTCACCCCATCGGCATGTAATAATCGGCGGCGTAGCGTCCCGTCAGATGATGCGATAACTGCCGCTCAATATCCGTGAGCAGACCACTCGCGCCAACGCGGAACAAATCCGGGAACAGCCAGTCATCGCCCAGTTCTTCTTTCATCAAAATTTGAAAATTCATGATCTGCTTGGCGGTGCGGATTCCGCCAGCGGGCTTGAACCCAACTTTGATTCCGGTTCGCTCTTGGTAGGCGCGGATCGCGCGCAGCATCACGAGGCTGACCTCTAACGTGGCATTGACGGGTTCTTTGCCCGTGCTCGTCTTGATGAAGTCGCTCCCCGCCATCATGCACACAAGGCTTGCCATCATCACACTGCGGAGATGCGGCAGTTCGCCAGTCGCTAGAATACTTTTCATGTGCGCATCGCCGCACGCTTCGCGGAACTGGCGTACTTCATCGTATAACGCTTGCCAATTTTGATTGATCGCGTGTTCGCGGCTGATCACGATATCGATCTCTTTTGCCCCCGCCGCGACGCTTGCTTTAATTTCTTCGATCCGCGTCTTGAGCGGACTCAAGCCCGCCGGAAAGCCGGTCGAAACCGCCGCGACCGGGATATTCGTGCCTTCGAGCGCACGCACCGCATCCGCGACACGGTTGTGATACACGCACACCGCCCCCGTCGTGATTCCCAGATCGCCCACACCAAGCGCGTCGAGCATCTCTTGGCGGACGGGTTGGCGTGCTTTGGCGCACAAGCGTTGAACATTGCTCGGCGTGTCGTCGCCGGAAAGCGTGGTCAAGTCAATGCAGGTGATCGCACGCAGCAGCCAAGCGGCTTGTGTGTCTTTTTTGACGGATCGGCGCGTGCCCATCGTCGCAGCGCGGCGTTCGGCGGCGCTCTTGTTGACGCGAGCTGCCTTTACCCAACCCAGATCAAGCGGCATCCCCGGATTACGCGCGTGCGCCGCTTGTGTCCCGTTCGCGCGTGAATCGGTGTGCTTGGCGGAAAGATCGGGGATCGTCATGAGCAATTTTCCTTAAAAACTGGCGTGAACAGACTTGTTTGAATTGTAACACGAGTGCGCCGCGCTTTCGGGGAGGCTGCGACGGCGCACCAAGTCGATTTTGAGGGTTAGGTGAGTGCTGCGGCGCGTTTTGACCGGACGATTTCGCCGCCGTGCCGCTGGAGTGCTTCACGCACGATTGGTAGTTCGCCGCTGCTGTCACGCAGCGCCAAGACCAGCGCCGGATTGCCCGCGCGCAGTTGATCGGCAATGTTATAGTACGCTTCCCCGGGAGACTCGTTCATACCGAGCAGTGATGCGCCTAAACGCGCCGTGAGGCTGCCGACAATCGCGCCGACCAACGCCCCGCCCGCGACGACGATCACGCCGACGCCGGGAATCGAGAGCGCGCCAAGCTGCACCATGCCGAGTGCCGCAATCGCCATTGCCAGCGTACCGCCCGCGATCCCGCCTTCGTCCGGTCCGATTTTGTCATCAACGACGACCACTTCGCCGCCTTCCGCTTTCGCGACGATTGCGGCGCTGCGGATACGAACGGCTTTTAATGCCTTCAAACTATCCAATGCTTCAGTGAGCGCTTCGCGTGATGGAAACACCGCGACTACCCATTCACCGCGCATGCCAACCTCCTGTACAAATTCGACCGCTCCCCTTGCTTAGAGAGGGGGAGCGGGTGATGCTCTAAGCTGACGGACTCCCGGATTCGATTTCGATTTCCGGTAGGAATTCTTGTAGGTCTGTGCGCAGTCGTTCCAACGCCGCCGGATCGCCTTCCAGTTCATACACGCTGGCGACTTTGCCCGCTTCCAGATGACTAGCCAACCGCTTGACCTGATCTTCGTGGAAGCCGCTGTCGATCAAACCCGCAAGGACACCCCCCGTTGCGCCGCCGATCAAGCCGCCGATCAGGGCGCTCGCACCTACCGCCAACAGCGCACCGATCCCCGGCAGAAGCAGCGCCCCCATTCCGGCAACGCCCAACGAACCGAGCATTGCGCCCAATGTGCCGCCGACGATTGCACCTTCATCCGGGCGTACATCGTCATCGAGAATTTGCACTTCACCACTTTCGGCTCTGGCGATCACGGCTGCATGCTTGACGCGCACGTAATCCAGTTCGCCAATCCGATCATGAACATCGATTAATGCTCCGCGTGTGGGCAGAACGAACATCAGGGTGTGTTTGCTGCTCATCGGGGAGTCCTTTCGTTGCCCGATCCTATAAAGAATCCAATCAAAGACTACAATAGCGTGCTTGAGGTGAAAAAGATAGACTTCCCCATAATTCGCATGGCGGAAAGAAACGGGTGCGCCTATGGTAGTGATTGATATTGACCTGCTGCGCCAAGTCCAGTTGTTTGAACTGATGGACGAGCAGGAACTCACCGCGCTCGCCAACCAGCTTGAAATCGAAGAATATCTCCCCGGTCAGGTGATCTTCTCGGCAGGTGAAGAAGGCGGTGAGATGTACCTTGTCGTGAATGGGCGCGTCGAAATCTTCATGCGCGACTTGAGTTATGAGCGGGTTTCGATTGCGCAGATCGAACCGGGGGAGATTTTTGGGGAACTCTCCCTGCTCGATAACGCGCCGCGCTCCGCCAGCGCCAAAGCGCTCGATCACACGCGTTTGGTCGTGATCGACCGCGATGACCTGCTGGCGTTGATCCGGGCGCATCCCGCCGCCGCAATGGATATGATGTCGATGTTGGGGCGGCGCATCCGTCAAACTGACCTGCTGGTGAAAAGCCGCGTCGTCGCGCGCAATGTCAACGAAGAAATGGAAGAGGAGCAGCCGGGACTCGGTGTGCGCTTTGCCGATCTTTTGACGCGGATCGCGGGCGATGTGCGCTTCGCCTATGCGAATTTCTTGTGGTTTGCGGTTTGGATCGTGATCAACATGGGGTGGATACCGGGTATCGAGCCGTTTGACCCGTTTCCGTTCGGGCTGCTGACGATGATCGTCTCGTTGGAGGCAATTTTCCTATCGCTGTTCATCTTGATCAGCCAGAACCGCCAAGCAGAGCGTGACCGTGTGCGCG
>JAPKMU010000262.1 GCA_026645745.1 Anaerolineae bacterium | reverse complement strand
AGCCAATTTTGAAATGCGCCATAAGGAAGGCTCTGTGCCATCGAGCGTCCGGTAGTCGTGGGGCGGCGGGCGACATTTGGATACACCTGAGCCATTAGCACGCCCGCATCATCATGAACAACGACGGGCTTGGCAGTTGCGCGGGCGATGATCTGAATCAAGCTGTTCAAATCACGGTTTTCTGCGGCAAGCCGGGTCAATTGGCGCTGGATTTCCAACGCACGCTGCTGCATCTGCGCTTTCTGGTTCACGATCAGCGTATTGACTGCGCGTTCAATTCGTGTGAGCGCGGTATCCGTTGGCAAACTGAGCAGGGCGACATTTCGCTCATTTGCCGTGTCAATCGCGGACTGTGAGACATCCTCCGCCACAGCAACCGCCGAGATACCTGCATCCGCCAAATGCCGCAGTACATCTGACAGCGTGATCCGGCTGTCATAACTGCGCAGCACGTCCATTGATACCAGTGCGAGTTCGCTCCCGTAGACATCAGGAAATGCAGGCGGTTGTGCACGTACCATCACCGCCCATGTGATCAGCATTTCGGGGGCACCGGTCAGCAGCGTTGTGCCGAGCGGCAGCGCAAACTGCATCAGTGCTTGTAAAGTTGCGCCGTTGGGATCAGTCATGGCTCACCTATCTCGTCTCACCTGCATAATTGTAGCGGGCGATAACCAGATGATTATAACGAAGATAACCAATGCTTTAACCCGCGCTTTGGCACTTTTTCACAAACAAAACCGGGAAGGGGTGACTCCGCTACCCCTTCCCGGCAAGAACATTTAGCAGATTGTGACAACGATTTATGCGCGCTTAACGCCCAGCGTCAGCGATTCGCCGTCAATACTGTTGTCCTTCTTCGGATCACCAGACGCATCCGGCTCGAACGCGGCTTTGTGGAATCCGTCCGCCACCTCACCCACTTCGAGCGCTGTCGCCAGCGTTTCCGATGTAATGTATTCGCGGAACTGCTCGATAGCGCGTGCCAGTTTCGCTGATGCTTGATAGCGCACGACGATCTGATCGGTGATATTGAAATCAGCATCCTTGCGCATGCTTTGAACGCGGCGCACAACTTCACGCGCCAGCCCTTCATTGACCAAGTCCTCGGTCAGCTTGGTGTCGATGGCGACGAGATACATCCCATCGTCAGCAACCGCGTAACCTTCAGTCGCGATGCGCTTGATCTCGGTTTCGTCCGGCGCAACCGAATACGATTTGCCGTCGATTTCGACCGTGAGCGTTTCACCGCGCAGCAGCAGTTCTGCCCAAGGACGAACAACTGCTTGAGGGCTTTCCTTCAGCAGTTTTTGCACCTTCGGGAAGTCCGCACCGTACTTCTTACCGAGTACATTCGGCTTCGGGCTGAGTTTGTACTCGACCAGATTCCCTGCGTCCGTCAGCACGTCTGAGGCTTTGACGTTCAGCTCACTCTCGATCAAGTCTGCAAGCCGCTTGAGCGTCTCGCCTTCGGCAGCGGTGCGCGGCGCAAACAAAGCCTTCGCTAACGGCTGGCGCACGCCGATCTTAACCGTTTCGCGGGCTGCACGTCCCAAACTGACCATCCGCTGCACGAGGCGCATTTCATCAATGGCAGCGCGGTCGATCAGCGACTCATCGAATGCTGCCCATTCTGCCAAATGCACACTGATCGGCGCTTGCACATCCGTCGAGCCAACAAGATTCCGGTATAGAGTCTCGGCGATGAACGGCGCGGTCGGCGCGATCAACTTCGACACGGTCACAAGGCATTCGTACAGTGTCGCATAAGCGCTTGATTTGTCGTCGCTCATGCCGCTTTCCCAGAAGCGGCGGCGGCTGAGGCGCAGATACCAATTGCTCAACATTTCGACAAACGCCGCGACCGGTCGTGTTGCACCCGGAACGTCGTAGGTATCAAATGCTTCGGTGACATCCTTGGTCAGTTGATGCAGTTCTGCTAACGCATAGCGATCCAGCGGATCACGCTGGCTGACCGGCGGCGCACTTTGCGATGGCGTCCATCCATCGATATTCGCGTAGGTGACGAAGAAGCTGTAGGTATTCCACAACGTCAACCAGAACTTACTCACCGTTTCGCCAACGAGGTCTTTGGAGAAGCGGCGCGGCTCACCGGGCGGGCTGGCAGTGTACAGATACCAGCGGAATGCGTCAGCACCGTGCGAATTCAGAATCTCCCAAGGATCAACGACGTTGCCCTTGCTTTTGCTCATCTTTTGACCCTTTTCATCAAGGATCAAACCGAGGCAGATCACGTTTTTGAACGCCACGCTTTTATTGAGCATCGAGGAGATCGCGTGCAGGGTGTAGAACCAACCGCGCGTCTGATCGACCGCTTCGCAGATATAATCCGCCGGGTACTGGGCTTCGAATTCGGCTTGATGTTGGTGCGGGTAACCCCATTGCGCCAACGGCATCGCGCCGCTGTCAAACCATACGTCGATCACTTCCGGCACCCGCCGCATGATCCCGCCCTTTCGGTTGGGATTCGGGAAGGTGATGTCGTCAACATACGGGCGATGCAGGTCAAGTCCGGTCAGATCACGTCCAGCAAGCTGGCTTAATTCCGCCACACTGCCCACGCAGAGCGTCTCGCCTGTTTGATCGTCTACCCAGATCGGCAGAGTCGCGCCCCAATACCGTTCACGACTGAGCGCCCAATCTTTCAACTCGGTCAACCAGTTCCCGAAACGTCCTTCGCGCACATGACCGGGAACCCAATTGATCGTCTCGTTGAGTTCCATCATCGTGTCGCGGTATTCGGTCGTGCGGATGAACCAGTTATCGCGCGCATAGTAGAGGAGCGGTGTACCGCAGCGCCAGCAGAACGGGTATGTATGTTCATGCTGCGCCGTCTTGTACATCAAACCGCGCTTCTTCAAATCACGGACGATTTCCGGGTCGGCATCTTTGACCCACATGCCGCGAAACTCGGTTACGGCATCAATGAACGTGCCATCACTGGCGACCGTCTGCAAGATCGGTAGATTGTGCTTGCGACTGACCTCCATATCGTCCACGCCAAACGCCGGAGCGATATGCACGATCCCCGAACCATCATCAGTGCTGACGAAGTCACCGCTGACGACATACGCATATTTGCCATCCACTGGCAGGAAGGTATACAGCGGGTTGTACGCCATGCCGAGCAAATCCTTGCCCTTAAAGCGCTTGACAACCTTGTATTCTTCTGGGTGCTGGAGCACTTTCTCAACCAGCGCTGCGGCGAGAATCAACTGCTCTGTACCTTCGCCGCCGCCGATGGGACCTTCAACCTGCACGTAATCGATATCCTCGCCAACAGCAATTGCCACGTTCGCAGGAAGCGTCCAAGGTGTCGTCGTCCAAACAAGGAAATACACACCCGGTTTATCACGCAGCGGGAAGCGAACGTAAATGCTGGGGTCTTTTACTTCCTTGTAGCCGAGCGCGACTTCGTGGCTGCTCAATGCCGTGCCGCATCGGGCGCAGTAGGGAACAACCTTGTAGCCTTTGTACAGGAGCTTCTTTTCCCAGAACTGCTTGAGTATCCACCAGATGCTTTCGATGTAATCGTTCGTGAACGTTACATAGGCATCCTCAAGACTCGTCCAGTAGCCCATTCGCTCGGTGAAACGTTCCCACGCGGCGATATTTCGCATCACGCTCTGGCGGCAGCGTTCGTTAAACGCCGCAATGCCATATTCCTCGATCTGGCGCTTATGCGTGAAACCCAGTTCTTTCTCGATGGCGATTTCAACGGGAAGCCCGTGCGTATCCCACCCGCCCTTGCGCACCACATGGTAGCCGCGCATGGTGCGGAAACGCGGGAAGATGTCCTTGAACGCGCGCGCTAAGACATGATGAACGCCGGGATTGCCGTTCACGGTGGGCGGACCTTCATAAGTCACCCACTCCGGCGATCCTTGCCGTTCCTCAACGGAACGTTCGAAAACGCGATTCGCGCGCCAAAAATCCAGCACATCGCGTTCGACTTTCTGAATATCGACTTTTGGATTGACCGCTTTGAACATGACGCTCTCCTAAACGAACTTGCGGGATGAATCGATGAGCCGTTAGCTTTTTCCCACACTGGAGCGCGTAATGACACGCGGCGTGAGATCGTCCCTCACTGCCACGCGAACACCTCCCATTTTCTCGCTGGTGAAAAGTTGCAGCGCCGAAACTTGTTTCACTATTATTGCGGAATTTGCGTTTGTGGGGTAGAGGCAAGCCTAGTTATTTGGGGGTGGTTCACTGCTCAACCAATTGATCGCACGATAGATGCGCAAACGCGCACGCGCCGAATCATCGGCAATACGGTTGATCCGCGCCTCCCAAACTAACCCAAACTGCCCGATTTGTTCCCGTCCCGTACACCGCGCGACCAATTCATTTTGTCGGCTAAAGTCGGCGCTTGTGCCACATTCAAAAGGTGTAATCGAACACGAACCGCCAACTGACTGGTAATAAGTCACGAGATTACAAGGAGCAGTCGAAGCCAGATATTCCCACTCATCAACCCCATAATCGTAATTCTGATGACTTACGGTTGTAAGCGATGTTTGTGGCAGCGGCGGCGCAGGTGGCATAGCGATAGCAACGAGCGTAGGAAGAAACGGCAGTGTGATCACCATAACCACGATGAACAGCGCAATTCCAAGCAGCAAACAACCAACCGAGCGCGGTTTGCCGGATGACGGAGAGAGCGCCCCTGCTCCCTCCGCTGCTGTTTCATCCAGTTCGGTCACGGCTGCCAGACCTGAACATATTGGATGATCGTATTGTTTTCGTCATCATTATTATAGGGATCCATTCCCGGCATTTCTGGGAAAATGGAAATGCGCGTGTACTGGGTGGCGTTTCGGCTTGAGCGATCAAACATGCAGTCGTAACGGTAAGGGATGCTGTTCGGCTGCGACGGATCGACGCTGAGTTCTCCACTCCCCGGCGTGCGTACACAGCGATCGCCGCTGGCAAACGTCGTCAGCTTGGATTGATAGTACTGCATCACTTGCTCCGGCGAAGTATTCATCACTCGCATAAAGTAATTGACATTCGTCGGGGATTCTTCGACGGCTTCGCCCCAAATTTGCGCGCCGGGATAAGGATCGACGATCAGAGGTTCACGTCGTGAACTCTGATCAGCGTTGAGGGCAAGCAAACCTCCGACAATCAGTACGACGCCGATGACAGCGCCAATAACTGCAATGCGAAAGATGGATAAGCGTCCGCGTTTGTCAAACATTTGGTCTTGCATCCCCTTTCATGTCACTTTGAAGCGATAGCAGGGTATCCGCAATCGCTTTGCCATAAGGAGTATCTTGAAAACGTTCCGCAACCGCCGCCCAATAAGGCAGCCCATCGCGGATAAGTTCAGCGGGAGGTGGTGCTCCCGTTCCCATCTGAGCACGCCACCACATCGCCATCATTAGCCGATGCGGTTCATTCAAACTTGGTAATACGTGATCGAGTGCCGTCGATGCGCGATCAATATCGCCTTTTAAGAAACATGCTTCCGCGAGATCAAACCGCGTGACTGCGGGCGCGCCCGCTGCCAAAGCCTGCTCGTATAAGACAGCAGCGCGGGTATAGTCCCCTGCCGCCGCTTCCGTACGCCCTAAATTGTAGAGCGGAAAATGATGATCAGGCGCTTTGTCTAGCGCTTCATACAAAACACGGCGGCTTTCGTCCAATTGACCGAACTGCCGGTACGTATTACCCAACAGCGTAAGCGCTTTAACGTCCGCCGTTCCGTTCGACCGCGCATCTTCCAGCAGGTCACGCGCACCTTCTAAATCACCCGCCAAGTAGATACGCTGTGCTTGCGTGAAAACCGTCACCATGCTGCGATTTCCCCACAAGACGATCAACTGCATCACGATGACCAAGGCGATCAATCCGGCAAACACCCACCCGCGCTGATCCATCGGGGCGAACAGCAGAAAAACGAAGCCCACGATAAGCAGCACGGCGGCGATCCAAAAGCCGATCTTGGTCAGTCGATCCCATCCTGAGTAACTTCGGAGAATCTGCCGCGATACCCATGTCATGCGGTGATTCCACTCTGCGCCAACGTCTCCGCCGTGATCTTTCCGTTGATGATTGCTTGCGCCGTCTCGACATCTGCGCCGATCACAGCTTTGAGCGTCGCAGCCTGCTCACTTTCGAGAATTTTCTGCCATTCTTCTAAGCCCACGCGCTGCCGTTTGATTTCATTGATCTGCTCTGCCGCGTGTGCCATATCTCCCAGACGGGCGTAGGCGCGCGCAAGATAGACGTGAATCAACACACGGTGACGCGCGTCTGGCACTTTGAGTTCGAGCGCTTTTGTGAGGTGTCCAACTGTGTCTTGCGCACTTCCGACACGATCTTCAATCATGCCGAGATTATAAAGTGCCACCCAATCTTCCGGCGCGAGCGATTGTGCTTTCGCGGCTGCTTCAAGTGCACCATTTAGGTTATTCATTTGCAGTTGAACTTCGGCAAGACCGTTGTACGCCTCAGCCGATTCTGGTACAAGTTCGATCATGCGGTAGTAATCGCGCCGCGCGCGATCCAGCTTGCCGCTAATGCGAAGCAGTTCCGCGCGGAAACGATAATGATTTGGCGTATCGGGATCGTTTTTGATCACGTCGTCGATCACGTCAATGGCTTCGCTGTATTCGTTTTTGCGTAGGTGTTTGATTGCCTTCTGATAATCCATCGGGATGCGCGTGCGAAAAATGATGAACCCCGCGACGATCCACCCTGCCGCCCCACCCACCAAGGGCAGCGAAAACTGCGGCAGCACCGTAACCGCCAAAATCAACGCACCCAACGCGGGCAGCATAATCGCCAGAAAACGCCCGCGATCTTCTCGCGTCATGCGTCCGGCGATAATCACAATTGAGCCAATCACAAACGCGAAAAAAAGCAGCGTCTGTACAGGGCGAACCCAATCCCCTTGAACAGCGTTCAGCGTTAAGCTGATCGCCCCGGTGATCGCCAGTAGAAAGAACAACGCCCGCGCGCGGGCAGGTCCAATAAAGAGCAGGAAGCGATTAATCATGAGCCTTCAAGCGCAACATAAATCCGTTTGTTGATGCCGCCCTTGCTTTTATAGTCGGCGATTCGGATGCGTCCGACTTCGCGGGTGTTGGCGACGTGTGTTCCACCGTCCGCCTGCAAATCTAACCCGACGAGTTCAACGGTACGCACTTCGGTGATTTCTTCCGGCAGCAAATTGATTTTGGTGCGGATCAAGTCTGGGATTTGAAAGGCTTCTTCACGCGGGAGGATGCGAACAACCACGTCATGCGCCGCTTCAACTTCCGCGTTGATCTTCGCTTCAATTTCACCGACCAGTTCTTTTTGCAGCCGTTCAAACTCAAAATCCATGCGTCCTTCGAGCGGTTCCATGTTACCGCCTGTCACTTTAGCGCCGTAATCGCGCCAAACAACCCCGCACAGAATGTGCATTGCCGTATGCGTGCGCATCAGCTTGTAGCGGCGTTCCCAATTTACCTCACCGCGCACCATATCCCCTACGGACGGAAGCGAGTCACCGCCGAGAATATGCGCATTTCCTTTTTCCACGCGGATCACCTGCCAAGTGTGATCCTCACCTGTAATCACGCCTTCGTCGTTTGGCTGACCGCCGCCGCCGGGGTAAAACGCCGTCTGATCAAAATAGACTGCGCGTTTTTCGCTGTCTACGTGTATCACCCGCGCCTCAAAGCTCTTGAGGTAACTATTGGTCTGATAGAGCAGTTGGGTCATCGCCCAATGTCCTTTCGGAGTTGTAGCCGTCGAGGTCTGCGCGCATACGGATCATCACACTGCGACCACCTATCGCCTTCCAGAATGCCATCCCTGCTGGATTGCGCGCCGCGACATGCCATTCAAAATACGCCAACCCGCGCGATGTGAACCAAGCGGCAAGCGCATCGACCAGCGCCTTTCCAACTCCAAAACGGCGGTACTGGTCATCCACATAGATATCAGCGAGAAAACCGCTCGGCTCTTGATCAAAGATTTCTGGTGTAAAATCCGCGACCATGCCG
>JAPKMU010000261.1 GCA_026645745.1 Anaerolineae bacterium | reverse complement strand
TTGGTGATGCGTTCCTTCCGAACCCGTTCTTGAAGGAGTTCAAGCACGCGGCGGGTCGTCACTACGCCCATATCCGCCTGAATCAACAGCGACTCGATATCATCCCAAGTCTCATCATCGATCTGCGTGCCGCCTAGAAGCTGTGAAATACGCCCGAAGAACGATTGGCGGGTTTTTTCCATGCCATCGCGGAAAATGCCCAATGCCTATACTCCAATCGCAAACTCTGCACAAAGGGGGATTCTGCTTGAAAAAACGTTCCAAGTATAGCCGTACCGCGAGGTGATCACAAGCGTTTTCTCGGAAATGGCGCTATAGTACAGGCAGAGAAAGGACAGCAGCGTGAGCGAAAAACTCACTCATTTGGATAATGAAGGACGCGCCCGCATGGTCGATGTGGGTGCCAAACCTGAGACTGAACGGACGGCGACAGCGCGGGGCGCGGTGATCATGCAGCCGGAGACACTTCGGCTCATCCGCGACGGCGCGATCAAGAAAGGGGATGTGTTGACCATCGCGCGGATCGCGGGCATCATGGCGGCGAAAAAGACGAGTGATCTGATTCCGTTGTGTCACCCGATCCCGCTGACTCATCTTGAGGTGGTGATCACGCTTGATGAGTCGACCAACAGCGCGAATATTTCCGCGACGGCGCGCACGATTGGCAAAACCGGGGTTGAAATGGAAGCACTTACAGCCGTGACGGCTGCGGCGCTCACCATTTACGATATGGCAAAAGCGGTAGATCGCTCAATGCGTCTGACCGATATACGGTTGGTCGAAAAGACCGGCGGGCAGCATGGGGATTATCGGGCAGAGGATTGACGGATGCAGGCTACGATTTTATTGTTCGCAACGCTCAAAGATGTGGCGGGGCAGTCGCGTCTCACGCTGAATTTCCTTGACGATCATGCCACCGTTGCGCGTGTGCGCGATGAACTTGTTCGTGTTCATCCTGCGCTTGCTGCGTATATGCCGAACGCGATTGCGGCGGTTAATCGTGAATATGCGTTTCCGGCAGATGTGGTGAAGGACGGCGACGAAGTTGCATTCTTTCCGCCCGTCAGCGGCGGATCAGGCGATCCGCTGCGCCCGGAGGTGATCCGGTTGGCGGATGCTCCGTTTAGCACCGATTCGCTCGCTGAGGCGATCACCACGCCCGCGACGGGGGCAGTGTGTATTTTCAGCGGCATGGTGCGCGGGGAAACCAACCGAAGCGAAGATCAACACCAAACGCAGCATCTCGAATATGAGGCATACGCGCCGATGGCGCTTGAAAAGATGCAGCAGGTTGCGGACGAGATTCGCGCTCAGTTTCCGCTTGTGCAGGGGATCGCGATCATGCAGCGGATCGGGCGTTTGGAAGTCGGACAGAACACCATCGTGATCGCCTGTTCAAGTGGACACCGCGATCAAGGCTGTTTTGAAGCGGCACGGTACGGAATTGATCGCCTGAAGGCGATTGTTCCGGTTTGGAAAAAAGAAATACGCCCCGATGGTGAATCGTGGGTGGAAGGGGAGTATCATCCGAACCCGGATGATCGCCGGAAAGATGATCAGGCATCGTGACGGAGCAGAGCAAAATGAAACGCGTTGTCATCACCGGATTCGCCATGATTACCCCGTTGGGGCAGAGCGCCGAGGAAACATGGTCGAATATCAAGGCGGGCAAGAGCGGGATTGACTACATAACCCGGTTCGATACGACGAAATACAACGTCAAAGTCGCTGCCGAAGTCAAAAATTGGGAGCCAACGAAGTACATCTCAGCCAAAGAAGTTCGCCGTATGGATCGGTTTCAAACGTTTGTCATGGCGGCGTCGCAAGAGGCAGTCAAACAAAGCGGTTTTACCGTCCAAAATGAGCGTGAAAGCCTTCGCACCAGTATGATTGTTGGATCGTCGGTCGGCGGGATCGAGTCTTACTATGAAAATGCGCTCGATCTGTTCAAAACGGATGATCCGCGCCGCATTTCACCGTTCGGCATCCCGATGATCTTGGTCGATGGCGGCAGTAATCTCCTTTCAATTGAACTCAAAGCGTGTGGTCCGTCCGCTACACCGATCAGCGCGTGCGCGACGGGTGCAGACTGCATCGGGCACGCCTATTCCTTGATTAAATCCGGTCGCATCGATCAAGCGCTGGCAGGGTGCGGGGATGCGCCGATCATTCCCATCGGGATCGCGGCATTTGATCGTGTTGGCGCGTGTTCGCGTGAAAGCGAAAATCCGGCGAAGGCGATTCGTCCGTTTGCTAAAGATCGTCCGGGATTGGTATTCGCGGAAGGGGCGGCGATCCTTGTCCTCGAAGAACTCGAACACGCTAAAGCACGCGGCGCGCAAATCTATGGTGAAATCGTCGGCTATGGCAGCACTTCCGATGCTTTTCATATCACCGCGCCTGAGCCGGAAGGCAAGGGGGCATCGTGGGCAATGCAGCTTGCGCTTGAAGATGCTGGACTACCGCCCACCGCGATTGATTACATCAACGCGCACGGCACGGGCACGAGCCTGAACGACTCCATGGAGACGAAGGCGATCAAGCGGGTGTTTGGCGATCACGCCTACAAAATGCCGATCAGCTCCACCAAGAGCATGACCGGACATGGGATGGGCGCAACCGCCGCGATGGAGGCGATTTTCTCGCTGCTGGCGATCCGCGACGGCATTCTGCCACCGACGATCAACTTGACCGAACCCGATCCTGAACTCGATCTCGATTATGTGCCGAATATCGCGCGTGAAGTACCGGTCAAGATGGTGATGAGCAATTCGTTTGGTTTTGGCGGGCATAACGCTGCGCTGATTGTGAAAGCATACGAATGAGGACGATCGACGAATTTGCGCGAATGCACCGGCTTCAGTTCAATCAGCCGGAACTGCTCACGCAGGCACTCACGCATCGATCTTATTTGAACGAACACGAAGAACCCGGCATGAGCGATAACCAGCGCCTTGAATTTTTAGGTGACGCCGTGATCGGGTTTATCGCCGGGGAGTGGCTTTTTAATCGCTATCCTGCGATGAATGAAGGCGACCTCACACGGCTGCGCGCGGCGCTCGTCCAGCGTGAATCGCTTGCGGAACTCGCCCGCGCTGATCAAATTGGGGTTGTGATTCGGATCGGCAAAGGGGAAGAAGCGAACGGCGCACGCGACAGCGAAAATATTCTCTGTGACGCCTTTGAAGCTGTCGTCGGTGCGCTTTTTCTTGATCAAGGGATGGACGGCACGCGCCGGTATGTAATTCCCCGCCTTGAGGATCGCTTAGAGCGTGTTTTGAAAACACAGCTTGACCGGGATGCGCGCAGTCAGCTTCAAGAATGGAGTCAGGCGCATTACAACCTGACTCCGCGCTACGAGATTGTCGAACAGTCGGGACCCGATCACGACAAGCAGTTCACAATCGAAGTCATGATCGGGTCGCGGTCGGCGGGTCGCGGTATCGGGCGGAGTAAACAATCCGCCGCTCAGGCTGCCGCCCGCGATGCCCTGATGCGGATCGAGAACGAACCCGCACCGTAAACCTTGCGTTATCGGATCAACACCGCTGCGTATGCCAAGCGGTGATCCGATGCAACCACCGGGCTGACGTTTACGCCTTCGCCGAGCGGCAGATTACGCAGCCACAAATAGTCAAAACGGGCGCGCGGCTGACCGACACGGACAAATGTCGCGCCGATTTCGAGCGGCAGCCCGGCAAATGGATCGATAAATCCAGCGATGCGCATCTGCTGAAGCAGGTCGGAGTCGGGGATATTGTGGAACGTCCCGCCGATTACGGTGCGACCCAAAATGCCGTTCGCGTGATGTGCCGCTACCACGCCGAACAGCGCATCAAGCTGGCGGTTTTGATCTTGTTCTTGTTCCGGCAGTCCTTCATTGCCGCTGATTTCTAGCAGCGGACTCAGCCATGTGTTGTAAACGGTGATCACCGTATCACCGCCGGGGGTGATCTGCACGCGCTGGACGCCTGTTTGAGCGCTCAAACTTGGCAGTAGTTCACCGTCGGCGTAGGCGATCCGAATATTCGACAGCACCGCTAATCCATGAAGCCCTTCCATTGTTGGGAAGAAATCGACCTGCATCCCCAGACGACGCCCCAACCACAGCGGCTGATCCACACCAAAGCTGGTGAAGCGCCCCGCTTCGACCTCTTGGAGCAGTACGATATTCGCTCCGCTCTGCTGGATTGCGCGGGCGATCATTTCCAGATCATAGGAGTAGAATTCGCCGTAGCCGCTGTGAATGTTGTACGTCCCGATGCGGATTTGATCGACGTTGCGCACTTCGGGCACAACTGGCGGACGCGCCGCATAGGTCACTCCGGCTGCGGCGGCTGCTACCACGATCAACGCCGCGACCGAGCCGAGCACCGTACCACCCTGCCAAGGCGTGGAGCGCCGCGTTGCAATCATCGGCAGAGAAGCGAGAAAGAGCGCCAACGCGATCACGACAATGCCCATGTCGCGGAAACCGCGCAGCAGCGGCGGAATTACATCATTCAAGAAGCGTAAGTTTCCGGTGAGATCGCGCACGAACGCATATTCATACGTGAAGTTATCCGTGATCAGCAGCAGTGCGAACACGCCCACGCCGACCAGCAGCCATAAGCCGCCAAAACTCCGCTCGCGCGCCGTTTTTGGACGCCCGATCCACCACCAAAGCAGCGTGATCAAGAACTGCGCGATCACCAATGCCGCGCCGAGTCCGTATACGCGCAGTCCGAGCACAATTGCCAGTAGGGTAAGCAGCAGCCACACCCAACCCCGCGTGCCCTTATCAAACAAATCGATCAGTGAACGGGCTGCGCCGCGTACCGCCGGAATGATCGGCAGCAGGGTTGCCACGATCAAAAACGGCGCAAGCGTGGTGTAATCGAGATTCCCGCGTGCAGCCACTGCGTTTGGCAGTGCGAGCAGCGTCACTTGTAAGAACAGTCCCGCGCCGATCCCGACCGCGCTCCACAACGGGAGCAAGCCATAATCAAGGGATACCCGGCTTTTTTCCCCACCTTCCGATTCTGTACGTGCGCGCCGTGTTTCCCAGATGATCAGCACCAGACTCAGCAGCCCAACCGCGACCGACAGCCCGATTTGCACATTGATATAGCTGTCCGTCCACGATGGATCAAGCGTGTTTCCCAGTGCGCGGATAAGTTGATCGCCCGCGAAGCCGAGAATAAAGAAATATGGCAATGATCGCAGACGGTGGCGCACGATCAGCGCGATGTACAGCAGACCCGCCATCACCGTAAGCGCGGCGGCAGGTGTGCGCGTAAGTCCGGCAGTCGCTGGATTATCGAACATCAACGCCCGCCCGACAGCGATCAAGATTACCGTGACCGGAATCATGGGGCGGTACTGCCCAAGCAGCAGCGCCACCAGCGGCAGTGCCAGCATCCACGCGAGAAACGTGAACTCATTCGTGATCGTCGCGGCGTCTGCTGGAATCGGTGTGCCGGGAAGGATCAACGTCGGATCAATCCCCGAAAATGCGATCGCTCCTGCCGTCCGGCTGTAGAGCAGCCCGATCAACAGCCGAAGCGCCTGTACGAAAAACAACCCGATCACGCCGGCTTCGAGCGCGGTGAAGAACGCGGGCTGGAGACGAAAACGATTGGGCATATCGATTCCTCAAGGGGTGCGGCGGCTCAAACAACCGACAGAAAATGGAGCGCGCGCCCGCAGATGTGTATAACACGGTCTATAATAGTCCGCAATCTGCACTCGCGCTTGCAAAAAAGAGGGTTTGTTCAATGGAAAGAGTTGATTGTCTGTTCGTCGGCGGTATCGTGGTCACGATGGATACTGCCTTTAATCTTTATCTGGATGGCGCGGTCGCGGTGCGCGGCGATTCAATTATCGCGGTGGGGGTGAGCGAGACCATAATCGCGCAGTATGAATCCGATGCGGTGATCGACTGCGCGGGTAAGATCATCATGCCGGGTTTAGTGAACGCGCACACCCACACCTCGATGACGCTTCTGCGCGGTCTTGCCGATGATCGCCGCCTTGATGTCTGGCTGATGGGTTACATGATGCCCGTCGAGCGCCAATTCGTTAGCCCAGAATTCTGCCGCTTAGGGGCGCAGTTGGCATGTGCCGAAATGATCCGCAGCGGCGTCACCGCTTTTGCGGATATGTATTATCACGAAGCGGAGATCGCGGCAGCCGTCGCTGATATCGGGATGCGTGGTGTTTTAGGAGAAACGATCCTCAAGTTTCCCGCTCCGGATGCCGAAAGTTATGAGGAAAGCCTTGCCTACACGCGCCGCTTTATCCAAGACTGGAAAGGGCATCCGCTGATCACACCAGCGGTTGCGCCGCACGCTCCATATTCGAATACCGACGAAATTCTGCAAATTTGCACCTCATTGGCGACCGAGTACGATGTGCCGCTTTTGATCCACATCGCTGAAACCAAGCTCGAAGTCGAAAACAGCTTGAGCGAATTTGGCATGACGGTCGTGGATCGGATGAAAGCGCTCGGCTTGTTCGCTGCGAAAGTCTTGGCGGCGCACTGCGTTCACATTACCCCGACTGAAATTCCGGTTTTGTGCGATGAAGGCGCGACCGTCGCGCACTGCCCGACGAGCAATCTCAAACTTGCCAGCGGAATCGCGCCGATTGCACAGATGCTCAAGGGTGAAGTGATCGTCGGCATTGGCACGGATGGACCTGCTAGCAATAACGATCTCGATATGTTTGAAGAAGTCCGCCTTGCCGCGATTTTGGCGAAAACCGCCGCATCTGACCCAACCACGCTCCCGGCACGTCAAGCCCTGCTGATGGCAACCCGTCAGGGTGCAGAAGCGTTGTTCATCGGTGACATCACCGGCTCATTGGAAGTGGGAAAACGTGCCGATCTCATCGTGATCGATGCCGAGCCGCTCCACAACATGCCGCAGTTCAACCGCGACATCAACAATGTGTATTCGCGTATCGTCTACGCCAGTCATGCTTCGGATGTGGAGCATGTGATGGTCAACGGACGCTGGTTAATGCGGGATCGCGCTCTGCTCACTGTGGATGAAGCGGCGATTTTGAAAGCTGCGCAGGCGGTTGCTGTACAGATTGACCGCTTCTTGGAGGAGCGCGAAGGGGATGTGCTGAGCAAACTGCTTGCCATCGGCGGCATCGAACAGTCCGAGAGTTTTGAAGTTCAGGTGAAAGCGCGCCTGAATGACGAATCCTTCGTTGACAAGCTGCTGAAACGACCGGACGTTGCTGTTGTCCAGTCGATCCACTACCGCCAGTACGATACCTATTTCCTGTTTGGCGACCCGGACAGCGGACGAGTGCGCTACCGCGAAGATGATCGTCTTGGCGACGACGGTGAGATCAAAAGCGTGCGAACACGGCTCACATTCACTATGCCGACGAAAGAGCGGGCTTTCCACCAAACCATCTTGTTATCTCATTCGCGCTTCATCGCCAACGCTGACCGTCCGCTGCGCTTCTACCGGGAGTATTTCCGCCCCTCACGCGAGCTTGAACTGCATAAGGATCGCCGCCGCTGGCATATCCTCTATCAAGGTGTGCTGTTCTATGTCAACGTTGATCGCGTGATCAGTCCTCAGATTCACGGCACGTTCATTGAGATTAAGAGCCGCACTTGGTCAGCAAATGACGCCGAGATCAAGGCGGATCGCATTCAAGAGATGATCACTTTCTTGGGGATCAGCGAGGCGGATATTTTGCGCGCTGATTATCTTGAAATGCAGACGGATGCCTAAAGCCATTCCGCCAACCAGCGCATAATCCGGTCGCGCATCACAGCGGTTTCATAATGCCCGGTGGGGGAGCGGTACAGCTCCCATGCCGCCGGGCTTTCCGCGTAAACCGCTTTTAGTTCCGCATCGATTCGATCCAACCCTGCTGACGGTGTCAGCGGATCACGATCGCCGGCGAGGCTCAAGTGGGGGCGCGGGGCGGTTAAGCTGTTGATCTGCGCGGTCGTGAAGTGTTTGAGAAGCGACGGGACGTAATAATACACGCCATGACCATCTAACCCGCTCGCATCA
>JAPKMU010000260.1 GCA_026645745.1 Anaerolineae bacterium | reverse complement strand
CGGTCTTGATCTGTCCAGACGACATGCGATGTATCAACGCCGTGCGCGCGAATGGCGTTGACGAGACTGCGACCAAGCGCGTTGTCGGTCATCCTAGACAGCCAAGCGACCTTCAACCCTAAACGCGCCAGCCCAACTGCCACATTCGATTCACTGCCGCCTACATGAGTTTCAAAAGTGACCGCCTGTTCGATCCGCAGCGGATCAGGCGGAGACAAGCGCAGCATCGTTTCGCCGAGCGTGATGACATCGTAAGTCATGACATCGCCTCGCAAAATGTACGAGCAGAAGCGCTGATCGCCTCCCAATCCTGCGCGATCAACCCCGCTCTGTTGAACAGCGCACTGCCAATTCCAACGGCGAACACTCCAGCCTTAAAAAATTCTTTGATATTGCTGGTATCGATGCCGCCAGTAGGGATCAAGCGTAGATGCGGAAGCGGCGCAAGCACATCTTTGAAATAGCGCGATCCTAATCCACCGGCGGGGAAAACTTTCACTGCTGCAACATCCATTTCCCATGCCTGCTGCATTTCGGTTGGTGTATACGCACCGGGGATAGTGGGTATTGCACGCTGATGACAGGCTTCGATCACCGACGGTTTCGTGACGGGAGAGACAACGAACTCCGCGCCGTGATCGGCAACCGTATTCACCTGTTCGGCTGAAATCACTGATCCCGCGCCGATCAGCCCCGATGATCCAACGGCAGCCTTGACATCAGCAATTGCCTTTGCCGCATCAGGGTTCGTAAGGGTGAATTCGACAATACTCACTCCGCCTGCGATTAACGCCTGTGTGAGTTCGACTGCATTGGAAAGATCATCCAAGCGAATCACGGCGATTATTCTTCGTTTATGGATTTGCTCAAGAAAACTCACAGGGGAATCCTCCCAAATGTTCCAATTCGTCAATCCGTCTGGAATTCTCACCCAGTATTAGAGGCTGTCCTGCTCTGTTGCTCCGCTAATCGAGTCGCCAACAGGTGCAGACTCCGCTTGAGCAGTGGTTGATCGAAAGGCTCGATTTGGCGAAGCCCTTCAGTGATACGCTCATAGGCGGCGGCATGTTGACCAGTTTCCGCATTAACCGCGCCCCACGTCGCTAAAACAAGGGCGCGGTTGAGTGGATGCTCTAGACTCTCTAGTAGATGATTGAGAAACCCTTCGGCGGCGTCAAAATCTCGCATGTTTAAGTATAGTGCGAGCAGACGATGATAGACACTACCGCGAATGAGGCTGTCTTCATCCGATTCCATAACTGCTGCGTTCCCGCTTCCTGCACTCATGAAATGGGCAACCGGGATGCAGTTGTTGAACGCCACCGCCCAATCCGCAAATGGGGCAGACACGGCATTCTCACGAAGCGCCAACTGCAAACACGTATAAGCTCGCGCATAATCATTGCCAAACAATGCAAATCGTGCGAGTTGGAGATTGACGAGCATCACATCTTCAGGCGACAAGTCCTCGCGTGACAGTGCATCGAACAACCTTCGCAGTTCGTCTACGTGATCCCCGCGTGAAATTTCCCAGTAATCCACCAAAAAGCGTGAAACCGCCAGCAAATAGTGTGCTTGCAGCGGCTTAGGCATCCAATCGTAATTCCAGATGAGCACGTATTGATACTCAAGCGCCAGAAGATGTTCATGCAGTGGGAGCTGTTGACGCTGTAAATCATCCAAAAGTGAAACCACATATGTTGTGTACCGCCGCTGAAGTGCCTCACGCTGATCGCTGAACAGAAGTTTTTTACGCGCATAACGCCCGATCAGCGGGTGCATCCGGTACTTTTCATCAAACTTCTGGATCAGCGCTTTTTGGATCATCCCCATCAGCACATCGAGATCGAGCGCGCATACCTGCTGAACCTCCTCGATTCCGAATGCCGTATTGAAGATGGACATAGCGGTGAGCGCATACTGCTCGGTCGGGCTTAGCGCGCGCCATGTATGATCCAGCATCAAATCCAAGCTTTGATGCTGAGGCGGTAAGTCTTGATGCACAGGGAGGTTGAACTCCTGTCCTTCAATAATGATTTCTTTGATCTTCTTGATCGGCAAGAACTGTGTCCATCCCGCCGCGATAATCAATGCCAGCGGCAGCCCATCGATCAAGTGACAGATTTCGACAATATCTGTCAGATTGTTCTGCGCGACTGAGAAGCGCGGGTTGATGCGCTGTGCGGTCAGTTCAAATAGGCGCACTGCTTCAAATGTTTCCGCATGAGGCGTATTTGCCAGTGGAACCCTCAGCCCTTGCAGCGGCAGCAGCCATTCACGGAATAAATTTAACGGCACCTGCGACGTGACGAGAATTTGTACGCGTTCTGTTTGTTCCAAAATGCGTTCGATCAGCCCAACATCAGGCAGCAGGTGTTCGTAATTGTCGAGAACCAACAGCAGATGTTGATCTTTCAACGTATTGATGATCGCCGTTTCGATATCATCCAGTGTCGGTTGGCTGTTGATCTCGATATTGAGCGTGTGTGCCAGTTGATACGCCACATCACGCCCCGATTGTGTTTGCCTTAATAAAACGAGGTGCGCACCATCGCGGTATAAATGCTGCCGATGAAACGCGATTTGGGTAGCAAGCGTTGTTTTGCCTACGCCGGTGATGCCGTAGATTGTCAATAATCGGCACTGCGGCGTGTTTAGCATGCGCTGTACCAGCGCGATATCATCCGGCGACTCGACAAAGGGCATATCCGGCAGCGCAATTAAGGATCGGGTTTCTCGCTGCCCCGGAAGTCGAATATTACGGGTGCGAATTTGCTCATGAAGTGCGGTCGTTTCTTGCTCAGGTTCGGCGGCGAGTTCGTCCGCCAACAACTGGGCAAACGCTTCATATTCTCGGAGGGCTTCATTTGCACGGTTGGTATACGTGAGCATCCGCATCAGATGACGGCGTGCTGCATCCCAGTAGGGATCAAGCGACACCAAGCGCCGCGCATAACCAATCCCTTTTTCGTAATCTGCCAATTCCTCTGCTAACCGGACAATTTCATACATCAGTCGCACACAAAGCTGGTGCAACCGCCGCTCGACTTCAGCGCTCCATTCACCAAACGATGCGGCTTCCCGGATTCCGACATCCGCCAGAAATCTCCCTTGATAAAGCGCTGCCAAGCGTTCCAGTGCGTTGAGCTTATCTGCACTGTCAGCAGTGGAAAATGCTGTTTCGCATCCTTGCTCAAATTCGGACGCATCAACCTGAATCCGGCAGTCGGGATTTATCGCTAATCCATCACGTTCAACAAGCAGCGCATCCGGCAGGAGTTGACGCAAGCTCGAAAGCACCGTTCGCAGGTTTTTGAGTGCCTGCTCATCATGGGTTTCACTCCAAAGCATCGCTGCCAGTTTTTTGCGGCTGTGCTCACCGGGGTGCATGGCGAGGTAGACAAACAGCAGTACAGCCTTTATCGAAATAAAACCCTCAAGAACGGCGCCGTTCTCCTGAATTTGAAACTGCCCTAGGGTATAAACGTGTATCTCGCGTGTCATCCGATTTTTCTGTGCAGATGGTTTGCGGACGAATCGTAACGGTTAATGTGTTTTGATGAGCACGGCTTCTATCGCCTTGATCGCGGAGTCGCGGGTGGTGTAGGTTGTCACCTTGAACCCAGATACGAACGCGGTAACTTCAATCATCTTGCGAATCACGCCGCTGCGCGTCACATGAAAGGCGGGTCCGCGATTTTTGAACTTCAATACAGGCAGTCCATACGCCAGCATGGAATACATAGGGGGCATATTTTCTGCGTCGCTCGTGTCAAATAACAGGTAGATCATCCGCGCCGGCGCATGTTGTTCTGCTTCGGTCAAAAACTGAATATACGCTTCTGCAAGCTGCGACATTTCGCTTACCGCAACCCTACCTTCAAATCGGGCTTCTAGAACCCACAGAGGAATATGCCAACCAACATGATGCGGCATCCGACCTTCTCCTAGCACCAATCCTGTGTGAGATCCTCTTGCAAAATCATGTAATCAATCACCTGCATCGCCTCTTCGCGGCTCGCAAACGCACGAACGGCGAAACTCATCACATGTGCGGTGAGTTCCAGAATGCTCCGAGTCGTTTTGCTGCGTGTGACGTGATAAACCGTGCCGCGATTCTTGTACCGCAGCACGGGCAGGGCTTGTCCCAGCATCAAGTATGCGGGTGGCATGGTTTTCACCATCAACGTATCCAACAGCACAAATACCCGCCTTCCCGCCGCATGATGCTCGGCATCATCTAGCATCACGCGGATCAAGTCTGTCTGCGTGCGCATGTCATCCATCGAGACATCACCCTCTAAGCGCACCTCTATCACCCGATGCAGAAGATACCAATTGATATGAAACGGCATTGAGACTCCCCTACCCGGCTGGACGCGCTTCGTCTTTGTACATCGTTGCTGCAAGCACCTTGAGCGCTTCTTCGCGTGTTGCCACCGAATGCACCGGAAACCTCATCACATGCGCCGTGAGTTCGATAATGCTGCGGAACGTTTTGCTTTGAGTGATGAGAATCATGAGACCACGATTTTTCATGCGCAGCACTGGCAGCGCATGTTGAAGCATCAAATAGGCGGGCGGCATGATGTCTGCACGAGTGGTATCCAAGAGCAGATATACCAGTTTACCGGGTGCATGAATTTCGGCTTCTTGCAGCATGGCGAGCATACGCGACGTGTGTTCGTCCATGTCGTGCGATGACAGCTTGCCGGACATCGTTTCATCGATCACACGATACGGAATGTGCCATTCGACCTCGATTGGCATTTTATCCCCCTCTCACGTGCTAGTTTCCCGCATCTGCCATTCGATTACTGCGATATGTGTCGATTTGTCCTTGCATTTCGGGATACATATAGCAGACGACGGTCAGCGCCTCATCGCGTGTGCCAACTGTCGTCATCGGCTGACGAGAAATTTTTATGATCACGGACGTGAGCAGTTTTGCTAGATCGCTCGTCGTGATCAAAATGACAAAACCGGGCTTTGCATGCCACAAACGCGCATCAATAACAGTCGAGATTTCTTGGGTCACGGTCAGCGCCGAACGCATCAACGTCCCAAATCTCGCTCCCGTCAAATCGATGATCCCAATGATGATCCCCGAATTTGCGCGGCTGTACGCAGCATCCATCATGTCAGCGATTTGTGCGCTGGATTCGCGAAAGTCATCCAGCGTAATCTCGTCAAACATCGAAGTATTCAAAACGCGATCTTCAATAATCCAGAATACGCGATGTGCCATCCATCGACCTTTCATTGCTTAATGACGCGCTGGACGCTGGCATACGTCGAATTTGTATGGGTAAATAAACCAATGCAAATGCGGAGATTACAGCGTGAAAACACTGTAATCTCCGCCATTCAGCATAGCATGTTTACGCGTATTACGGCGACAGGTTATACGCCCCCGGTTCAGTTTCCTGCACCCAAGCCTGCAAGTTTTCATAGTTTTGACCGATGCGCCCAACTTTCGCTGAACCCGTGATCAGCCACCACCACTCACCGCCGACGCACTCCGGACCGGCGTTCACTGTCACTGGCGTTCCACTTTCATACCAACGCAGCGCAATCTGTGACCCGCCGGGACCGTTGAAGGCATTTACCGTATCCAACATCACAGCCCCGCTGCCCACCACCAAGCGCGGAGGGAGCGCATTCCCGCAGACCGGCGCGGCAGGCGGTTGGGCTTCCGGCAGCGGAGTTGGCGTCGGATCAGCGCTCATGGGACCGTTGTATGACTCGATCAAATAGTTTCCATTCAAGCTCTCCGCGACCCATCCGACCGTTCCGAAGCGTTCGATCTGCCACCAGATCAAATCCTGCACGCATGCCGAACCACCCGTGACAAAAAAGGTTGTCCCGGCAGAGAACGTCGTCACAATCGCGCCACCCGCTTGATCACGAAAATTCAGCGTCGGCGTGCTCATCATGACACGCCCCATGCCGCCTACAAATACACGCGGCGCTAGCGCCGTCGCGCACGCTGTAGGCGTCACTTGCTGCGGCGGTAGAATAGGCGGCACGACCACCACCGGAGGACTTACCGCGGCGTTATCATTCGGGATACTGGCGAGACTAAATGGCACCCCGATAGGCGTAACATAGACGATACGGCTGTTAGCGCTCAACTGCACGATATTTATCAGAGACTCCGCGCCAAAGCTGTTTGAGTAGTACAGCATGTGATCCGCCGTTAGTAGGAGATACCCATCGGCTGTGCCATATGCGTCAATGAAATCCGCATGGAATGACAGCGGCGGATTGGTATTAGGCGTGCCATCTGCCGATACAATACCCCAATGACGATCACCTTGACCATCGTTGGAAACGAACAACACCGCGTCACCGCCGAGCGCCCACCGCACCGCGCTGTGACTGCGTGCCGCATCTGCGTAAATCGTTACGACGGAGACCATGCTGGGATCAGCGACGTTAGCAGCAGTCACCGCGATTGCATTCATGCCGTTGGAAGACGCGGTTGGAAAACTCGCATCGTGTGTAGGCATCGCGGCGCGTCCCGTGAGCGGAAGCATTTGCATCTGCACATTGGTATACGGGCTTTCCGTCAGCGTGGGAACTGCTGGATCAAACCCGACGACTCGCCACGCAAATGCCGGAAACGAATCGCCGCCGATGACCGACTGCGGAATCAATTGGAAATGCACATATGCGTTGTCCAATACTTGCACAACAGGTGCGGACAGCGGAACCTGCGGCGCTTCGGGATGCGTGTTATCAATGAACGCTGCTGCACTCCCGCTCGCTGAGTCGAACAGAATCACACGCCATGACGGGTTTGAGAAATCGCCCGACCACAACCCCACAGCAAAATACTGTGAGTTCGACGTAAAGATGTTAGCTCCACCCAAATGGATGCGTTCGCCTACCTGTGCCTGATGCGTATTGATCAGACTACCGGATTCAAGATCGTACACGCCGAGCGCTTCAAGTCCACTGTTCAGGCGCGCTGCAATCACCATTGTGCGCCCGTTTGGCGAGATACGCAGATCGATGAACGCGGCTTCATCTATCAAGTGCGGGCGCGCCAACTGCCCTTGTTCACCCTGCGCGTTTATCCAATGCAGCGTGTCATTTTCCGGCGCATACGCTACCGCATACCATGTGCTTGCCATTAGTGACTGCTGCCCCAAGATCGGGACAGCAGTCGCCAACAGCGCCGCTGTAACCAGCACTGTTAGCAGTCGTTTCATGATGCGCGCTCCTTCTGATACGCAGCGTCGATAGCGACGTCCGCGATCAAACTGTATGCCGCTGCCCACGCTTCACGTACTTCATTCGTAAAAGCAGCGCCAAACGCATCCTCCAGCGCCCATAAGAGCGCACTGCCGACGCTCAGCCAATGTTCCTGTGTCACGCTGTAAGTCACGTGACGCCGTGCGAGGTTCTGAATTGCCGGGATAAGCGGACTCAGGTCATCCAAGCTGTTCACCACAACAGCTATTGTCTGCATGAGCTTCTTGCGCTGCTCCGCCATATCATGCGTAAACAGTGGTTGGGTCGTCGGGTCGATTTCGAAAAGCCGATCATAGAAACGGCTCGCCAGCTTATCCGCGTCGGTTACTTGTGCAAATGTGGTTTGCACGATGATTTTCTGTTTGGTTGTGAGAGACATTCCCTCTGCTCCTCATGATGAGAATTGATTTACTGGGTGAGGCTGTGCGAGTGTTCCCCGCACAGCCCATAAAATTCGCTCATTCCGGTGATTCAGTCGTCGCACAGGGCATCCGTGACAATTTCCTCGCCGTCCGCGTCGATCTCGGTCGCCATGATCCAGCCACCGGGGCATGTCAAATCTAAAACCTGCCGCCACCAAGCCGCCGTCTCTTTATCGGCATTGCGGGCGACTGCGCATTCAGGCATTGGAGTCTGGAAGGTATCGATCACTCCATTCGCATCGCAGTCGAGTGCATCCATGTTCGGCGCAAGGTCATCGATCCCCGGCTGCGGCAGGCGCGACACCAGTCGAACAGCTCCGACCGGGCGTGATGTTGCAGGAATCTCATCGAATGAATTCCCACATGTACCGCCGTCCAAGCCGTGCACATCGAACGGATCACTTGGATTAGTAACATCCACCCAC
>JAPKMU010000025.1 GCA_026645745.1 Anaerolineae bacterium | reverse complement strand
TCGGTACGCAAGAACGCGCTGATCCGATGCTCTTCCCGTTGTTTAAAGACCTTGACGGCATTATCGCGGATACCGTTCGTCCGGTTGAAACCGCTCTGAAAAGTTTCTTGAATATCAGTTCGCGCTTTTTGACTGTCCTTGAGCCGGAAATCGTATTCTACGTCGGTGCTGTTCGGCTGATCGCCGATATGCAGCGGCATGGGATGCCGATGTGCCGCCCGCAGATTCTCGATATTGAAGCGCGCACCTGCCGGATACGCGACTGCTATAACCTTCATCTGGCGATCCGCCAGATGGATCGCAGCCCGAAGGCACGCCTCGCCGACAGCATCGTGAGCAGTGATGTCACGTTCGATGATGACGGACGCATCCTGATCATCACGGGACCGAATCAGGGTGGTAAGACGACGTATATTCAAGCGATTGCGCTTGCTCAGATCATGGCGCAAGCCGGGTTATATGTTCCCGGAAGCGCCGCCGAGATCAGTCCCGTCGATGGGATTTACACACATTTTCCGGTTGAGGAGAAGCCGAACACCGAAACCGGACGTTTTGGCGAAGAAGCACAGCGCTTGAACATGATCTTTCGGCAGGCGACCCGGTACAGCCTGATTCTGCTCAATGAATCGCTGTCCAGCACCGCTGCCGGGGAGAGCCTCTATCTTGCGCGTGATATTGTCCGGTGCTTCCGGTTGCTCGGCGTTCGGGCGGCATACACAACCCATTTACACGAACTCGCCGCCAGCGTCGATGCGGTCAATGCCGAAACGCCGGGAGAAAGCCGGGCGGTGAGCATCGTCGCAGTTGCGCAGGCGGATTCTGCATCGCCAAGTGGGGGTATCAAGCGAATGTATAAGTTCGTCGTCAGTCCGCCGATGGGAAAAAGCTACGCTCAAGAGTTGGCGGCACGCTACGGGATCAGCTTTGATAAGATTGTCGAGATTTTGGCGGAACGTCACGTGATTCCACCGTCGTAGCCTACAGCATCATGTGGGCTTCGTCATCGGCGTATAACACACGAACAGGTGTATCCGGCGGCGGAAGCGGCACACGCTTGAGATCGCGGCATTCGCGTTGAATCCTTCCTGTGATGACATTCCCTGTCGTTGGCGAAACAAACTGGTAGCGCGCCGTGATCACGTAATCAATGACGGTGTATTTTTTGAACATGCGATCCCGGTAGCTGTAATCATAACCGCGCCATTCCAGCGAGATGAGTTCGCCGTCAATGACCGTTCGTGTCAAGCGGAGACGTTGATAGACCCGGTGAATATGTCGCACCTTTGGACGCATCCGATTCAAGAGAATCCACGCGCCTAAGCCAACCAAAACGATCACAAGCGTTTTTACACCGAAATCAACCAGGAACGTGGTGGTTTCGGCTCTCGTGCCGGCGGGGGTAAAAAATAGAATCGCCAACACGATGAAAGCAACCGCGATCCACAACCACGATTTCATGCTTTCCGGGTTTATATCGGGGAACATCCAATAACGCAGGACTTCGTTATCCAGCCGAGCAAAACCCAATTCGTAGCGGCTGTACAGCGGATTTAGCAGAAACGGTGATTTCATTTCGTCCATGCGATGTTATCCGCCGATGTAATTCATCTCGATTTTGCTCTGCCGCGCTGTTTCGCTGGTTCGGATTTCGGAATAGCGGTCGGCGCGTTGCGTCCAGACACGCTGCATCAACGCGGTGATCTCATCATCACTTGCACCCGCCCGCATCGGATCGCGTAAGCTGATCCCGTGCTGGGCGAATAAGCATGTGTAAAGGCTGCCTTTGGGCGAAACGCGAAGCCGTGTACATGTGCCGCAAAAGGGCTGCGTGACCGATGCGATCAACCCGATTTCGCCGCTGCCATCGCGGTAGCGCCAGCGTTCCGCGACTTCGCCAAAGTAGCCGCTGTCAATTGGTTCAAGCGGCATAACGGCGTCAATTCGCTCGATGATCTCGCGCGCGGTGAAAACGTCTTCCATGCGCCAGCCGTTGCGTGTGCCGACGTCCATATATTCGATGAATCGCAGCGTATAACCGCGTTCCTTACAAAAGCGCGCCAGATCAACCACCGTGTGATCGTTGACGCCGCGCTTGATCACCGCATTGATCTTGATCGGCGTGAGTCCGGCGCGTTCTGCCGCTTGAATCCCTGCTATAACCTGATCAACATCGGAGCGGTTGCCGTTCATCTGCCGGAAAACAGTGTCGTCAAGGGTGTCGAGACTGACACTGATCCGCTTAAGACCGGCATCGCGCAGTTGTTCTGCCAGTTGCGGCAGAAGAACGCCGTTGCTCGTCATGGCGATATCGTTTACGCCGGGGATTTGATTGAGCATTCCGATCAGTTGGTCGATACCCTTCCGTACCAGCGGCTCACCGCCCGTAATCCGCAGTTTGACAACTCCCATTTTCACCGCGATCCGCGCGATGCGGTCGATTTCTTCAAACGTGAGCAAGTCGGAATGGGGGAGAAACTGATAATGGTCATCAAACACATCGGCAGGCATGCAGTAAGTACAGCGGAAATTGCAGCGATCCGTCACACTTATCCGAAGATCGCGCATCGGGCGCTGAAACTGATCGGTAGGAAACATCGTCTAGTCCTTAAAGAAAAATAAGTGGAGAGCGGTAGTATGCCGCTAACCCTTTAGAAAACGGTGCTGCGCCGGATGATAAGTTCCGGTTCAAACACGATTTGGCGCTGTGGGCGAGGATCATGGTTGATCTCGCCGAGCAGCAGATCAAACAGCGCCGTTGCAACAGCTTGAATAGGCTGGCGTACCGACGTGATGCCCAAAAACTGTGCTGTCGGATCATCGTCATAACCTGTCAGCGCCACATGACGATACCCCATCTCGTCCAGATACGCCCTCGCACCGAACGCCATGACGTCGTTGGTACACACAATCGCCGTCGGCGGGTGTTTGACCGACATCAGGCGCTCAGTTGCGTCTGAAGCGGAGCGCAAAATATTCGGTGTGTAAGCGATTCGCATCGGATCGACGGCGATTCCGGCGCGTTCTAATGCTGAACGATACCCCGCTTCACGGGCATCGCCCACGACCATTCCGGGATGCCAATTGATTAACCCGATCCGCTCATGACCGAGTTCCAATAAATGGTTGACAACCATTTCGATGCCTTTTTTACCGTCCACATCCACAAACGCGAACTGCGGATCGGGTAAGAACATCCCACCGAACGCGGCGAACGGCGCATCGAGCGCAAACAGCCGCTCAATGCGCGGATCATCGTACCGAATATCAGACAGTATGAAGCCATCGACCCGGTTTGTCGAGATGAGTTCATCGTAAACCCGTTCGGCGTCTTCCTGAGGTTGAATAAATGTGAGCAGATGGAAATGTTCTGCTTCTGCCGCGAATGTGACGCGGTAAATAAACTCATCCAGCAGATTATTCATGCGGCTTGGGTCGTCGTGAACATGCCACGAGTAGCCGATTGCCCATGCGCGGTTGGTCTTGAGGTTGCGCGCCATAATGTTAGGGCGGTAGCCGAGCGCTTTCGCCGCCGCCAGCACTTTTTCGCGCGTGGCAGGCTTAATGAGTTCGTTTCCGTTCAGCGCGTAGGAGACAGTTCCTTTACCTACCCCTGCCAATTCAGCTACATCAATTTGCGTGATCTTGAGTTCATAGTTCAGCGCCTCTGCCGCTTCGCTGACGCGCTGGCGCGTGAGTGCATCGAGTGAAGGATCATTTTTCAGCGCGCGGAATGCATCAAGCATTGGGACTTGCGCGAGATCTGCGACTTCTTTGAGCGATGCCATTGGTTTATCCCTTTGCGTTTGCTCTTAGCAGCAAATTACTTTATCACAAGCTGTTCTAGAGACGTCTCAAAAACTGCTTGACAACCCATCTTAGAGATCATACAATGGTTTTTGAGACGTCTCAATAAACTGTTCGTGTAGCACCGAAACTGCTATTCAGTTGAACCTTTAGGAGAACAGCACATGTTTCGCCGCTGGGCACTTCTGCTCTTGGCTGTTACAGCCTTGTTGAGCGTCCAATTTATCCCTGCGTTCGCGCAGGATGCCGCTCCCGTTCCCGAAATTCTCACGCTGCCAGACGAAATTGCTGGCGGACGTCCCGTAACGATTACCGTCTCCGAAATGCCCTCTGCCGACCAGCCCGAAGCCCGCGCTACATGGGAAGCCACCGCGCAGCGCTTCATGGATCGGTATCCGAACGTCACCATTAGCGGCTCAGAACTCCAATATGATCCTGCCGCTTTCACTGCTTTGATCGCTGGCAATCAACTGCCGACACTTTTCCGTGCCTATTTTACTGAACCTTCCAAATTTATCGCACAAGGCGCGGCAGCCGACTTGACTCCCTATTTTGAAGCGGCAGGTGTGGCGGATGTCTTCAATCCCGCGATTCTGTCCGTGATGAGCCAAGATGGTCACGTCTACGCGATCCCGAAAGATGCGTATGCGCTTGGTTTGGCATACAACATTCCGATGTTGCAGGCTGCCGGATACGATGCACCCCCCGCAACATGGGATGAACTTGTCGAAATGGCGGTTGCACTGACCGACCGTGACAACAACATCGCTGGATTTGCCTTCATCAATGATGGCAGTGGGGCGACGGGTTGGCACTTCACGAATATTGCCTACGGTTTTGGAGCGACACCACAGGACATCATCCGCGATAACGGCGACGGTACGTACACCGCCGCGTTTGGCGAAGGTGCAGCCGTTGAAGCGCTCGAATTTATTCAGGCGCTCCGCTGGGAACACGATGTTCTCCCCGGCGCAACCCTTGACTGGGGCAGCATTTCCGAGGCGCTCGTGTCCGGTCGCGTGGCGATGGTCATCTATGCAGGGGATCAGTTCAACTGGGATTACACACAGTTCCCCGATGCCGATTTGACTCAGTTTGGTTACGCAGCAGCCCCGGCGGGTCCGAATGGGCGGATCACACTCTCTGGCGGCAACCTGTGGATGGTCAGCGGCTTCGCAACCCCGGACGAACAAGAAGCGGCGGCATACTTCCAACTATGGCGTCAGTTTGACCCGGTTGAAATGCAGACTGCCATCGAAGTCACGACGGAAGCCGTCGGGATGCCGACTCTGCCGATGTATGTTGGCGAATATCAAGAGCAGTTCGCCGCGTTCCGCGCACCGTACAACAAGCTCCCCGTTGAAAACTACGCACCGTTTAATGACGCTGTGACCGGTGGGGAAGTCACCATCCAAACCGAACCCAGCCCGAACGTGCAAGACTATTACACCGAAATGGGTGTGATCATCAGCGAAATTCTGAGCGTGGATGGCGTTGACGTCCCGACTCGCCTCGCTGAAGCCGCGCAGGAATTCCAAGCATTCGTGCTTGATCGCTAACGTATCAAGAGCCGCGCGGGGGGAAGAACTCCCCCCGGCGGCATGTGGTAAGGAAACGATCATGAACGCACCTTACGCGCTTGATACGGAACAGGCAACCACAGCCAAGAAACATCGCCAACCGATCAAGCTTTCGTCACTGCGCGCCGCACTTCCGCGCCAGCTAACCGCCTATCTATTCCTACTGCCCGCGCTGCTGCTGTTTGCGTTATTCGCATGGCTGCCGATCCTCAGTTCGATCCAGATGAGCTTTCAGAATGTTCAGCTCGGCGGCACGCCGACATGGGCAGGTTTGGACAACTTCGAACTGATGCTGCGCGATCCGGTTTTTGGAACGGCGTGGAAAAACAGCCTCGAATTCGCGTCGTGGAGTTTGCTGCTCGGCTATTTCGTGCCGGTCGTGATCGCTATCCTTGTGCGCGAGATGCGGCATGGAAAAGCCTTTTTCCGCATTGTGTATTTTCTGCCAACGGTTGTTCCGGCGGCAGTCTCGGTCATCATCTGGCGGTTTATTTATGACCCGGATGGCGGCGTTCTCAATGAACTGCTGGCGCAGTTCGGGATCGCACGGCAGTTATGGCTGCAAGATGTCGCGCTCGCCAAGCCCGCGCTTGTCGTGGTGATGACATGGGCAGGCTTCGGGACGACAGCCTTGATTTATCTCGCCAGTCTCCAAGATGTGTCTCAAGAATTATTTGAGGCGGCAGAATTGGACGGTGCGACACCGTTCCAGCGCATCATTCACATCTCACTACCGCATCTCTATCCGGTCATGTCGCTGATGTTCGTCTTGCAGGTGATCGCCGTCGTACAGGTGTTTACCGAACCATTTTTGCTCACCAACGGCGGACCCGGTCGGGAAACGCTCACCCCCGCGATGAACATCTACAACCGCGCCTTTATCCGCATGGATATGGGGTATGCGTCGGCATGGAGTGTGAGCATGATCCTCGTCCTGCTGGTGTTTTCGCTGATTTACCGCTACGTCAACAGCAAGCTGATGGCGAATACGGACTAACGGAGGACATCAGTTATGGATCGCGGTTTCTTCTCAAATGTTGAACTTCGCACACCGGGCGGACGCCTTTACTACACGATTGCAGTGATCGCGCTGCTGGTGGTTGCTGCGCTCTCGCTTTTTCCGTTTTTCTTCGCGTTCACGTCAGGGCTAAAAGACAGTACAGAAATTTTCGCGGGCGGCTTGAACCTCTTTCCGGCGCTCCCACGATGGGAGAATTACGGTCGGGCATGGACGCTGTTTGAAATGCCGCGTTTATTCGGCAATTCGTTTGTGATCGTTGGGGTCGGGGTGGTGCTGCGGCTTCTGGTTTCGTCTGCGGCGGCGTTCAGCCTCAGTAAGCTCAAACCGTTTGGCGGGCGCGTGATCAGCCTCGGTTTCATGCTCACTTTGCTGATCCCATCAATCGCGTATTTCGTGCCGCTTTATACGACCATCGCCAAACTTCCGATTGTGAACATCAGCCTGCTCAATTCGTATTGGGGGCTGTGGCTGCCATACTGCGTCGATGCGTTTTCGATCTTTGTGCTCAAGACGTTTTTTGACCGGATACCAAGCGACCTGATCGACAGCGCGCGTGTGGATGGCGCGAATGCGCTCCATATGCTGATGTACATCGTGATTCCGCTGTCACGCTCGATTTTGGTGGTGCTGGCGGTGCTGGCATTCGTCGGCTTATGGAAGGATTTTCTGCTGCCGTATCTCGTCCTCACCGACCCGTATACCCAGCCGATCACCGTGCGTTTGTTCTACATCGCGGACGATTATAGTGTCAATCTACAGATGGCGGCGTCATTTATGGCACTGCTGCCGCCGTTGGTGATCGCTATTCTTTTGCAGAGGTATATGAAAATCGGTCTAACCCTCGGCGGCGTCAAGGGTTAGGGAGGAGTCTTGCTTATGCTTCCAGAGCAGTTTCGTCTTGATGTCAAGCCTTTGGCGTCAAATAAAGCCGTCGTGCGCGTAGGTCACGCCCGATTCACCGTGCTAACCGAGCGCTTGATCCGGCTCGAATATGATCCTGACGATCATTTTGAAGATCGGGCGACACAAACCGTTTGGTATCGTCAACAATCGGTGCCGGACTTCACCGTCCGGCGCGATGATGGGCGCGTGATCATCGAAACCCGCGCGCTTTCGCTGTCTTATCAGGGCGATCAAGCATTCAGCCGCGAAAACCTGTCGATCCATGTGAACTCGACGGATACTGATTGGCATCCCGGCGATTCTGATCCCCTCAACTTGAAAGGCACGACGCGCACACTGGATTTCATCAACGGCAGCGCGCCGCTGCACGACGGCTTGATTTCACGCTCAGGTTGGGCGCTGCTGGATGAGTCGCGCGCTTTTGTCTTGAACACTGAATATTGGTTAGAAGCCCGCACGGGTCACGGCACAGACTGGTATTTTTTCGGCTATGGTCACGATTACAAAACTGGTCTGCGCGATTACTGCGCGATCAGCGGACAGATGCCGCTTATTCCCCGTTGGATTCTTGGCAACTGGTGGAGTCGTTTCTGGGCATATACCCAACAAGAAATGCTCGACCTGATCGCGGATTTTGAGCAGCACGCGATACCGCTCTCGGTCTGCATCGTCGATATGGATTGGCATCTCACCAAAACGGGCAACACCAGCAGCGGTTGGACGGGGTACACATGGAATAACGATCTGTTCCCTGATCCGCAGGGGCTGATCGACACGATGCACGCGAAAGGGCTGCGCACCGCGCTGAATTTGCATCCGGCAGAAGGCGTTCATCCCCATGAGTCGCAGTATCCTGAAATGGCGCGCCGAATGGGGATTGATCCGGCTTCGGGTGACCCGATCCGCTTCGACATCACCGATCCGGTGTTCGTTAAAGCCTACTTTGAAGTGCTGCACCATCCTTATGAAGCGATGGGCGTCGATTTCTGGTGGGTCGATTGGCAGCAGGGGCAAAGCTGCAATATCCCCAACCTTGATCCGCTGTGGTTGATCAATCATCTGCATTTTTACGATCTGGGGCGTGATCCGGCGCGGCGTCCGTTTATCTTCTCACGCTGGGGGAACGAAGGACATCAGCGCTACCCGATCGGTTTCTCCGGCGACAGCTATATGACGTGGGATACGCTTCGCTTTCAAACCTATATGACCGCGACGGCTTCGAATGCGGCATATGGATGGTGGAGTCATGACATCGGCGGTCATACGAGCGGCACAGGCGACGGCGAATTGTTCGCGCGATGGGTGCAGTTTGGCGTACTCAGCCCGATCATGCGCATTCACACCACCAAAGGTCACTTCTACGATCAGCGTCCTTGGGTGTTTGAAGATCGGGAAGTCCGCGAGGTGCTGCGTGACACGCTCCAGCTTCGTCATGCGCTGATCCCGTACCTGTACACAATGGCGCGGCGCGCACACGGCGAATCCGTGCCGCTGATGCTGCCGATGTATTACGAATATCCGGAGGCAGAGGCGGCGTATCACTGCCCACAGCAGTATCTCTTCGGCACAGAGTTGATCGCCGCGCCGTTTGTCGAACCCGCCGATCCATCTGTGGGGCTTGCGCGCCAAGTCGTGTGGCTGCCAGAGGGCGACTGGTATCACTTTCAGACGGGAGAATATTACGCGGGTGATCGCTGGTACGCTTTTTACGGCGCGCTGAAAGACATTCCTTTGTTTGCGAAAGCCGGAGCGATCGTGCCGCTCGGCGCGAAAACCGGATGGGGTGGGATCGACAACCCGGATACGCTCCATGTGCATGTGTTCGCGGGCGCGGATCATACGTTCACGCTGTACGAGGATGACGGGCATTCACGCGACTATCAGAGAGGCGGTTTCTGCGAGACGACGATTGCGCAGCGCTGGCTGGGGAACGCGATGCAGGTCACGATCCAGCCAGCCGAAGGCGATACCACGTTAATTCCGGCAGAGCGTTCTGTTGTGCTGCATATTCACGGTATTGCGGCGGCGGTCGATGTTCGCGTATGGGTCGATGGTGCTCCCGTGCATCCGATAACTATGTACGACGCGCTTACCGATACGCTCACGATAGAGCAAATTACGCTGACCCCCAACAATGCGCTTTCGGTTGAACTTCAAACAAACGGGGAAACACTGCTCACACGCCGCAGCCGCAAACGCGAGACCATCCTCAAGCTGCTGCGCGCCTTCAAGCTGCATTCCGGCGTGCGCAACCGATTAGCCGAGTTGGTCGATTCACTGGTGGTCGATCCTGACGGGATCGCGCCGTATGTCGTCGGCATGGGCGAAGCGCATCTCCGCGCCTTGTGCGAAGTCTTGTACGAAGCGGGTGTGCATCACTTTGCGGATACCCCGCACCCGACCGAGTTGATCTTGTGGAATAACCGGAGCGATGCCGAGATCACCTACCGTTACAGTGATGTGTTCCTGTACTTCGGTATGGTGCCGTCATCAAGTCATCAGCGGGGGGGCGTGCCGTCCTTTATGTCGCTGACGCCGAAAATCGAAAAATGGACATACGGCACACTCGGCGAACACGTTCAGCGGACACAGTGGCAGATACACGTTGATTATCACAACGTGGCAGGGGTCACTGAGGCGTACCGCGAACAAACGCCGTAAGCAAGATAGATGGAGAATTAGAGAGATGAAGCGCTTTGCTTGGGTGCTGATGACAGCGCTGATCACCATTTTGAGCATGACCGGACAGGCGCAAGAAGGCGAGAACGTGCCGGATCGTCCACTGCTGATGACCCATTACATGCCTTGGTATCAAACGCCGCGTGTGAGCGGATCGTGGGGCTGGCATTGGACGATGGGGACGTTCTCGCCGTCGCAGACGGACGAGAACGGGCGACCGGAGATCGCGTCTCACTTTATGCCGCTGACCGGACCGTATGACTCACGCGATGATGCGGTGCTGGAATATCAAGTGCTGCTGATGAAGTTGAGCGGCATTGACGGGGTGATCGTCGATTGGTACGGCTCATCGACGCTGTACGATTACGACGAGAACAACGCGGCGGCAGGCAAGCTGTTCGAAGTCATCGAGCGGGCAGGATTGCGCTTCATCATCTGTTACGAAGACCGGACGATTCAGCCGTTGATCGACAATGGGCGCATCACCCTCGAAACCGCCGTTGAGCAGGGGCAGCGAGATATCCGCTACGCCAATGATCAATGGTTCAGCAGTGATGCCTATGTGCGCTACAACGATCAGCCGCTTCTGTTTATTTTCGGTCCGCTTTACTTCCGGCAGGCGGATCATTGGACGACGATCTTTGACGGGCTAGACACGCTGCCCGGACTCGTGACATATGACCGCCGCCTAGAGTTCGCGGCAGTCGCAAGTTACCCTTGGCCCCCGATGCACCTTTCAGGCGGGATCGAGCTTCCGCCGTCGGTACTTGAAAGCTATCTAGAGTTGTTTTATCGCAATGCTGAACGGCGCGATCTCATCATCGGCAGCGCATTTCCCGGCTTTCATGATATTTACGCCGAAGCGGGCGTTCAGTCGAGTTTTGGGTATATCGATCCGCGCAACGGCGAAACACTGCGCACCACGCTCGATGCGGCATTGGCACATGACCCGTTTATCGTTCAACTTGTCACATGGAACGACTACGGCGAAGGCACAATGATTGAGCCGACAGAAGAATACGGTTATCAGTATTTGGAGATCATGCAGGAGACGCGGACGGCACTTGACCCCGAATTCGCCGGAACGCCGGATGATCTGCGTTTGCCGATGCGTTTGTATGAAGCGCGGCGCGCATACACACGCAATGACGCTGTGAACGCGGAACTTGACCGTGTATTTGATGCGATCATTGGGGGTGACTTGGCGGAAGCACAAGCTATCCTTGATGCACTCCCGCCGCAAAGCTAAGGATTACGGGGGAGTGCGGCATACTGCACTCCTCTACCATCCAATACACCGAAGCACCCCCACTACACAGAACGCTCATTTTAGCTGCTTGCACCCCTCGTCTATTAATTAATCAATGCGCCCCAAAAGCCCATAATATCAACTCAAAAGCATGAATGAAAAATTGCGAATGTTGTGATTTGAAGCGAAACGGCAATTTATCTCTGATTAATTCTCGATAATCGCGTAAGGACACGAAGATGATTAATTGATATGCGTCAATCGTGAATTTTGTGAAAAATTGGACAATGGCGATCTCATCAATGAAACCTCAATTATTGATGGGCAGGATCGGTCTATGATGAAGACAAGGACTAATTCTGACAAACAATTCGCAATGAGGATGCACAATCATGATGAATCTCCGTAAACTCCATCAGAATGAACAGGGTCAAACCGCTCTTGAAGCCGCGATCATCCTAATCGCCTTCGTTGTCGTCGCATCAATTTTTGCCTTCGCCATTCTTTCTGCCGGAACTGCCTCGACTGAACGCGGCGAGGAAGCGATTTACAGCGGTTTGGAAAGTGTCCAGTCGTCGATGGCAATTCGCGGTGCAGTCATCGCCGCTGAAGGCACGGGCGCAGCAGCCGATACCGTTGCTACCGTGACGTTTACTCTGGCACTTGTGACCGGTGGCGAACCTGTTGATCTGACGGCGGGCGCGGGGCAGCGCGTGATTATCAGCTACCGTGATGAAGACAGCTTTGTGAACAGCTTGACATTTGCGACCAGTTTTATTGGACAAAACGACACCGACTCGCTCCTTGAAGATGGTGAGTTGGCGCAGTTGGTCGTCACGATGCCCGTTGACCCAGATGAATTAGCAGCCGATACGCAGTTCACGCTCGAAGTGAAGCCCCCGAGCGGCGCGGTTCTCAACATTACCCGCACCACGCCCGCCGCGCTCGAAGCGATTATGGAACTCCGCTAAGAATATTCCTCCCTCCTACGGATGCAGGGCGGCTCAGTCATGGCAGCATGAGCCGCCCGCCCCTTTGTTGAGATGCATGAACGCAGCAGACAGGAGCAGCACAACGATGGATCTCGAGCAGCGTGTTCAAGCCCTTGAGCAGGAAGTCGAAATCCTGAAGAATCAGATACAGGTGACACTGCTGGCGATTCAGGAACAGCTTCTCAACCAGCGCTACCCGACGCTGCATGGTGAGGAACTGGCAGCGAATACCAGTGAAACGGTCACCCAAGAACAGACCGCCGCACCGCTCGTCAAACGTGTTTCGCTCAACCCAACAGCGCCAGCACCCCAGATGACAGCCCCAAGCCCTTTTATGAATGACGCCGAAACGCAGCCTGCGAAAGATTGGTCAGTGATCGCGCGGCTTGAAAAATGGGCAGTCGAAAAGATCGAGCGCATCGGTGAAAAGCGCACGCGTGAACTGATCAAGTTGTATGCCAAGCAAGGGCGCATCAGCCCACAGATTTATGAACAGCTTATGCAGTTCGTCAGCATTTATGAAACAGGCGAGCCGCACAAAGCGACGGGAACATTTGCCGCCGTACCGCCGAACGGTAAGGTCGTCGCAGGCAGCGGGCGTAATCTTCCGATGCGTGCAGACAGCCTAGCTATAGAACGTTCGAGCGGAAATCATCACGAAGACGAAAAACGCGCGCTCGTCATGCGCTTGATCGCCGGATTGCAAGGCAGCAGTAAACCGCGTCGGAATTATTGAAGCGCGTAAGGACTCCTCATGGATAAGGTGATCACCACAGCGCTTCTCATCGCGATCAGCATGGTGTTGGCATTGGTGCTGTTCAACGCAGCCTACCCCGCTATTCAAGAGGGTGGTCAAGCGATTGGCAACCTTTCCAGCCGTGCAGAAGAACGGATGCGCAGCCAAATCTCCATTATCCATGCGGCAGGTGAATATGATGCTGATGGCAATTGGATGGACAGCAATGCCAACGGTGATTTTGAAGTATTTTTGTGGGTCAAAAATATCGGAGATACCCGCGTCAATGCGATTGACCGGATGGACATCTTTTTAGGACCGGAAGGGAATTTCATGCGCATTCCGTTTCGGGAAACAGATACCGATCCGCGCCCAAATTGGTCAGCGCATGTTGAAAACGCGGCGGAATGGACACCGCGCGCAACCCTTCGGATCACGCTGCATTATGGCGGAATGCCACCCCCAACCGGACGCTATTTTGTTCGTGTCACGCTTCCCAACGGGATCACCGCCGATACCACTTTCGGCTTGTAACTGCGCCGGAAGGTGAGGAAGGTCACGATCGATGGAAACCGTTTTCGCCGCGTTTATCGTGTTCATGATCCTGCTGACGGGCGCGTTGACGTTGGGCGAAAGCATGATCAGCGCGCAGGAGGAAATCGCCGCAAGCTGGCAGGAAATGGAAAGCCGGTGGGATGAATACACCCGCACCGCGCTTGAATTCGTGAGCGGCGAAACTTTTCACAGCGGCGACAGTGTGCGTGTGACTCTTCAAAATACAGGAACGACATCTCTCGCAGACTTTGATCAATGGGATGCCATCGTACAGTACGAAGATGTGTTCAATCGCCGCCGCATCGAGTGGTACGCCTTTACAGACGATGCTCCACAAATCAGCGATTGGGCGCTTGAGGCGCTGCAACTGCCATCTGGTGCGCCAGAAGCGCACGGGGTTGGCGTCCTGAATTCCGGCGAACAAGCGGTTGTTGTGCTGCTGCTCCCCGCTCCCGCTGCTGAAGCTGTGCCGATTCAAGTGACGTTTTCAACCCCTAACGGCGTGATTACGGGCGGGCAGTTCACCCGGAACGCATCACCGATGCTCGACACCCTCACCGAGTTGATTGTTGGCGTTGATGGCAGCGTGTTGATCAGTCCTCAGCACTTGAACGCTACGGACGCAGACAATTCGCCCGATGAACTCGTGTATACCGTCACCGCGCCACCTACGAGGGGAAATCTCTCACTGCCAGTGACGTTCACACAGGCGGACATCGACGCGGGGCTGCTGGTATACCAACAGGTGGGCGCTGATCCTGATCAATTCGCGTTTACGGTATCGGATGGTCAAGAGAGCATTGGGGCGTTCGTGATGCGCGTTTTGGTCAGCCAACCCCCACAAATCATGATCAACTTGGGCGCAAGTGGGGACGCGAATATGCCCATCGTGATCACCAACAGTTTGCTTGCTGCCGATGATCCTGATGATATGGCGGCGGGGCTGCGCTACAGCGTGATCGTTCCCCCCGTGAGCGGCTATCTCAACCTTGGGAGTTCGTTTACACAGGGTCAGATCGACGCGGGGCTGCTTGCGTACTACGGCGGCGCATCGGATCAATTTCAATACACAGTAACCGATGGCAAGACGACGGTGGGTCCCTTCACGTTTGTAATCACGGTGACACCATGAGCAAAAAACCGATTTCAACGGGTAATATGGAACTCGACAGCAAAATGGGCGGTGGTCTTCCGCTTGGCTCACTGGTGCTGATCGAAGGAAGTTCGGCGGCGGGAAAATCTGTGTTGACTCAACAGATCGTGCGCGGTGCGCTCAACGCAATGCACACCGTCGCTCTCTTCACGAGCGAAAACACCGTCTCCAGTATGGTCACACAGATGCGGAGCATCGACCTCGATGTTTTGGATTTTCTGCTCCTAGGGCGGCTGGCGATCCTGCCAATGGCGCTCACCGAGCTGGGGGCTGATGCGCCAATGGCGCTGCTTGCTGCGATCCGGTGCGAGACTGGTCGCTCACTGATCGTCGTCGACTCGTTCACCAGCGCCGTGATCAACCGCCAGAACAATCAGCAAATCCTGCGCTTTTTTGAGATGTGCAAGCGCATGTGCAGCGACAAGACGACGATCATCATCAGCCTGCACAGCGGTTCGATCCCGCCGGAAATGATGAGTCCGATCCGCTCGATGTGTGATGCACATTTGCAGCTTCGCACCGAACAAGATGGACAGCGCTTGGTCAAGACATTGGAAGTGACGAAGATTCGCGGCGCGGCAGGCGTAACTGGCGCAATCGTCGGCTTTGAAGTCGAGCCGGGTTGGGGAATGCGAGTCATTCCGATCAGCCGCGCGCGAGGCTAACGATTATGGTGCAAACAATCCTGCCGTTTGAACTCGAACCTAAACGGGCTGTACGAATGCCCGACAAACTGCGCGCGATGCTGCCTCAACCGATGCAAGAGGCGTGTGCGCAAAACGAGTACTTGGCGGATTATTTGCAGCAGCTCCCGATGCAAACGATAGGCATCCCGGCGTACTATCCGAAGCTCTCGCGCAGCCTATCTGACCTCAAAGAGCGCAACTTGATCTACCCGATCAAGGATAATCTGTTTGTTCACATCTACCCTGATCCATCTGGCGCGCGTGATCACTATATTTCGATTGAGCCGACAACGGTGTGCAGCGTCGATGCGGTCATGCCGCAGGTAGACGAGCGATTGCTTGCATGGGCGGAGAATATTGGGCGGATTGAAGACCGTGAAGAGAAACAGCGGCTTCTGCTTCAGCTTGTCATGAATATCTGCACCACCGAGCCGCCCCCTGCGAATGCCCGACCGAGCCGGAACGATCCGATTTATATCTCGCCGCAGCAGTTCATCGCCGTGAGCTACCGCGTTCTGCGCGACAAGATCGGGTTAGGCGTGCTTCAACCGCTCTTGCTCGATCCCTATATCGAGGACATCAGCTGCAGCGGCACGGGGCATATCTTCGTTGAACACAAGATTTTCCGCAGCGTCGAATCCTCGATCTATTTTGAATCACTGGATGATGTCGATGCGTTCGCGGTGTGGCTCGGTGAATGGGTGAAGAGTCCGGTCACGGTGCGCAACCCACTCGTTGACGCGGTGCTGCCGGATGGGTCGCGCATCAATATCGTGTACGGACGCGAAATCTCTAAGCGCGGCAGCAACTTCACGATCCGTAAGTTCAGCGGAACGCCCACCAGCGTCATGGAATTGGTCGAATACGGCACGCTCGATTATTTGATGGCGGCGTATCTTTCGCTGATGCTGGAAGAGGGCATGAATTTGTTTGTGGTTGGCGCGACCGCATCTGGCAAGACAACCACACTCAACGCGATTACGACGTTTATCAAGCCAGATGCGAAGATCGTCACCATCGAGGACACGCCCGAAGTCTACGTCCCACATGCGAACTGGGTGCAGGAGACAACCCGCCATACCGGAGCGGCGAACAAAGGCGGCGACGTAGGCATGTTTGAACTGCTGCGCGCCGCGCTGCGTCAGCGCCCCGACCGGATTATCGTGGGTGAAATCCGCGCGCAAGAAGCCGTCGTCGCGTTCCAAGCGATGCAGACCGGACACGGCGTAATGTCAACGTTTCACGCCGCCTCGGTCGAAAAGCTGATTCAGCGCCTCACGGGTGATCCGATCAACATCCCCAAGACCTACATTGATAACTTGAACCTTGCCATTATTCAATCGGCGGTGCGCTTGGGGGATGGTCGCCCTGCGCGCCGCATCTTAAGCATCAACGAGATCATCGGCTACGACCCACCGACGGACAGCTTCGCATATTTAGAAGCATTCCGCTGGAATCCGACGACAGATACATTTGAGTTTCCCGGTTACATGAACAGCTATCTCCTTGAGCAGGTGATCGCCATCAAGCGCGGTATTTCTCCGCTGCGCCGTAAGGAGATTTATACCGAACTCAAGCGCCGCGCCAAGATACTCGAAAAACTGCGCACCGAAAAAGGAGTGACCGATTTTGATGCCCTCTTCCAAATCCTTGCCGAAGCAAGGCGACAAAAACTCCTTTAAGCCTGTTTCGCCGTTCGATCTTTTCTACCAGCTTACGTATTTATCGGCGGTATCGGCGGCAGGGGTGACACGGAGCAAATTGTTTGAGATCGCCGCCGCGAATAAGACGAGCACTGGCGCTTATTTCGCCGCGATCAACGTGCTGGTCGCGGAATTCCGCTACGACTACGCCGAAGCATGCCGCTTAATCGGTGTTCAAGCAAAGTCAGAAAATTTCCGCAGTTTCTTACTTCGCCTCTCCGATGCGCTGCGTTCAGGTGAGCCGATAGCCGAATTTCTTGCACGCGAAGCTGAAGTGCAGGGGCTGGATTATCAAAACCGCTACGAGCGCGATCTTGAGGCGATGAAGCAGTGGACGAATGCGTTTTCGTCAATCGTGATCTCCGTCGCGCTGATCGTCATTATTCAAGTCATCACCTCAATGGTGTACTCGACCGACGTCCGTTCGATGACGGGGATGGTATTCGCGGGTTTGCTAATGAACGCGCTGGGGGCGTTCATCATTGCCCGTTCCGCCCCGCGTGAGGTGTTAGTCGTTCCGGCAGGCACAGGATCACCGGAACAGCGCAAGGCGATGCGCTGGTTTCGTATTTTGTCGCCGCTCGGTTTCATGGTTTCGGCGCTGCTCACAGTGATCGGGATACCGCTCGGTTGGGTGATGATCGTACTGGCGGGATTCTTGCTGCCCGTTGGTTTGTTGAGCGCACGCAGCGATAAAGCCGTGATGAAGAAAGATGAAGAATTCAGTACTTTCTTGCGTTCGCTCGGCGGCATGGCGACGGCGAGCGGAACAACGCTCAAGCAGGCACTCCGCAAGATGGAACTCGATTCATTCCCGATGCTCTCCGTCGATATTCGGCGCTTGAGCACACGTCTCGAAGCGCTGGTTGATCCCGATGTGTGCTGGCGCAAATTCGGCGCGGAGTCCGGCAGTCGTTTGATCAGCGATGTGACCGAGATTTTCTATCAAGGGGTGCGTATGGGTGGCGATCCTGAACGGGTGGGCTACCTGTGTTCGCTGTTCGTGACGCGCACCGTGCAGTTACGCGCCAAACGCCGCTTGATCTCCGGCACGTTTGGCGGCTTGACGACGGTCATGCACGCAGTCGTGGCGGTGCTGATGGTGTTCGTGCTGTCCATCGTGCAAAACTTCGCGGATATGGTGGCGACGCTTCTGCCCCAAAGCACCGACGCGATGCAGAGTGCGCCGCGCATGTCACTTGGGATCGCGGAGTTTTCCCCCGGCGATCTTCAGTTTTTGTCGCTGATTACGGTGACGATGGTCATCTTCATGGCGGTGATCGCGTCGGGCGCGATCATCCTCTCCAACGGCGGCTACCGGCTCAAGGTCACGATGTATCTGGCGCTCACGGCGATTATCTCCGGCGTGAGCTTTATCATCGTGCCGCCGATGGTCGCAAGCGTGCTCATCTCGTCGTGAGCGCCTTAACAAGCGAAAGGAATGTCTGATGTCTCTGCTGAACTTCATTCTGCAAGACAAGTTGATCCTCATCACGATTTCGGCGGTGGGGGCACTGCTCGTCCTCGGCGTGCTGCTGATGGTGATCTCCAGCGTGCGATCACTCATCCAGCGCTTGGCTGATGCGGCTGAAGATGACATTGATGCTGTGACCGAGATGGCAGCCGATGAAGAGGATTCCGATCTTCCACTGCCCGCGCCTGCCGCTGCCGCGCCGACTCCGCCGCCCGCACCTGCCGCGCCCGAACCCGAAGCCAACGATATGCAGAAGATTCTGACCAGTGTTTTCAGCGATGAAGAAAATACTTCGCGGCGGCGCGTCCTCTATGAGTCTGTTCAACCGGTCGAGGTGCACGCGCTTGCCTCTCTCGCACAAAAAACCGCCGCGAAGTTAGGCGTGAAAGCGAAAACATCCTCATGATGCCCACGCTCTTTGGTGCTGTCGCGCTCGGAATGCTGGCTGGTGTGCTGATTTGTTTCGCGTCGGAAATTGCACCGCGCGTTTCACCGAGTTTTCCGAAAGATGCGCTGTCGATCCGGGGTGCGTTTCGTATCTGGTCGCGCCAATCGCGCTGGTTCAAGTGGCATCTGTTAACCATTTTCTTGGGCGGAATCCTAGCGGGGATCATGACCGCTGCTGCTAGTACAGCGAGCGAATTCTGGGTCATGGCGGCGACTGCGGGATTTTTCGGATTGGTTGCGCTCACCGACTTGAAATATCACTTGATCCCGAACGCGCTCACGTATCCCGCGCTGGTCATCGTGATTGGTGTGCAGGTGGTTTCGGGAGCGGACATGCGGACGCTGCTGCTCGGTTTAGGATTCACACTAGCGATTTTTGGGTTGACTGCTGTACTCCAGCCGGGGAATCTCGGCGGAGGGGATATCAAACTCGCCTTGGTGATGGGTGGGTTGTTCGGTTTCCCGAACGTCTTGATTTCGCTGCTGATCGGAGTCGGCGTGGGCGCAGTTGCCGCGATTCTCATACTACGGGGAACGAAAAAAGGGGCTAAAATGGCTTATGCTCCCTATTTATGCTTGGGAGCGCTTATTGTCCTTATGATCAGACCGTAGAGATTATCGGCTGCCCATGACCCAAGCCAAGCCATCCCGACCGCGCTCGCGCATCGCAGGACTCAGCGTTTGGCTGACGATCCTCGGCTTAGCGATGTTGTTCCTCCCGCTGACTTTGCTTTCGCGCTCGATCCGTGAAGCAGAAGCGGCGGCGCAAACTGAACTGGATTTGCTACAGGCGAATCTTGCAAGTACACCCCCCGTTCCCGACAATTTAGCATCGCTGGTTCAGATGCGCTTAGAGCGCCTGACAGATGCGCAAGCACTCGGCAGCGCCCGCGACGAACTGATGGCGATCCATGTCAATTTTCCGGCGGTGACGGCAGTGCTGCTCAACTACCGCCCGGAACTGATGATGCTGACTCAGGTGCTGCAAAACGAAATGCCGCAGGAAGGCACGGTCAACGCGGGGTGGTTGTTGGTTGGTGGTGAAGCGCATTTTGAGGCACAGGTGATGGACTACGTAGCGTATCTGCGCGCAACAGAGGTTTTTGAGCGAGTTGATGTGCAGTCGATTGCGCTCCAATCGGTTGTCCCCGGCACACTGCCCGCTGACCGCGCCTTGCAAGCCACCCAAAACGCGGGCGTGATCACCCTGCCGCATTTTGAGCGCGGACTCCAGTGGGTGACGTTCACGCTGCGGCTCACCTTGACGAGCGGCGGATCATGAAACTCAGCCCCGGCTTTTTTACGCTGCTTAAAGTCATGCTTCTGCTGGTAGTGCTGGCGGGGAATATCTTTTTCTTTGTTACGTCGATCCTGCCGTACTGGAACAGCTATCAAGAGATCACCGTCGATTTAGAGGCGGCTCAAACAGCGGTTGCCGAACGGGATGCGCTGATCGAACAATCTGTCAGTGACGACTTGGTGATCGCCGAGGCTCAAGCGCAAGATGCTGCCGTTCAACGGGCGCAAGCCGCCGCCATGTTTTTGACCCAGCAGCAGGCGGATTCGCTGTTGGACGTGATGTATGAGATCGCCGCCCGCACCAGCACGACGATCACGAATGTGCAAGCGCAGCAGCCCGCGCAGTCGTCCGATACCGCGCTGTACCAAGTGAACACGCTGGCGGTGCGTGTCGAAGGTCCGTTCCGGTATTTGCTGTATTTCGTTTCGCTGTTCCGTCAAGCTGCCGCGCCTTCCGTCTCGATCCGCGAATTGAATTTGCAGGGTGACGAGGCGCAAGCTGCGCTCACGCTGACGTTGTACATCTATCAGAGTGAGTTTTCGACCGGACAGGCATTTGATCCGATTGCCTACACACCGCCGACGCTTGAACCCACGCCAACGCTTTACTTGCCGACGTGGACACCGATTCCAACTCTGACGATTACGCCGACCGCGACGGAGACTTTCCTGCCGACTTTAACGCCGACATTCACGCCAACGCCAAGCGCAACGGTGACGCACACACTCGAACCGAGTACAACCCCGCCGCCGACCGATACGCCCGCCGCTGTCCTGCCGCCCCCGACACCCGTCACGGGGGCGGTGTGCGATGGTGCGCCTCCACTGCGTTTAAGTGCGGGAATCACGGCATGGGTGGATTTCAACAATCCCGGCGCACTGCGTGTGATGTCGTGGATCAGCGAAGGGGCGGCGGATACGCTTGTGCAGGCTTATGACAACGATCGCGTTCAAATCCTTGCGGGTCCCGAATGCGGCGTGTGGCAGGGGCAGCCTGTGTGGTATTGGTATGTCGATTTTGAAGGGGTGCGCGGATGGGCATCCGAAGGAACATTCGCGGAACGCTGGTTATGCCCTGAAGATAGTCCGGAGTGCAGCTAGGCAAATTGGGGTATGGGTATGAAATCGGGGAAAGTACGTCCGCTGGCAATCTGTGTGTTTCGTAATGGCGATCGCATCCTCGCTGCCGAAGGCTATGACTCCGTCAAGCAGCAGACGTTCTATCGCCCGCTCGGCGGAAAAATTGAGTTCGGAGAGCGGGGGGCTGAAACAATCGTGCGTGAAGTTATGGAGGAAATCGGCGAAACGGTGACAGGTGTCCGCTATCTTGGCATGTTAGAGAACCTGTTCACCTATCAAGGCGAACCGGGACACGAAATTGTGCTGGTGTACGACGGGAAGTTTGCGGACGACCGTGTGTACAGGCACGATGTGATCGACGGCGCAGAGGATGACAAATCACTATTCAAGGCATATTGGAAATCGTTGACGTATTTCCGAGATGGAAATGCTCCCCTCTATCCCGATGGGTTGCTAGAACTCCTCGAACATGACAGATCGCAGTAGTGCCGCGCGAACTACGTGATGGGTAAAACCCAACGGGTATCACTATTGGGGGGCATTACTGACAAAAGTTCCTTGTTTGCCTATGATGTTCATTACTTTAAAACATGAAGGGGCGGGCTTAGGATCAAAGAGAAATGCGAGGCGTAATCTCTCGCATTCGGCTTGAGATCGAGGGTACGTAATGGAATTTTTGCCCTTTCTCCTCGGTAGTGTGATCTGCGGATTTTTCGCTGTTCGCGCCGCGCGTTTGCTCCACGCGGCGCTCTGGTTGGCGGGTATAAGCGTTCTGATCGCGCTGATGATGTATCAGCTCGGCGCGTGGGAAATCGCCATCATCGAGTTAAGCGTCGGTGCAGGTCTAGTGACTGTGCTGTTCGTCTTTGCGATCGCGGTAATCGGTGATGAACCCATATCAGGTCGCTCGCTAACGCCAAAATTGCTTGCTGCTGCGCTCGTCGCTGCGGCGGTTCTTCTCCTAAGCTTTTTCCTCTTTCCCGTCGAAGCTAATTCTGCTGTTTCCGTCCAATCCTCGTTCGCGGCAACGCTCTGGCAGGATCGCGTCCTCGATGCACTCTTACAAGTCATGCTGATCTTTGCGGGCGTGCTTGGGGTGATGGGGCTGCTCGATGAGCCAAAGGTACGCGCGGCGGAGGAATCCGGCTTACATGCCGAGACTCCCGCACCGTTCGATCAGCCTGCCCCTGACTCACACCTAGAGGAGGAACGTGTATGACCGGGACGATTCTTGTCATCGGCGTATTGGCGCTGATTGGCGTTGGGTTGTACGGCATGATGATCCTGCACAATGTCCTCAAACTGGTGGTCGCGCTGCAAATTTTGACGAAAGCGGCGGCGCTGGCGCTGGTGGCAGCAGGATATATGAACGGACAGCTTCAACTGGGTCAGAGCTTGGCGCTCACGGTGATCGTCGCTGACACGATGGTTGCTGTTGTTGGGCTGGCACTGGCGGTTCAAGTTCGACGGCATTTTGGAACGCTCGATACTCGCGCGCTTTCCACGCTCAAGAGGTGATTCATGGCTGGATTGCTCGTTCTCCTCACGATCCTTGCGCCGTGGGGTGGCGCGGCGTGGGTGATGCTTGCCCGAAGTGACCAACTTCGGCAGTTCGCCGCCGTGCTTTCATCGGTGATCGCCGCGTGCGCCGCACTGCTGCTCCTCGCATTTACCCTGACGACGCCCTCTGTTGAATTCGCGCTTGGTGGTGTGTTCGGTACATTTACGTTTGTGCCGGACGGCTTAGGCGCATTTCTCGCGGCGGTGGCAACCACGATTGGCTGCTTAACCGTGATTTTCTCGCTCGATTACATGCGCGGTGAGCATCAACTCGGGCGGTATTACGCGCTGGTACTGCTGTTCATCGGCGCGATGTGCGGCTTGGTCTTGAGCGGCAGCCTGCTCCTGCTGTTTATCTTCTGGGAGATGACGGCGCTCTGCTCGTATGCGCTGATCTCCTTCCACAATGATGATCCCAAAGCGGTGGCGGGCGGGATCAAAGCGCTGGTGATTACGCAGATCGGCGGCGTTGGGCTGCTCGTTGGGATTTTAGCGGCGTATGCGCAGCTTGGTACGCTCGATATCAGCGTGTTGATCGCCAACGCGGGCAGCTTACCTGCTGACGCGCTCACGATTACGGCGTTCGGGTTCTTAATCGCGGCGGCGGCGAAATCGGCGCAAGTGCCATTTCATACATGGCTGCCCGGCGCGATGGAAGCCCCAACTCCCGTGAGCGCGCTGATCCACGCGGCGACAATGGTCAATGCGGGGGTGTACCTGCTGGCGCGCTTCTATCCGGCGTTCGCCGCTGTTCCCGGTTGGACAACCGCCGTCTTGATCATCGGCTTGCTTTCGGCATTGTTTGGCGCATTGATGGCGCTCTCCACGCATGATCTCAAGCGGGCACTCGCGTACTCGACGATCAGTCAATTGGGGTTCATGGTGTATGCGATTGGCGCGGGCGGGATTTTTGCCAGCCAATTCCATTTGCTTAATCATGCCGTGTTCAAAGCGCTGTTGTTCTTGGGTGCGGGCGCGGTAATTCACACAATGGGCACGCGCGATATGCGGCGAATGGGCGGCTTGAGCCGAGCCATGCCGTTCGTGCGCAATGTATTCGTGATCGGCGGGCTGGCGCTGGCGGGTGTACCGTTCTTCAACGGCTTCTGGAGCAAAGAACTGATCTTAGAGGCTGGCTTGGAAACAGCGGTCTGGTCATTCGTGATCATGCTGTTCACGGCGGGTCTGACCGCACTTTATACGCTGCGGATGATCTGGCTCGTGTTCTTTGGTGAAGCACACGCGGCATTTCCGGCGCATGACGCCCCGAACGCGATGCGGATCGCGCTTGGCGTGCTGGCAGCAGGCGTACTAGGAATTTGGCTGCTTTCCGGCGCGTTTGGACATCTGCTCGAAACCACGCTGCCGTATCACGAAGGCGTGCTGCACGTCGAAAGCACTGCGGACATGATCTTTGCCTTGATCACCGCACCTGCCACTTGGCTAACGCTGGCGGTGATCGGCTTGGGGTTTGCGCTGTGGGTGCTGCGCGCACGTTTGACCGCGCTCACGAATGCACTGACGCCGATCATGCGCGCGGCGGCGGCGGACTTCGGCTTCGAATGGCTGAATCGCCGCATCGTCACTACTGCGCAGTCTGCCGCCGTGCTGCTGCGGCGCACGCAAACCGGACAACTCAATTGGAATGTGGTCGGCATTGTGACGGGCTTAGTCATGGTGCTGGTTGTGCTGATGGTCGGGAGGTGAAATGACTCCGTCACTGGCTTTGATTGGACTGCCGCTGGTGTCGTCGCCGCTGGTGTATTTCGCGGGGCGTGCGGATCGCCGTCATGCGGCGTGGAGTCGCATCGCGGCACTGCTCAGTTTGTTGATCGCGTGGGTGCTTTTCGTGCAGTCCGCGACTCAGTTCAGCATGAGCGGCGCGCTTGATTCCACCATCGGCATGATCACACTGCGGATTGATGGGATCAGTCTGCTGCTCACCGCCGTCGTGCTGACGCTTGCCACGTTTGTAACGCTCTACTCCGACCGCTACATGATGGGGGAGATGGGCGAAGAAAAATACTACGCTTTGGTGATCGCCATGTCCGGCGCGATGATCGGGCTGGCGTGCGCCGCCGATCTATTCAACCTGTGGGTGTGGTTTGAACTAATGACCGTTTCTTCGTTCCTACTGGTTGCATTTTATTGTCAGCGGCGGCTGGCGCTCGAAGCAGGCGTGAAATATCTCGTGCAGAGCGCGGTTGGCTCAGTGCTGGTGCTGCTTGGGGTCGCGCTGATCTTTGCCGTAACGGGGACACTCCGCTTAGATGAACTCGCGCTGGCGGGTGAGTCGCTTGCGTTGATCGGCGCGGGTGGGCTGTTCGTGATCGGCTTCGGCGTCAAAATCGCGCTCGTTCCGATGCACACATGGCTGCCCGATGCGCATTCGCAAGCACCGAGCGGAATCAGCACCCTGCTTTCGGGCGTCGTGATCGAAGCCGGATTGATCGCGCTTTTGCGGGTGATCGGTGCGCTTGCAGGGATCGCGGAGTCATGGGGCGTGCTTCTGCTGGCGTTCGCGGCGATCAATATGCTGTTCGGCAACTTGATGGCGCTGCGTCAAAAGCAGGTAAAGCGCTTGCTGGCATTCTCCAGTTTGAGTCATATCGGCTATATGCTGCTCGGCTTTGGGATCGCGTTTTACGCGGGTACGCCTGATGGCGCGGCAGGTGGTTTCTTCCATCTGCTCACGCACGGGCTGATGAAAGGGCTGGCATTTCTCGCCGCCGGAGCACTGCTGTACGGACTCCATCTCGCGCATGAACGCCATGATCCGCTCACCGTGAACGATCTCGCCGGGGCTGGTAAACGCTATCCGCTCGCCGCGCTGAGTCTCAGCATTGCAGTGTTGGGGTTGGGTGGACTGCCGCCGCTGGCGGGCTTTATGTCGAAATGGCAAATCTTCACGGCGGGTTTCGAGACTCAAGACCTCGTTTTGATGCTCCTTGTGATTTTCGCTGCGCTCAACAGTGTGCTGTCGCTGGCGTATTACGCGCCGCTCGTCAATCGCATGTACCGCGATCATCCGTCAAGTGCGGTGCAGCAGGGCAAACCGATCCCGCTTTCTATGCAGCTTACGCTGATCGGGTTAGCGGTGCTGGTGGTTGCGATTGGTGTGCTGCCTTCGCTGGTGAGTTGGCTGACTGAACCTGCCGGATCAACGCTGATGCTGGCATTAGGACGCTGAAAGGATCAACATGGAGTTCTTACTATTTCCCCCGATCGCGTTCCTGATCTATCTGGTGCTGGCGTGGATGCTTTCGACGATTGGTCAAGCGATGGCGGGCAAACCGTCGCCAACATCGGTGAAATCGACGGCATACGCCAGCGGTGAAGTCCCGATGACCGGAAGCGGTGCGCCGGGGTATCGCCCATTTATTCGTACTGCCCTGTTTTTCGCCGTGCTGCATCTGGGCGTGCTTGTGCTTGCCAGCGGCGGGGCTTTCCCCTCGTCCGCGATCTATCTGGTCGGGTTGGTGTTGGTGCTGTTGGCTTTGATTTTGGGTTGACTCTCGGAAAGGGGGCGATCGTGTCGGGCGTATTTCAGACGGCAGTAAATAAAGCAATGCGGCAGATCAGCGCGTGGGCGCGGATCAACTCACCGTGGGCGATCCATTTCAACTCCGGTTCGTGCAACGGTTGCGACATCGAAATCTTGGCGACATTAACACCGCGCTATGACGTTGAGCGGCTGGGTGTGAAATTACAAGGCAGTCCACGTCATGCCGACGTGCTGATTTGTACAGGTCCGGTCACACGGCAGGCGCGTGAGCGTTTGCTGCGTACTTACGAACAGATGCCCGAACCCAAGTTCGTGATCGCTGTCGGATCATGCGCGACGGCGGGCGGCGTGTTTCGTGGGTGCTACAACGTGATCGGGCAGATCGATGCGGTGATTCCGGTGGATGTGTACGTTCTCGGATGTCCACCGCGCCCCGAAGCGATCACGTATGGCATGGTGCAGCTTCTGAACAAGATCAAGGAATCGAAAGCGGTGGCACAATGAACACCGAAAATGCACTTCAAGCGGCGGGTGACCTGCTCAAGGAATGGCTGACGACGGCAACCACGCCGGAAACGAACCGCCTTGATGTCGTGATCAGCGCCGAAAATCTCATTGCGGCAGTGACCGCGCTTCACGACACGGGTTGGGGCTATCTGGCAGGAATCACCGGGCTGGACAAAGGCACACAAGCGGGTCAGCTCGAAGTCCTCTATCACTTTTGCGCAGGGGCAGCCGTACTAACGCTGCGCATCACGATCCCGCGCGATCAGGCAGCCGTGCCGAGTATTTGCGCTGTG
>JAPKMU010000259.1 GCA_026645745.1 Anaerolineae bacterium | reverse complement strand
ATTCGCGTGCGGACGAAGGTCAGGTTGAGTGAGGGATTCAAGCGTCGGTGTAAATTCGAGGAGCAGCCATGAGCGAAATCATGTTTCGACCCTTCGCAGCATCCGATCAAGCAGTGGTGCGTGCGCTCATCCTGAGCGGGCTTGCTTCGCGATTTGGCACACTCGACGAGTCCCTGAATCCCGATCTGATCGACCTGTGGGCTTCATACGTCGCACCCGGCGACACTTTTCTTGTCGCTGAACTGGACGGACAGATCGCTGGCTGCGGCGCGCTCATCCGCGAACATGACAGCGAAACCATCGGGCGGATTGTGCGTGTTTCCGTTGACACGGGGCATCAAGGAAAGGGTGTCGGGTGGCAGATCAGCCAGCACTTGATCGCGATCGCTCAACGGCGCGGTTTCAAGGAAATCCTAGTCGAGACGAATGAGGACTGGCAGAGCGCAATGCGTCTCTACCAGTCGCTTGGTTTTCAGGAATACGCGCGAGAGCCAAACCCGGAATTCGGTTTTGTCGAGGTTCACATGCGGCTGATGCTGTAACGAATTGATTCAAGCATTGTGCGTGAGCGGCGGCGCTGTTGTAAGGGTACGTATTCGCGTCAGCACGAACAGTCCCCCAAGCACATACGCGATCACCTGAAGATTGATCAGCCCCGAACCCACAATATCGCCCAGCGTGCCCGCAATCCCCATACCGAGCAGTTCAAAAAGGGCGCTGGTGGTCAGCAGAGCGCCGAACACCCGCCCTCGATAGGCATCCTCGGTTTCTTTTTGCAGCGCGGTCGTTAGCCCTGTCGCGACACCCGCCCCCGGCACGCCCACCACGATCAACGCGGCGATCCCGATCGCCAAGCCGGGAAAGAACAGCGGGTAGTTAAACAGCACCCCATCGATCAAACCGAAGACGAGGCAGCTCCAGCCGAGCAGCTTCCATAGATCAGTGCGATTGCCGACGCGCGCAATGACCACACTGCCCAGCAGCCCGCCGACCGCCTGCGCGGACATCAGGAGTCCAATCCCAACGGAGTCGGTCTTAAGGATGTCGGTCGCGAAGGGCGTAAAGAGCACACTCATCGCGCCTTGCCCCACCGCGAGAACCGCTTCCAGCATAAACAGAAGTGTTAGGGTGCGGCTGCGCATCACACGCTGTAACCCCTCCTGCCATTCGCGCCACACGCGGCGCACATCCGGCGGCAGGGCTGATCCGGTTGACTCCAACGGCACCCGTCTAATCGCGGCAATCAGGAGCGCAGAGATCACGAATGTGGCGGCATCGATCAGGATGACCGCCTGAAATCCCAACCCTGCCATAATCACGCCGCCGATCGCGGGTCCTGTCAGTCGTGCAAGATTGTTGTTTAAGCCATTCAGCGCGTTTGCCGCCACAAGCTGATCCTCGCTGACAAGCGTGGGCAGAAAGGCATTTTCGGCGGGATAGAGAAACTGCGCGACGGACGAGGTGACGAGCGCCGAAAGATAAACGATCCACAGGTGATCCGGGGTGCGCACCCACAGCAGCGGCACAATCGAGAGGGCGAGCAGCAGGTTCGCCATCACCATGAGCCGCTGTCGATTCCAGCGATCGACGTAGACGCCGACGACGGAACCCAGCACGATACGGGGCAGCATCCCCGCGACGAACATCAGGCTGGTTGCCAGTGTGGAACCGGTCAATTGATACACAAACAAGGGGCGGGCGATGCCGAGCATCCAATCCCCCGCAAACGAAACCAACCCGCTCCACCACATCAGGGCGAAGCTGCGCTGGCGCAGCAAGGTCATCACGGAAACGACTCCACACATTTTCTTTTCTATGTGACGGGTCAGCGCTTTTGTTCAATGTCTGTCGAGTTCATTTGATGCGTGGGTGCGTGTATGATTACAGGCAGCCGTGTGTAAGGTGTGCAAATGTTCATCAATCAGGGTGATGTTTTCTGGGTAAAGCTGCCGGATGATCCTGAACCGCATCTTCCCCATCCTTACGTGATCATTCAAGACAATGCTCTGAATCACACGCCTATCAATACGGTTGTGGCGTGCGCGCTCACGTCCAATCTGAATCGGATCAGCCTGCCGGGAAACGTGCTGCTCAATGCCGGGGAAGCGAATTTGCCCAAACCCAGCGTGATTGAAGTCTCAAAAGTCACCACGTTACATAATGCCGATTTAGGCGAATACATCGGCACTGTGAGCGAAGGACGTATTGCGCAAATACTGGCAGGCATCCGTTTCGTGCAGAGTTTCTTCCCGCTGTAGTACAAAAGCAATGCGCGCCTTGGCGGCGCGCGGTGTTCCGGCGTCTGACGCTGCTCACCCGATGCCATCCGTTTGGCGGTTCTTGATCGAACAGCACGCGGTATAATCGGACGAGCGACTCACTTGGATAGATAAACGTGCGGATACTTGCCCTCAGTGATTTGAATTGGTCGCGAGCCAAAAACGGAACCGACTTACCTGAGCTGCTCACCCTTGTCGAGCATGTGCAACCGGAACTCGTCATGCTTGCCGGTGATCTGGTCGATAATGACAAGGGCGTGAATCATCAGCGCTGCCTCCCATATTGGCGCGATCTTGGGGTACTGCTGGATACGCTCGAAGCGGAGCGGATCAACTGCTGCTTTGTGCGCGGCAACTGGGATGAGATCGCGGAATACGACGCGCTTGCCGCACCACAGTACACTTATGTGCATGAGATTTCCGGCACGACGATCACGATCGGCAGCCTTCGCATCTTAGGGATTCCGAACGCCGCGACGACCCGCAAAACCGTCATGCGTGAATTGATCGCATCATACAACGAGCCAGTGGACATTGTGCTCACTCATGCCGATGGAGTCCGACGCATGCGCTTGTTCGAGCTGCCTACGCAGCTGATCATCACCGGACATTTTGATAACAAACTCAGCATTGCACGCGGAAAAGCCCTCATCGCTTTTCAAAACTACCCGGGGCAGTACGCGGTGATTGACTACACGCCCAGCGACATCTTGATTGAGTATTATTACGGACGGATCAACGCTGCCGCGACACCGCACCGAGTGCGCATCAGCGCCGGACAGGCGGAATGGATTACGCCGCCGATGCCGGAGTGGCTTCAGTATGGTCAGCATATTGAGCTGCTGTTCCACACAAAAGATGTTTTCCCGACCCTAGATACGACCGGAAAGCGCGCTGCCCTGCACAGCCTTCTAGAACACGGTGTCTACAAGGCGCATATTCTGGAGTATATCCCCGGCTCAGCCGCATTTCTTCCCTGAGAGGAGGTCTTCAACCGAAGGGGAGAGGCAAGGCTGCGTATCGAACTTGCAGGTTTACCAGCGCTCCCAGTGAACCACTTCATCGAGCGGTTTGCGTCCGCCCATCTTCGCGGGCACATGCTCAGGTGAGGGATAGCCGAAGGACAACGCGGCATAAAACGACTTGTTTGCTGGAACGCGCAAAATCGTTTTCGCCTCATCAGCCTGATAGATCGCTGCAATGCACGACCCGACCCCTTCTGCCCATGCAGCAAGCTGCATGTACGCGGCAGATTGCCCTAAATCGAACATATTCCACGGGCTGTCTACCTCTCCGATCAGCGCAACCGCGAATGACGCACCCGCCAGATGACCGGCGTAATCTCCCGTTTTTGACAGCGCCGTCAGCGTATCGCGATCGCGCACGACGACGAACTGCCATGGCTGCGTGTTCTTACTACTCTGGGATCGTCGCCCTGCGTCCAGAATCCGGTGCATCACGTCATCCGGCACAGGGGTTTCGCTAAACAACCGCACGGCGCGCTTGGTATTGATCGCCTCTTGAACATCCATTTGCCATTTCCTCCGCTGACTGACTATGTAATCGAGCCGCTTCTTATGATACGACAACCTGTGCATCGTATGAAAAGCCATGCGCGCCTTGGCGGCGCGCGGTGTTCCGGCGTCTGACGCTCCGCGCAGGCTGTTGTGGTCGCGCCGGAACACCTACCCAATCCTATGGATGGGTAGCGAGTTTAATGAACTCGCTCCTCAACCGCCGGAGGGGCTTTATGCGTCACGCGCTGCGTGCCGCCCTACCGCGCGCTCAACGGGTGTTGGCGCACGGCAAGGAAATGACGCCTCACGGCGTAGAAAGCGCACCCCGGCAAGTTTGCCAACGTCGTATAATGGGTATGCGAATTTGCTGCTGATAGGTGCATCCATGCCGCTCGCTGATTACGTCAACGCATTGCAACGCCTTCGCACCGACTCAGGTGCTGCGAAATATCCCGCTTCGACGCTGCATCGCGCGCCGCATAAACCGCTGCTACTCCTCAGCGTGCTTGATCTTGCTGCGCGCGGTGAACTCTCCACCAACTTCGTGTCCTTGACCATCGACTTAGGCACCTTGTTCGCGGACTACTGGAAACTGGTCATGCCGCCTGCTCGACGTGGTAATCTTGCGCTGCCATTCTTCCACCTCAAGAGCGATGGGTTCTGGCATCTCGTGCCACAGCAGGGTAAAGAAGAAGCGTTCGCTGCCATCCGGCAAATCGCGGGTATGGGACAGCTTCGGGAAACCACCATCGGTGCTCGACTGGATGCGGAACTGCGCATGCTCATCTGCATTGCAGAGACGCGCGAACAGCTCCGAAACGCGCTCATTGAGCAGTATTTTCACCCAGATCATCACGAGGCGCTTCGCCAGCAGGCAGCGATCAATCTCGGGGCATTTCAATACAGCGAAACGCTGCTCAATCAGCCGCGATCGGGGCAGGCACTCTTAGCTGAACAACCTTCTAACTCCAAGCAGCAGGTACGCCGCCAAGGATTTCGTCGCGCAATTGTGAAAATTTATGATCATCGATGTGTTTTGTGTGGCTTACGCTTGGTCACTGAGGAGTGGAAATCTGTTGCAACGGCTGCCCACATCAAACCTTGGAGAATCGATCACAATGATGATCCGCGTAACGGGCTGTGTTTGTGCGGAACGTGTCACACGGTTTTCGATTTGGGGCTGGCAGGGATTACCGAGCAGTACCGCGTCACGCTTTCGCGGCAGATCTCGATTGATGGCAACCGAGCCGGGTATATTTCGACGCTCGAGAATCGTGAGCTTATTATGCCCGATAACAAATCTTATCTTCCTGATTTGAATGCGCTCCAGTGGCACTTGGATGAGGTGTTTTTGCGCTAAACCCCAGAAGGAGCTAACTCAAGCCGCCACACATTAAGAGGCCGCCCTTTGCCCGCCTCAGTTTCTACAAGTCTAAAACCAAGCTTCTCGTAAAACTTGTTTGATGGCAGCGTAACGGGACATTTCAGCTGCACAAAGACCTTACCAGCACCTAAAGCAGACTCCCTTAAGCGTTGAACCAGTTCATTGCCGACTCCAAGGAGTCGGTACTTGGGATCCACTACAATGTGATACAATGTGGTCTGCTGATCACGGCGGTGATGAAAATGCACGAAACCTGCCAAGTGCTGATCTGCATCATGGGCAATTAGAACTTCTCTGCGTTCGATGGCTGACACAAGACTCGGACGCATCACAAAGCCCAGTTCGTTACGATGCGCATCACAAAGCCTCTTAATGCCATCTAGGTCAGCAGGATTCGCTACACGAATTGCCCAGCTCATGAATCTGCCTTCGCTGTTGCATCGCCCGGAATATTCACACTGAGCACGATACAGTCTTTTTCTAACAACCCACGCAACGCGCTCCAAAATGCATCCGGCTGGTCGGCGTATTGTTGTTGAAGCACAAACACACTGACAAACGCATCAGTACTGCTGCGCTGGGATTCGATGAGGGCTTGCAGTTGCCTTTCTTCGCGTGTAGGTTCAAGTTGCGTTACGTTGCGCCTAAGCTGCTCAAGTACTCGATAGAGACTTTGCGCATCGCCTCGAATTGCACGAAATGCCTCTGCAAAGGAGTTAATTTCGGCGCGCAAAACGGCGTTGTCGGCACACATCCGAGCGTGTTCAGTCTGTAGAACACTAAGGCGCTCAACTAGCCCTTCAAGCTGCATACTTGCTTGCGCGGCACCTTCTTCAAGGTGGTGACGTTCACGGGATGGCAATCGTCCCGCTTGCATCTGGAGCACTTGTGCAGTCTGCCTGCGCTCATTGATGTTGCGCTGCAGATCACTGAGTGCACGCTGCGCGGCTGTTCCAACAAGGGTGTACATCAAGTCGTATGCACTCATCGGCTCGGCGGGATTAAAGACAAGTGTCTCAATACTTCGATCAGGCGCTATATCCATCTGTGCGAAGGCATGCACATAACGTGACCGCTCTGCGTCAAACGCCGCGCGTGCGTTTTGCCGTAATCCGTTGATCCTCGTATGCAAGTCGTCCATCATCGGCGAAAACTGATGATGTTCAGTTAGTGCTTCCAGCTTGCGTGAGCTAATTTCGGCACGGACTGCAAGTACGATTTCTTTCAGCTGCTCACGCAGGGCGTCAGTTCCTTCGATCCCCAGCTCGTGTAGCGATCGCACTGCCGCGGCACCGTCTCGCACCAAGCCTCGCCATTGCTCATAGTGCTGAAATGATTCGCGCGCGTGAGTCACTTTCGATTGAAGTTCGATTTGCGCCTGCTCGAGGCGCTTGCACGCTCCTTCAACGTCCCCAAGCTGCTGCATTGTGATGTCGGGACGCAATGCATCTTTTGTACGCTGAACCTCAGCGTTGTGAGCCTCGACCAGCAGCAGGGTGCGGTCAATAGCATCGCTCAATCGTGTACGCAAGACATTGACTTGATCAACATAGTCAATCTCTTCATCGGCGAGGGCTTGCTTGAGCAGGGCACGCTCATGGTCCTTTAGAGAAGGAACCGCTGTTCGAATGATGCGCGTAGTTAGGTCACGGCGTCGGTCTTCTGCAAAGCTGAGGACTGCCCGCCGCTGCTTTTTGAGCGTATTGGCAATACGATTCAGGATGACTGCGTCTGGTTGTTTTGATCGAAGCTGATCCTGCAGTGCTTCACGGATTTTCTCGGCTTCTTCATGGAATGCACGTACCTGTTCCCCAAAAAACGAGCGCTTTAGTGCTTCCACATCAGCGGTATAGGCATCAAAGTCGCGTTGAAGCGCATCAACATCAAGCGCTTCAACCACAGATTCGACAATCCAATCGCCAGAAACCGTGATCATTTCGCGTGCCGTCAGCAAATCAAGTGCTTTTTCAATTTCTTCTTCGAGATATCCCAGTGCGCTTGCGCGGCGCACGATTGTGGACTTTCCAACCCGCTTTACAGTTCGCTTTCCCGCCTGAGCCGTAGTATCTGATTCTTGCATCCACGTCACGATGGCTGCTTCCAACGGGTGCAGTGTAAACGTAACGGCACCAGCTCTCTTCCCGCTCAGGTCTTGATCAACGCGCAGCAAACTACCAAAGGTGGCAATAAACGTATCCAGCGCAGTATTCGACAGCGTGAAACGTTCGGCAAGATCAGTCTTGGTGATAACGACTTGAACCTGCGCACGACGCTGCAAAGGTGATTCAAGGCGTTCGAGCGCGACTTTGTACTTTGCGAGTGAAGAAGCCCATGACTGCGTTCCCATCAAAGTGACGTAATCTGGGAAGCGTTCGGCAACCAAATAACGCACAGCGATATCGCTGATGGCAGCGCCAGCGCTTTGCACATCTGCGCCGACAATCTCGTTGAACAGATCCGCAACACCGTAGTCCAAGATTTCTGGCATGAACGCGGATTGAATGATGCTGACTTCGGACTTTGGCATGTCACCTGAGGCGGCGCGTTCGCTCATTAACTGGTAGATATTGAGCAGCACCAGCGGAGACAAGTCATAAGGCGACCATACATCTTTTAATTCCTGATGAATCGGACGTTCAAACGCGCGTTCTGGCATGTAGTGCAGGTTAATCGGAATCGTGATCGTATGCGGATCGCCTGATTGATGCGCAGGTTCCGAATAGCTGCGAAGCGCTTCGCCTGACATATCGCCGTGTAAATTCAAGCGATACTCAATGCAGACATCCCCCAAGATGCTGGCGTCTTTGAGCGGCTCATCATCCCAATACAGGCGAACATGCAGCCGCCGTTTTGGATGCCGTCCATTCTCGGTAGGCACGTCAACTTCGAGGATCAGCGCGCGATTTGACACCATGTTACCTTCGCGCT
>JAPKMU010000258.1 GCA_026645745.1 Anaerolineae bacterium | reverse complement strand
CGCTCAAGAATTCGATCTTGATCGTTTCCATCGTATCCGGTTCGAACGTGGTGTCTGTCCACACGTCGCCTTGAAGGATGAACGTCTTACCGTTCACCGACTGGATCGGACTTTCGGCAGGGATGAAAGAACCATCTGCGCCGGGGGCGACTTCGCCCTCCATCATCGCGGACATGGTGGGCATTGCTGCCATGGGTGCTGGCGCGGCATTCGCTTCCGCCATCTGCGCGGCTGCATCGGCAGCATCGACCGCGCCCGCACCTGTCGCACCGCTGAAGTCATCGACCACGCCGCCGAACGACCGCGCCGCTTCTTCGCGTGCCTGAGCCGACAGAATATCGTCTTCTTCGATCAAGAAGCTGGTGTACGGCGTTATGATCCCGTAGCGGACGCTCAAGCTGATGATGCTGTCCACCAATTCGGCATTTTCACCGTTCAAGCGGATCGTCGTCATCAAGTCGCCAATACGGCGGGTCGCCCACAAACGGGCGATAAACGGTTCACCACCGGCGCGCCCCCGGAAATCAATGCCATCATAAACAAACGTCTGCGGCTGACCATTCACACTGCCGCTGAGTGTGACGACGGCATTTTCCAATGAGCCGCGATAGCGCCCAACAATCGTCAACTGCTGACCCGCGAACAGGTCAGGGAGCGGTGCAGTCGGGTACATCTGGTCGATGGTCAAACCGTCGATGGTGAGCGTCACGTCAGTGAGGACGGGTGCGCTGATCCGGCTGTATAGGCTGGCAACTTCTTCGTCTACGCGCTCGGTCGGGCGGACATAGCTGCCCGATCCCCGGAAGTCACGCACAATCGAGTCGAGCAGGAGCGTATCGACATCATCCCCGACGCCAAAGCTGAAAATACGGGCATTCGGCGGAGCGGCGGCGGCGAGATTGCTCAGGATCGTCTCGATATCCGTTTCGCCTTCGGTCGGTACGCCGTCGGTGATGAACAGGATCGCCGTCGAACGTTCTTCGACCATGCCAAATGCGGTGGTCAGCGCGCCGTTGATGTCCGTGCCGCCTTCCGCCATCTGCCCGTTGACCCAACTGATCGCTTCGTCAGCATTCGAGGCGGGTTCAAGCTCGTTCGAGTACACGCGCCATCCCGTGCTGAACAGGATTACGTTAAAGCGGTCGCTTTCGTTCAGGTTATCAAGGACATAAGTCGCGGCGGCGCGTGCCTGCTCCCATTTTGCGCCGTCCATGCTCCCACTTTGATCGACCACGAGGATCACGTCACGCGGGATGATTTGATCTTCCGGCAGTGTGAGCGGCGGCTGCACCAGCATCATGAAGAATCCGTCACCCTCAGCGCTTTCGCGGTAGGTGAGGAGGTTCGCGGTGATGCTGTCGTTTTCTAAGCCGTAATACAGGGTGAAATCGCCATCTGGCACGAAGAAACTTTGCTCAAATCCGGCGGAGAATCCGGTATTCGCAGCGTTCCGGTTGACGACGATGTTATGCGTGGGCGAATACACCGTGCTGATCGCGTCCTGACCGTTGACGCTGACGCTCACTGACATGCTTTCCACCGGGCGGCGGCTGGTGAGTTCGGTCACGTCGAGCGGGTAGCTGTAGCGGATCAAACCGTTATCGACTTCAAGAATTTGCGAATAGGTGATCGTGATGCGGCGCGTCTCACCCGGCGGGATCGGGAATATGTTTGCCTGCACTGTGCTTTGACCAACGTATTCGAGCAGTGCCGGATCGCGGTATTGGCGGACGATAGCATCATAAATGCTGCGCGCTTCGTCGGCTGGAAGAATACGCCCTTCGATGGGCGTGCCGTTGATGTACATGATCAATTCGTCAACCGATGCGCCCATCGGAATCGGGAATAAGAACGTGCCTTCCGCGAGTCCGTTGCCTTCGTTGACGAATTCCATATCGACGGTGGTTGTGGCGATTTGCTGATCAATTTCGACATTCACGCGGTGATAGTCGATCTTCAGCCATTCCGGATTGGTGAATACACCCCAGATGATCGGGCATGGCTGCGGTGGGCAAGGCGCGTCCATTGGGCACGGCACAATCGGGCAGTCTTGGGCGGCTGCGGGGATGATCCCGATCAGGATCGTCACCAGCACCAACAGAATTAGGCGTAAGGTATGTGTGCGTTTCATCGTGAGTCCCCTTAGCAAATTACGGTCACATCATCAGGACGATCAAAACGGCGCAGTTGTTCCACAAGCGAAAACAATTCGCTATAATGCCGCTGACGACGAATGGCGTCAGGAGCAGCCGCGTATGGGATACGTGTTTATCAGCCACAGCAAACTCGATAAGCCATACGCCCGCGAGTTAATCCAACAACTTCGTGCGCACGGTATCGAAGCATGGATGGACGATCAGCGAATCCGCGCGGGTAAAAAGTGGTGGGAAGCAATCGTGACCGCGCTCCGTGATTGCAGCGCGTTCGTGTTGATCATGACGGACGAAGCGGCGGCATCCGACTGGGTGAACAACGAAATCCTTGTCGCCAAAGAGTTTGAAAAACCGATCTTCCCCCTGTGGCGCTCAGGCGATACCCGTCACCCAACATTTTTGATGCTGGCGAATATTCAATACTACGATGTGCGCGATCACGAGGGCTTGAGCGATGACTTTATCGAAACGCTCAAAGCGTATGTGACGAGCGACCCGAAGCGCGTGACCAGCGAAGGCAAAGTTCTCCCGCAGCAGGAAATCGACTGGGAACCGAATACGCAGAAGATGATCGGTCTGTATTCGAAGCGCCGCCGCATGCTGACCCGTGCGGGCTTGGCAGTCAGCGCACTGGTGCTCATCGGCGCGGCATTGGTGCTTACACTGCCGCAGATACTCGGCGATGGCGACGAAACCCCCACCGCAACCGTTGAAACGACACCCGTGATCACCCCAACAACAGCGCTCACATTGGCGGATCAATTATTCTCGCCGCGCCTGCTTAACGAATGGCGCGAAGGTGAAGGGTTGGACGCGCTCGAACTCAACCCGCTCCTAAACGCTGCCGCATCCGAAGCGCTGCTCTCGGCGAACATCGCTGGAGATATTGCGATTATCACCCCGGCGCAGTGGAACGAACTAGTCGCTGCTACCGCCAATCGGAACGGATACACGGGAAGAACACAAGCATTTTTGCTGTTTGGTACGGATGCCGAAGCCGTGACACTCGGTAAGGTGCTGACGGAATTTCAACTCCTTGGCGATCCGTTTCTATCCGATTACGTTGACTACGGCTATCTTCAAGAAGACTCCAACATCCCCGGCATCATGTCCATCGTGATCCTCATTCTCGGTCAGCCGGAATAACATCGCGCGGAACAACGTACGTTCATTCATAAGGGTGTCCGTTATGAAAAAGATCGTGATCATGCTGGCATTGGTGCTGCTCTCGTTTATTGTCGTCCGCGCACAGCAGGGTGATGCACTCTCGGACGATCAGCGCACCCTGCTGGATTCGGTCAACCGCGTGCGCGTCACATTGGGGCGCAAACTCACGCCGCTCGTACCGAATCCGGCGCTGAATCAGGTTGCTCAGGCATTTTTGGATGACCTGCTCAACCGCCCGCTGGATGGTTTCTACAATTTTTTATTGAATGGTGAAGATATCAGCGCTGTTTTGGCTCAGGTCGGCTATCCATCCTATGACGGTGCGTTTGTAGCAGACTTGGTAGCGGTGCGCGTGCGCGATTATACGCCAGCGAACGTAGTCGATTTCATGGTGAATGATTACGCGACCAGCACGCGCAACGGACTTGTCCCTCAAATTGAAAGTTTGCGTATGTCGCAGGGGCGCGCGAACGGTGTCCCGGCGCAGCATCCGTTTTATCACCGCGCTTACCGTGAAATCGGAATCGCTTATGCGCCCAATGATGAAAACGGGCGTTTTTATTATGTGTTCGTGTTCGCGTCGCACCCGGAATCATTTCCGGTAGTCGTTGCAGAGCCGGGTCGCCCGTATGTCTTGGGCGCGCCGCTGACGAGTGCTGACGCGATTGTGTATCTGCCGAATGAGGATGCGCGTGATCCCAACAGCGGCGCACGGGTGAGCGATTTTGAATTTGTCCGCTTCAGCGAACAGCCGACTGATGCGCTGACATGCCCATCGAATCTAAGCGATCCTTGGCAGTCGTTTGATATTGCACTCCCGTACCGTTTCAGCGGTGGAATAGGGGAGCACATGCTGTATGTGCAGTTGTGCGATGCGGCAGGGCGTTCGGTCACGACTTCGGCGCGGGTGGTGATCGCTTCGGGAAGTCTTGTTACACAAACCCCGATGCCAACGCTGAGTTTTCCGACGCCGGATATTGCCGGAATTGTCCACGCAACTCAAACAGCGGCGGCGAGCGCGACCGCGTATTACCCGTATGCGCAAACGATTGAAGCGATCTTGACCAGTACCGCTGCGCCGAGTGCAACCCCAACCGGAACGCCGTAATTGTTAAAGAGTAATTGCGAAGCTGGCTGGTTTGCCGTAACATCATCGCAATGGGGAATATAGGAAGGGTTTCACATCATGGGCATGAATTCGGGTGATTTCTATCATCAGCAGAAAAAAGTTGAACAAAATCGGGATCGCAGCGACATGAAAGGCAGCAAACACGGAACGATTGAAACTTGGCAGATCGAGCAAGAAGACGCCGAACGCGGCGAGTTCGTCCCTGATCCAATGGACAAAGATGCTTCTGCGACCAAGAAAAAAGGCATCATGGGACGGCTGTCAAGTTTGTTTAACCGTAAAAAGGGATAAAAAACCCTTACGTATAATCGCACCGTGTTCGGGTTACGATCCATGTAACATCGGATATGCAGGGTTTGAGAAAATCACAGCGAGATAGGCATGGATACGACGAGCCGCAGCCGCACAGAAACGCTCAAGAATGATATACAGCGCAAGATTCAGACCGTGTTGGCGGAATTTGCGGACGGTACGCTGAGCCGTGAGCAGTTTCACGCCATTTACGCGCATTACAGCAATCAACTAACAATTTTGGAAGCCGCGCTTAACTTGCCGGTGAGTGACGATACGCAGCCGGTGGGCAAGCCTAACGAAACCATTGCTATCCGCACCTCGCATATGGGGAAAGCGCTCGGCTTGGTGATCTATCATCACAAAAGCGGCATGTTTGTTGAAACGCTGGGGCAGTTTGATGTGCCGCCATCGCGTCTCGCGCCTACGCTGAACGACTTTTCGCTCATGATTGAGACGAACAAGTTGATCGACCGCCGCGTGGAAAAGATTGGCATGAAGCAGTGGCTTTTGTTCGCACCGGGGCGCTACACAACCATCGTGACGCTCTTCCACAATGAGCCATCCCCGCATCAAATCCGTGAACTCGAACGCCTACATCACGATTTTGAGGTTGCGAATACGTCTCACCTCGCAGTCTCGCGGGTCGATCCGTCGAAACTGGCATATCCGTTCCTCGTGTTCGTGCAGCAAAAGCTCAAGCGCCCATAGATTTTTCGGATGTTAAGAACCGCAAAGCGTAGAGAAGCGTATCTATACTCTCTGCGCTTTGCGGTTTTTGATTTCGTGATCTTATCCCATCGGCGTTGGCGTCACTGTCGGACCGCGCATGATACCGCCCGGAACGGGTGTTTCGATGATCACGCCGGGAGTGGTCGCGGTCGGCAGAACAATCACCGGGGTGATCGCCGTCGCGGTTGGCGTCGCCGCTGCCGCGAATGCCGTTGGCGTGGCGGTTGGGGCGACTTCACCTTCGATCAAGCGTACCGATGCGCCAGTGAGCGCTGCGCCGCGCAGCGGACGGAGAGGCATTGATGATGTGCCTGTGTACGTGGGGCAGTCCACTGGCAGACTGATCATGAAGCCGGGTTCAACATCGTTCGGGTCTTCAATACCGTTCGTTTGCGCGAGGCACTGGAGATCAATATCGAAAAACGCGGCGACGAGATCAAGCACATCAAGCGGCTGCAAGATGTAGAATGCTGTCCCGTTCGGGTTGCCGATGCTCAAACCGGGGTAATAGCCGTAGGGTGTGCCGTCGCTGGGAATCAAAATCGTGTCGCCGGGGAAGATCACCGTGCCGTAATCCATCTGATTGACTTCAAACAGCGAGATGATCGAGACATTGAAACTTTGGGCAATCGTATCCAGCGTATCCCCAACCACGACGGTATACTGCTCACTGCTTTGCACCGCCGGAACTCCGGCGTCCTGTGCTAGCACACCGCTGACCATGATGATCCACGTCGTCATCGCCGCGATCACCGCTAAAATCACCAAGCCGCGTGTATTCATGCGCTCTTTGAACATAGCGTTCCTCGTCCGTTCAACCCTGATCCAATATGAATATAGCATACCCCCACGTTTCGCGGTTAGCGAGAGAGCCGGGACTTTCGATATACTAGGTGGGCGACAAAGGAGCATGCAACCATGAGACGTGGCACGATCGTCTTTGTCCTATTCGTGGTTATCATCGCGGCAATCATCGGGCTGAGCCAGTTTTTGAAGTCACAACCCAGCGTTCAATTGACCGTTGCTGTTTCCCCAATGGCATCCGATTGGATCAGCGCAGCAGCGGAAAGATTTAACGCGGGAGATCGATTAGCGGGTACGCGCCAAGTACGACTCGTCGTCACACCTGTGGACGATGCGGCAGTCTGGGGATCGGGGAGCGGTTGGTCAACCACGTCGCACCCGGACGCATGGATTCCAGCATGGTCAGCCTCTCGCACCTACGCGAGCGCTCTCCCATTGAGCGAATTAGAGCCATCATTGGCGAAAACCCTGCTTGTCTGGGGCGCATTTGAAAGCCGCGTGACCGCGCTCACACCGTTTGGGTGGGATCGCATCGGAGAAGCCGCAGCCTCTGGGACATGGGCGGCTGTCGCTCCCAACAGCGGACTCAATGGTAATGTCACGCTCGCCTTTACGCACCCCACGCAGACCATAAGTGGATTCGCAGTGCTTCTGAGCGCCGCTTCGGCATTCTTCGATACGCCGATCCAGTCAAGCCAAGACCTTGCGACCGCCGAATATCGCATGTGGCTTGCGCCCGTCTTGCAGAGTGTTCCGAATTTCAACACATTAGGCGCGTCACCTGCACGCACTATCGCGGCGCGAGGAACAACCGTTGGTGATATTGCGCTGCTGCCGGAAAGCGACTGGGTGACGAACTTGAGCGGACGCTTGATTGACGGTTCCGACCCGATCCAGCTTGTGTATCCCGATTATCCGTTCGTGTTCGATTTTCCTTTCGTTGTATGGAATGGCACGACATCCAGCACCGCCGACGTGACCGCGGAACAGGCACGGGACATCATGCGCCAGTTTGCCGATTTCTTGCTGACGGACGCGGAACAGAGCGCTGCTCAGACTTATGGACTGCGTCCGCTTGATGGGACAGCGGACATCACTGCCGCACCGTTCAGCGCCGCCGCTGCCTACGGTTTGATCGCAGAACCGGACATCTTCAACTTAATTTCAACGCCAACCTACACCGATATTCAGCGCTTGATCACATGGGCGGATGGGGTGATCCGGTAAGCGTGCTTTGAACCAGCGTGAGGTGCGGTGCTGCCGCACCTTTTTTTTCGTTCAAACGATGAGCCGAAAGGCGTAGTGAATGACACCAGCGGCGACTGCCCGAACGGAACGTTATGTGTTGATCGCCGCGATTTTGGCGTCTGCGCTGGCGTTTATTGATCAAACTGCGCTCGATATTGCATCCCCGTCCCTTCAAGCCGATCTCAACATGACCGGAACCCAACTTTTGTGGGTTGCCAATGCTTACGCCCTGTTTCTCGCGTCACTGCTGCTGGTGGGCGGCGCACTCGGTGACTTATATGGGCATCGGCGCATCTTCATGATCGGAATCGCGGCGTTTGCAGGATTTTCGATGTTGTGTGGGATTGCGCCGAACGCCGAAATTCTGATCCTTGCACGCGCGCTTCAGGGGATCGGCGGCGCGTTGATGGTTCCCGGCAGTTTGGCGATTCTGTCGTCAACATTCCCTGAAGAACGGCGCGGCGGCGCGATTGGCATCTGGTCAGCGTTCAGCATGTTAACGACGCTCCTCGGTCCCGTCGTCGGCGGGTGGCTGGCGGAGCAGGGCTTATGGCGCGCGATCTTCTTCGTGAATCTTCCGCTTGGCGGGGTAGCGTTTTATC
>JAPKMU010000257.1 GCA_026645745.1 Anaerolineae bacterium | reverse complement strand
TGGTGATCACCGCCGGGAAGATCACGCCCGGTTTGACATGATCCTGCTGGCTGATGCGCGATGTCACGACACCCTTATCGCTCATTGTACCGTCTTCATATGGAGCGTTCAGCGTAAAAACTTCATGGCTGACCGCGTAATCCGTGAGCGAAAAAGCGGTGTCCGCATACACTTTGCTCTTTTCGCTGCCGCCATCACCCACCGCAAACCCGTAGGTGATGCAGTCGGGGCAGCGTTTGCACGAGCTTTCGTTGTAGACACATTCTTCCGGCATCAGCCCATAACGGCGCAGGAGTTCGCGTCCATTCAGGCGTTCCGGTGTGGTCTGTTTGCGCTTGAACAGCGTGATGCGCGTCATCGGCGCGGTATCATTGAGTCCGGCTGCGATGCGAGCGCGATTGAGTTCACCGTCTGTCTGAAAAACGGCGTAGCCTTCGGTTACACGAAGCATGACGATATGCGCGTACTTGCCCATCGGGCGAGGCGGTAGCGTGTCATTGAAAAAGGCAGTGTTCAGCATGGCGGGTGTGTCCTCTCGTAGGTAATGTTGAAGGCTCGATCAAGTTATTCGGAATCGTCGGCGGGTTCGTCGGCTTCGCGTCCGCGCTCCGACCATTCGGCATACTGCAATTCACGGTAGATGACTTCACACGCATTCTTGAGCAAGTTAATCGGTTTGCCACGCAGAGCAGCGGCATCGCGTTTGAAGTCACGAACGAACAAGGTATCGACAAACAGCTTGCAGAAATCGCGCATTGCCTGATCGCGTTCCGCAGCACTGATTCCTCTCGGAAAGCGTCCGTCGGCTAACCCTTTGCCGACGCGATCCATGAACTTGAATAGTTCTCCATAGGCGACTTCATACAGAGCTTCGGGATCACTGAATGCAGGCATGACGGCAGCATTCAAAGTGGCATCTGCGACCACACTCAAGGGGCGGAGAATGCTGTTGCTGTTCTTGAAATTGTCGGCGCGGTAGAAACCCCGATAACCGACCACGAGTTCACGGGCGATGGACATCGCTTTTTTTCCTTTCTCATCGGCGAGCAGTAGTGCATAGGACAGGTAGCGGCGCGTCCGTTCGCGGGTGATCGCTTTACGATCCGGGTCGTCGCGCTCCTGTTTTTTCAAATGGTGGAAAACGTATAGCGGCGACTCCGCTAGGGTGTAAGCCAACGCTGGAAAGCGCTGCCATTGTTCATCGCGCCCGTTGAATTCGGTATCCAAATGAATCAGATACGCAATCGCAAGGCGGGTGAGTGCTGGCACGACTTCATCAACATGCAGTCGGTCAATCGGATGAGTACGCCCGATGTCCAGCACGGCGCGGACAGCGGGATGTGCGCCATCCAACCACAGTGTTTCCGGTAGTTCGTCAGCCTCCGTGATGATTGGTGCGCCGCCTTCGCTGATGACAACTTTAAGATCGAGCGTTACAGCAAAGATGAGCGCCGCAAATGTGGGAGCGATCCATGCTTCGACATCGGTAGGCTTGTCAAAATTGCGCAGTCCGAATGTGAAGAATGTTCCTCCCACGCTCTGCGAATAAGCGAGAAGACGTTTGGGGATTGGTTCGTCTTTTTCTCGCAGCATGAATGGGGTAAGTCGTGTCCAGACGCGATTCGGATAATGTAGTACCGTGCTGCTACCTGAAGATGAGCGGATAAAGTCATGCAGTGATTCTTGCGCCGCTTCTACGATAGCTTCTGCTAGTACGCGACGAAGATCACCTTCGCCCAGTCGAAGCGCGGTTAGTTGACTGTAGACTTCGCGCAGAAGTGTGAGCGTTTCCGGCGTGAAGAAATACGAGGGGTAAAACGAGAGATAACGCACCCGTTGTTCTTCGACATTTCGCCCGCTGTCCAGATTTTCTACAAACAATTGACGGAGAAGCTGTTCTAGCGCACAAATCGAGCACAGACTGCGCGCGTTGCTGCTCGATCCTAATTTGACCCGCGCCGTATAAACACCCGGTTGAAAAGCCACAGCAGTTTCGTTCGGTTTGGTCGCGCTATAAGGTTCGCCGCATATGGCACAAACTGATCCGCCGCCGCGCGGCTTCTTTGCGTTGGCATAGCGCGCGATTTCATCCCGCTGCACCCATGCCCCGGTCTTTTCGCCACCTAGGCTTAGCACACGCGCCAGATAGTCCGCAAGATCATTCCATTTGGTTTCGTTGACCTGTGCTGCTGATGGGAGATCAGCCGGAAGTGCATCTGCAAGTTCCTCCGACAGTCGAAAGATGAGTTCCAGCGTGCTTTCCGGGCTTAAAGCATTGCGATCAAGGACATGCGACGCTGCCCAAAACCACCAGAGTTTGATTCCGCCGCTTGCTCGAATCGTTGCCGGGTCGCTCCGCAGCGCGCGAAATGTAGGCAGCAGGTCTTCAACGCCCAACCGAGGGAGCAGCCATTCGGCAAGATCAAGGTCAGGATTATCGAGTCTTTCACGTAACTGGACTTCCAGAAATCCCGACCATTCTGCCAGCCTGTCTAATCTTGAGTCCGTCTTATCAGAGGGCAGCGTCGGGATGTGCTCACTTCCGGGTGAGTTAATGCGCGTCATGATGGCGAGGCGATCAGCGCTCTTGTTGCTGCGAATTAGCCTTTCGACAAGTGCGCCGCTGCCGCGAACGATTTGGCGAAGGTCAAAATAATCTCGATAGCTGTCATCGACCTGTAGATTTACCGCCCCGCGCCGCGCCCCTTTGCCGCTCTGAATCAACTGCCGAGCGGCTTTATTTCGAACATCTGCGACGATCTCAGCAATTAATGTATCTGGGGATGGGAACGACTGCGCGCCAGTGCGCTCCAGATACACGACACCGCTGGGGGCATATAGAAACGGAATTCGGTGATCATTTGTGAGTGCTTTCAGTGCCGCTTCGTGGATGAAGTTGAGCAGCATGCCGCGATTTTCCGCCACATGATGATAGGTCAGGCGCGCGACAACTCCTCCCGGAACGTCGTCCGAATACGCCAGTCCGCTGAAGACTCTTTGCAGGGTTGTTCCGGGTTTGACGATTTCACGCGGCGTGCGTGCCGTGTACGCGATCAGGTCGGCAAGGCGACTGACTTCTGCGACAAGCATGAGCGTATGCGGGTTCAGGCGCTTTTTCGGCAGCAGACTCGGCAGCCCAACGGTCTGCTTATACACCTGTGTGTTGTGCGCGATGTAGATGATGTCATGCAGGTATTCTTCAACGCCGCCGATCGGCTGCAAAAAGCCATCCAGCCCAAATCGCTCACACCAAGCTGCAAAGATGCGTTCCAACGCGGGTATCATGTGCTCATGGGGAGAATGCCAATCTTCAAAGCCCTCAGCGTGAAGCGCGTCTTTCACCCGATCCAGCTTGGTATAATCGTGCAGCAGATACCCCGCAATCAGCAGTCGTTCCGCTTCTTCCGACCAGTAAAAGAATCGCTGTGCACCCCAAGTCCGCAGATAGCGTGCGATTCGCAGCGCTGGAAGCATCCCGTTGAGAAGGTGAGCACGCATCGTCTGATCATGCGCATAATGTTCGGGGTCGCGCATGTTGCGTTCAGGCTGTGCGGCATGTTCCGCCGCTTTTATGCGATAGAAAGCCCCGCCTTTCGCGCTGGACATTTCCAATTCGTCGGCAAGCGGAGTCAGGACATCATTCACGAAGTCGCGCAGCACCGGGTCAGGCACGGTGAGTTCCGAATCCTGAATCACAGACTTGAACAAGCTGGTGAGCATCGGCTCATAGGCAGCGGTTCGATGCTGTTTTGCCGCCTTCTTCTTTTGTTCCATTTGTTCTAATGGGCTAACGGAATCCGCCTCATCAGCGTAGAAATCCGCTTGCAGGTCTTGATCGTCGGGTGGGGAAAGCGGGTTCATCATGGATTTCTCCTGTGAATATCAGCCAAAGAACGGATCGTCTGTGGATGATTTGCGTCGAAAGATCAGTGAGTCGAGCAGCAGGGCATCGCGTCCGAAAGCGACCGTTCCTTCCGATATGCCATCCTGACTTCGGAAACGGAAAAGTTCGATGGACATGCCTAAACGAAAATAGGTGCGAATCGAGTCCGGATCAGCACTGTAGAGCTTCTTCACATCACCCGCACGGATCAACAGTGTGACCAACGTTCGAGTTTCAATCTCGGCATTGAGCTGCGTCATGTCGCGTGGAATGTCATTACCGGAGGCAAATTCGATGCGAAAACGATCTTGCTCAATAACGGTGCCAAAGCGCTCCGCTCCCCATGTGCTTGTTGGTTCGTTCAAACGAAAGATCAAGCGGCGTGGTTTGTGAGGCAGCCATCCGTTCAGGCGATACGCGATTAGCGGATCAGTTTTCTTCAGCGCTTCGGCACGATCTCCAGCGAGGCGGTAAACTTGATCGAATGGTATAGGATCAAGGATGCCTTGCTGAAGCAGCGTCATGAGGTTATATGAAAGCACACTGTCACCTGTTGACAGTGTGTTTATGACTAGCGCAGCAAACGGACTGCTGCCCCGGAACGAAACCGCTTCTTCCCAAATATGAATACGGTTGTTCTCACCCATTTCGCGGATCGTGTTGGGATGCAGCATCCGAACCGGAAATAGGGATTGAAAGCGCCGCTGCAACCGTTGGCGAGTTTGGGCGTATTCAACCCTGACCTCCTTCTCTCCCATCTCCGCCAGAACTGCCCCCGCCTGATAGCCTCCCCACCGCTCGGGATATTCTCTGAATGCCTGTAGTGGGATGTAAGCCGATTCGACGACATGCTCATAACTATTTCGCTCAATGTGCATGTCATCAGGGTAAATATCCGATATGAATTTGATCACCCACGAGGGCAAGAGCGCGTGCGCTTGGTATACACCGTTGAAGGGTTCGCCTGCTGAGTTACTCAGATGCCGTCCCAATCGTCCCAAACGCTGCATGTGGGTGGCATAATCCAAACTTTCAAAGATCAGCAGATTAATCTTGAAATCCACGCCTACATCGACGGTTGAAGTTGCAACAAACAAATGACCATCGATTCGGCGCGCATCAGGTGGGGTTAAACCGGTGTTGGGTTCGCGTAAGTCGATGCCTGCTTTGTCGCATGCGTCTTTCAATCGGGCATGAACGCGATATGCGGTCGCTACCGAGTTGCACAGAATCACCCCGCGCGCGGAGGGGTTTTCTCGAAAGAAGGTGATGATCAAGGCGAGGTTCGCTTCAACCCATGACTCCAAACCTTCGCCGCGCTCATACAAATGCAGCGTGACAGGCTGCAAAATGCGCCGCCAATCGGCGTTATCGTGCGCTCCGTCGTAACGGTACTCTCCTTGAATAACCGTAACGGGTAGGTCAGCTTTCTTCGCTAACTCCTCAAGCACCTCGTTTTTGGTTGCGGATAGGAATAAAAAACGTGGATGATTTGCCGTGCCCGTCGTCGTTTCCAATAAGGTGAGCATTGCCGTTAGGGCTGATGTAGCCTCTGGTGCTTTGAAGATATGGAATTCGTCAAAGACGAATAGGTTGAATACTTCTGTCACCATTTTCAACACAGTATCGACTGCCGCACCGGGCACGCGATAGCGCATCTGCATGATCAAGTGAAAAATATCCGGGTTGGTCAGGATGAGGTCTGCGGTAAGGCGTACCTTGAGCATCTCTGCGCGGCTGAGATGTTCAAGATTTTGCTGCATCTTGTCCAATTCCTGCGCATTGATGACTCTGGAAAGGATGCGCTGAATACCACCCTGTTTCCATTCATCCTTGAGCTTATCCAGTGAGCGCTTTTGATCGTTAGCAAGCTCATTGGTGGGGTAGGAAACCATTGCGCGCCGTTCTCCGCTGAACACGGGGAATTGACCCGCGAAGCTTTTACCATCGCCAGTTTTCGCCGTGTTGATGATGATAGGTGCATCTCCGTAACGGAGTGCGGCGATCGTGTGCGCTTGATGCGCCATGAGCCTGAATTTGGGCGGGAGATCGAGGGGATTCACACCCGCTGACCGAATTTCGTCTTCGTTTGCGCAGCGAGAATCAACCGCGCTCAAGTAAAGGGTGTGCATGTCAGCCTTTCAAAATCGGTTTATGAACTCAGCGTAGCACATCGACTCCGCACAAGCAGGTAGGTGCGGCAGGAAAACCATAAAAGTCAAACTTGGGGCGCGTGAAGCCGCGCCCAAGCATGATTGATCTGTCTATGCTGCGCTGTTTGGCAGTGTATTCACGACGATAACCATGTCTAACTGTATACTAACATGGACAATTTGATCGTCGAGTTTTTCTAATGAATTGGTAGGAGATGGGACTTCGGGAATTAAGTATTCCTCAAAGCCGGGGAGGATCATCTGTTGAGGTTGTGTTTCATCACGCATAATAGCACCTTTGTCATCATATCACCGGACAGATTGACCAAAGGGCATTTGCTATGCTACAATGTGCATATATACAGAGGGATCAATCAACTAATCCCTCTCATATATGGGCAAATGCCCTGCAACTTACCAGCGCCTCTGACCGCCAAATCTGAAGGCGCTGGTTTTATTAATAGAGTAATCCCGATTTCTTGGGAAGTCAATGGTCTGCTTGAAATATATAAAAGATGGGTAGAGTACGCCTTATTCATTGCGTAACCATGATGGCAGGTTAGGTCAAGTGAATCATTGCGTAACCAGAGAACATGGATACAATTATTGTCAAGCGATTGAGCTATTGAAAAACGCAGTGATTTAGGCGTTTTGGTTAACCTATTCTTTGCCGACTGAGGCATACAGTTGCATATTAAACCTCGTACACGCGCGCGAGTCCCTGCACCAGCGCTTTCATTTGTGCGAGTGCTTTATCACCGCCGATCACTTCGCAGTTTGCGCCATAGTGCAGCAGCGTTCGCAAATCATGAAACAGGTTGAAAGACACCGCCCGAACTTCCGCCCCGCCATCGGGTAGATATGTGATTTCGCTATCCGGCACATAGGCAGTCACATCGCGCAGTCGTGCGATTTCAGGTGTAAGCCGGTAGATAATCTCGTGTCCTTCTTTGCGAATCTGGCGCGGTACAAATCGCTTCGGCAGAATCGTCAGGTCGGTCATGCGCTCAATTCGATACGTCCCCATGCGATTCAACAGCATTTGATACGGGGCACTGATCTCCAGTTGATACGCATCAAGGATGTAATGCCGCCGCACGGGTTCTAGGTAAAAGCGATAAGGCTCCACGCGGTGTCGGCGTGGGACCTGATCCAAATGTCGCGGTGAGCGGTAATTGAACTCAATTTCGTGATGAGTGCTGCACGCGCGGCTCAACTTTTCCAGCAATTCAGGGTCAAGGTCTTTGGAATCGCGTGAACGCAGTTCAATTTCCAGCAGTCCACGCATTTGTCCAACCTGCTCTGCCCGTTCCTCGGGGAGTATAAACCGGATGATATCTAGCAGTCGTGTTACCTCATCGCGGTATGGAATTTCAGCAGGGCTGAAAGTTCTTTCCAAGAAAGCCAACCCACGCACAGCTTCTTCAGGCAGATCAATCAGCGGATGTGCCAAGTTCTCCAAGCGATACGCTTTTTCAGCGGGTAAATACGAAATTTCGTGCTGCAAAAAATGGCGAAGTCGCCTAATATCCTTTTCGAGTTTGTCGCGTAAGCTGTCGTCTGGAGCGGGTGCAGATGGGTCTTCATAGCGCCTGATAATCTCGATCAGGTCGTTGGTAGGGGTATCACCAACCATTAAGCGACGAAGAATGGCAAGGCATCTAACAATCACGAGCCATTCAGATTGGCGATCCCTAGGCATATGATTCCCTTCACTGCACTTATCTGATTCTAAGTCAATCTTTTTGTATATCAACAATGATATTAACACAATAGGGTCACGTATACAGAATGTGAGTAGTGTTTGCGGGATAAGCGAATGCCAAAGAGCATTGCAGCCGACCTCGCAGTCGGCTGCGCTTCCGCCGCGCGGCGGAAGCACGGGGCTTGGGATATGGTATCCACTGAGCAACCTTATCCGCTTATGACCGTTCACCCTATAGTGACCGTTCGTATTTCCCAAGCCCCCGCCAGCTAAAAGCTGGTCACTCATGCGCCGTGAGGGCTTGATGTGCCGCGCTCACGCGCGTCACCACTGCCGCCGCACCGTGCTGCGCGGCAGTGTGTCGGCACGGCACGCCATGCCGACAAAGTGCATCACCGCCC
>JAPKMU010000256.1 GCA_026645745.1 Anaerolineae bacterium | reverse complement strand
GACGATGCCCGCTTTTCGCAAAAATCCGCAGCTCGTCTGGGATTTTTACCAGTTTCGGCGTGGGATCATCGCTAACGCAAAGCCGAATCCCGGTCATTTCGCGCTTGCCGCGCTGGAAAAACGCTTCGGCGCATATCCTTTAATCACCCAAAACATCGACTCGCTGCATGAACAAGCGGGCAGCACGAATGTGATTCATCTACATGGGGAGATCGACCGGAATAAATGCGTTGACAACTGTCAAGGTGATCCGACGCTGATTGAGGTCAGCACATTACCCGATCACGAGGCTTCTCCGCCCAAATGCCCACACTGCGGCAGTTACGTCCGCCCCGATGTCGTGTGGTTTGGGGAACAACTTCCCTCGCGTGAACTGCGCGCCGCTGATGAAGCGCTCACCTGTGACGTGATTCTCGTTGTCGGCACATCGGGCGTGGTTGCGCCTGCCGCGATGATGCCGCACATCGCCCGGAATCGCGGCGCGGTCTTGATCGAAGTGAACCCGAATGAAAGCGAACTTACCGACTCGACTGCTGTTTGGATCGCCGCACCAAGCGGTGAAGCGCTCCCCCGTGTTCTCGCACGCTTAGAAGATAATGCCTAGAACCTTGCACACCCGCTTTGCGTCTTTGCGTCTTTGCACCATTGCGTTGATGCTCTTATTTCTTGCTCTTTCTGTTTATGCGCAAGATGTGCCGGATCGCGTGCATCCTCGTCAGGTGTTCGTGGATCGGGACGCTTCACCGGATGGCAGTGATCGCGTTATTTTTGTCGATCTGCTCACCGGGGAACAGCGCGATACGCTCATTTTAGGCGACCGCTACACGATGCTTTCGAATGCGGTGCTGTACTGGGATACGACGCTCAACCAGCCGGTGCTGCTGTCGCCAGATTTATCGGTGCGCCCGCATCCGTTCATCGAACTACCACAGGGAGCGCGCCGCGTGGACTGGTTGATCTCGCCCGATCAGCAAATGATCGCATGGACGATCACCAGCGGCGCACCTGAAGCACTCAGCACACAGACTTGGATCGCTCATGTAGACGGCACGAATCGGCGCGAGGTGTTTGTCGATGGCGCACATGCGTCGATTCGCGCATTTCCGTTCGCATTCGATGTGAATGGCACGATTTTATACATGGATTATCAGCCGGATGCGATTGGGGATTTCGCGCCGCTGCGCCAATACGCGGGTTTGTTCGCTGTCGATCTCGCCAGCGGTACAGCCGAGCAGCTTCCCGGCGAACCGGGGTGTTTCTGCGGCGCATCGATTACGGCGGGACGCTTCGTCCGTTTGACGCTTGCTGATGGGTTAAGCGGCTTCAATGTGCGCTTGATCGAACTCGCCAGCGGCGCAGAGTGGATTATCCCCAGCTTGAACTTGACCGGATTCTCGCAAGGCGGCGATGTCACGATTGCGCCGGACGGCGCGCAAGCGATTTACACACTGGCTCAAGTACGCGGTTTCGGCACGGCTCAACAGAGCGTGCAGACGGTGTTCGTCCTCGTCGATCTGATTAATCGCACACAGCGTGTTTTGACTGAACCCGCGAATACGTGGTTTCGCCCCGTCGCATGGACGGAGGACAGCCGTGCCCTGCTCGTGACCAATCCTACGCTCGACGGCACATGGAAAATTGATGTGACCGATGGTTCACTCCGCTTGATCGCGGATGCCAGTTACTTGGGATCGTTGATTCCGGTGGCGAGCGCACCTTAGTGTAAAACGATCTAAAGACAACTTGCGCAATGACGCATAAATCAATATGGTAAAAGGAGTGTTGGGCTACAGGGAGATTAGCAGATGAAGCCGAAAATGCTTGCTGCTGTTATTCTGGTGCTCGTATTGGGTCTTTCCGCTTTTGCCGTGTTTGCGCTGGGTCCCGCGCCGTCTTGGCAGTTGACGACCGCTCCTGCCGGGGTGTGCACGGACGATGACATTTCCATTCCGGGCGTTGATATTAATGTTCCCGCGCCGATGTTTGCTTCTGAACAAGGGACGCTCAGCGCGCCGGGCTTCCCAAATCTAGGATACACACAGGATTCGAACTTTCAAGGCGTTGGCACTTTCGGATTCACGGTGTTCACCGATCCGTTTGTACTTCCGGCGAACACCCCGCTTACATTGAGCGTCACCACGTATGCCGGACCGAATTACACTGGCGGCGCTGTCTATGTCAGCACGATGACATGGGACTGCACGACTGGGGCGGTTTCGTCGCTTGTGAACAGCGTCCCGGATTCATCGGGATGTACGATAGGACTGCCTAGCGGCGCGGTGATGGGACAAGCTCCCAACGGCGCACAGATTTACAGCAGCCCGGGCAGCGCGACCACGAATACGCTGAACCCCGGTACGTATTATGTGCTTGGCGTTGATGCGACAGGCGAATACTCAAAAATCTGGCTCACCTGCACCAGTGAATTTTGGGTGCGGTCGGATACGCTCCAGCCTTCGTACCAAGCGCCTTGGAACGGTCAACCGCTGCCGACGAACGTCGTTAACTAACCAGCCACTACTCACGCCGAACACCGGGACTCGTGTGAGTCCCGGTGTTTTTATGGAGGCGTGTGCGTCGTTCGTTCTGGCGGCTCACTTGCGATACAATAAGCGTCATGGACACACAAACGACCCCGTCAGGATCGCTTCAGGCGATCCGCGCCAAAATCCCCGATTATGACCGCCGCGCGGCAAAGTACGCGCCGGTCAGTACCGCATTGGGTGACCTTTACGGCTTCCCCGATTGGCGTCCTTTTCTGCCGCCGCTTGACGAACTGATCGACTGCATCCTCAGCCAAAGCACGAATGATCGCAACCGTGACCGGGCATTCGCCGCGCTCAAGGCGAATTTTCCGTCGTGGGAGGCGGTCATGGAAGCCCCACTCGATCAGGTCATTGAGACGATCAAGCCTGCCGGACTGGCGAACAGCAAAGCGCCGCGCATTCAACAGGTGCTGCGCAAGATTGATCTCGAACGCGGTGAACTCAGCATCGACTTTCTGGCAGACCTTGATCTCGAAAGCGCCCGCCAATGGTTGATGAATCTCGATGGGGTGGGACCGAAAACGGCGGCAATCGTCCTGTGCTTCGCGTTCGGGCGTCCCGCGTTTCCGGTGGATACGCATATTCATCGGGTTGGGCAGCGCATCGGGTTCTTGCCAGATGGGATCAGCGCTGATAAAGCGCATCCGGTGATGGAGAGCATGATTCCGCCGGAGGATCATTTCGCCTTCCATTTGAACCTAATCCGGTTAGGGCGCGAAGTTTGCACGTCGCGCCGTCCGTTTTGCGAACGCTGTCCACTGACCGATCACTGTGACTATTATCAGCAGAACGCTCGTACCTTCATTCATCCGATGACGGAACCGCAAACACCATGACAAAGCGCTTGAATGCACCCCGAATCAGCAGTCACGAATTCGTTGAGATGCGCCAGACGCTCGCAACCTTGAAATCTCAGCTTGCGCTCCCGCGTGTCGATACCAATCACTTCATCCGTCAGTTGGATAAGATGGCGGAACTGATCACCCGTATGGAAGCGGAGCACAAGCAATTATCGCAGCAAGGACGCTTCGAAGCGTTGTACTCGGTAAGCCGCTTGTTAGGTTCGTCGCTTGATTTGCAAACCGTGCTTGATCAGGTAATGGATGCGATCATTCAACTTACAGGCGCGGAACGCGGTTTCTTGATGCTCCGCGACGATGATGGACAGATCGCGGTGGTGGCGGCTCGCAATTATGATCAACAGACGCTTGACGGTAATCAATTTCAGTTCAGCCGCACCATCGTGAATCATGTCATGGATCATGGTGAGCCGATTCTCACCACGAATGCCAGCGAAGACCCACGCTTTAATATGCAGGAGAGCGTGTTGGGGCGTTCGCTGCGGAGCATCATGGCGACGCCGATCCGTGCGCGCGGTACGGTATTCGGGGCGGCATACGTCGAAAACCAAGCGATTGCCGGATTATTCAGCACCGAAGATTTAGCCACACTGGAAACATTTGTCGGGCAAGCATCGGTCGCCATCGACAACGCCCAGTTGTTCAGCGCGACGGATCAGCAGTTGGCGGCGCGTCTGCAAGAACTCAGCCAGCTCCGGCGGATTGACATGCAGCTCAACGAGACGCTGGACGCCGATAAAGCGATGGAAATTACGCTTGATTGGATATGCCGTGTCGCTGACGCCAATATGGGTCATATCGGCTTAGTTACACATGAGCATGTCGTCGCTAAACATCATTTCTGCTACAACCCGAACACGGATCAACCCGTATATTTGGAAGAACTTTATCCGGCAGTGCGGGATGCGGTCGAAACACGTTCGCCGTACATGATCGGTGATGATGATCCCAGCGGCGCGCATATCTTGATCGTGCCTGCGCGACGTGAGACCAAAGTGATCGCGCTCGCGGTCATCGTCAAGACGCGCGGTATTTTCTCCGACGAACAGCGCGATATGATCGAACGCATCGTCGCCCGCGCCGCTGTTCCCATCGAAAACGGCGGGCTGTATGCGGCAGTCAAGGCGGCGGATGTCGCCAAGAGTGAGTTTGTCGGTATTGTCGCGCACGATCTCAAAGTACCGATGACGAGCATTATTGGGTATGCTGATCTCACGCTGATGGACGGCGGGTTGACTGAAGAACAGACCTATTTCCAGCAGCGCATCCGGGAAACCGTCGAACGGATGGAAATGCTCGTCAGCGATCTGGCAGATATCAGCCGGATTGAAAGCGGACACTTCTTTATGACGCCAACGCGCGTCCCGGTCGCGTCGATCCTTCAAGGAGTCCGCGACGGTATCATCACCCAAGTTGAGTCGCGCCAGCACCGCTATATTGAAGATGTTCAGCCGGATTTGCCCGCCATGTGGGTTGATTATTACCGACTGCTTCAAGTCCTTATCAATTTGGCGAGCAATGCTTACAAATACACGCCAAACGGCGGTACGATCACGATGGTGGTGCGGCAGGTTGGCAGCCGGATTGAGTACTGCGTGTCCGATACGGGTGTTGGGTTAACGCCGGAGCAGGTCAAAATGATGGGCAAAAAGTTTTGGCGTGCCGCCGACGAATTCACACGCTCGCAGCCGGGGACAGGTCTAGGCTTTGCGATCACGCGCAGTTTGGTCGAACAAATGGGAAGCACGATACAGATCGAAAGTGAAGTCGGCAAAGGCAGCCGCTTTACGTTTAGCGTACCGATTGATGACCGGGAACTCCAATAAGTAACCACGAGGGGGTCAGGGCGTGACGAATACATCGCTGGAACAGGCACAGACACTGCTAAATACCTTGATGGAGCAGGCGCGCATCGGGGCGATCATTCCTGTGCGTCTGCCCGCGCAGCTTGAAGAAATCGTCCTGCTGCTGGCAGAGGCGAAAAAGCAGGCGGACATACCACCACCGCCCCCATCGGATGCGCCTGATCGAGAGACGATCTTGAAAGAACAGGCGGGCTTCTTCGGTCACGCGATTCATGAACTCCGCACGCCGATGACCAGTATTCGCGGTTACAGCGATATGATGGTCAATCCGGCGATGGGGACGCTCAGCGATATGCAAAAGCAGTTTGCCGACGTGATCCGCACGAACGCGAAACGTATGGAGACGCTCCTGCAAGATGTGAGCGATATCAACAAACTGCGCGCCGGTACGCTCCGCGTGACGGTCAAGATCGACATGTTCAAGAATATCGCCATGATGATCGAAAAGAACATGCGTCCGCTCGCCGAACAGCTCAACCGCACGCTCAACTTTGAAATCCCTTCCGGGCTGCCGATTTTGAACACCGACGGCGAACTCATCGCTAAAGCCTTCGGTAAACTCGTCGAAAATGCGCTCCGTTATACGAAAGAAGGCGGAGTTGTCACCGTGCGCGCATCCGCCAAAGACAACACGTTGATCGTCGCCGTCGAAGACAACGGAATCGGCATGACGCCCGAAGAAAAGGCGCAGCTTGGCACGGTGTATTTCCGTTCGGATGATGAGCATGTGCGCAGTTTTAAGGGGAGCGGCTTGGGGATTCCGGTTGCTTACGGGATTATCCAACAGCTTGGCGGTACTATCGAGGTATCAAGCGAACACGGCAAGGGGACAACCTTCACGGTAACACTACCGGGAATGTCTTAAAACGGGACAGGGGTATTCCCTGTCCCTAAATCTCCGTACTACATTCCGCCGCCGATGCGGATCACTTCACCGCTGCCCGGCGCGCTGAATGCCGAGTTCAGCGTCACTGCCCACGAGCCGTCGGCTGCCTGCGCGATCCCATAGGGGAAATTCAAGCCTTCGATGACCGGGGTGATCGTGCCGTCGTCCGCCACCATGACCACGCTGCCGGTTTCGGCGTTGTAGCCCATATCCCCGAAGCCGTTTGCAAACTGCACCGCGTACAGATTGCCATCTTGACCAAACGCAATATCGGTGACGAGCGTCAGCCCTTCGATGGTATTGAGCAGTTCACCCTCGGCGCTCCACTGTTCGATGCGCGCCGCGCCCGGCAGGAACGGGAATCCGCTCAAGAAGCCGACATAGATGCTGCCATCTCCCGCCAGTTCAAGCGAGGTCGGCACGGGGGACGGTGTTTGACCTGTGTCATCGACTTCCCATGCGTGAACCAATTCGACCACACCATCGACGATGCGCAGCAGCGAATTCCCGCTGGCGTCGATGATATAGATTGTGCCGTCGTCCGTGACCGCGATATCCTGTGGGTTTGAGGCGATTTCTTGGGTATTGTCCGGGTTATTCGCTTCTTCAAACGCGAGCAGGTCAATGACGTTCAGAATGTCCATTGTTGCAAGATCAACCTGAACCAGCGCGCTGAAAATCGCGTCTTCCGGCGCGGTCGCGCGTTCTGTGCCGATGCCCATCACCAACCACGCAAAAGCATCATCCACGTAAACGGCGCTGACACCTTCAACCGAGCCAAAATCATCGGCAGTGCTGAACAATTCATCGATCAGCACCCCTTGTTCACCCTCCGGTGACACCGTGCTGACGCGCGCTGTAAATCCGACCGAAACCGAGCCGCCACCCATGCCGCTCGTCCCCGCCATATCGCCGCCCGCTCCGGCTTCAGCGATGTAGAGTGTTCCATCTCCCCCATAGAACACGTGGCGCGGTGCATTCAAACCACTGGCGATCACTTCAGGGTCTTCTTGCGCGCCAACGGCGGCGATCCCTAAGCTGAGAACAGCGGTGACTGCCAGCATCCCTTTCAAGAGATTACGCATATTGTGCTTGCTCCTGATTATCCTCGTCTCTGAAAAGCGGACTCGCGTCCGTCTGTGACGGTAGCATGATCTCGCTTAGGAAGTCAATCAGATCGCTGAGAAACTAACAGGGTTTTAACTTTACAGCAGACGCGAAAGCCGTTATAGTTATCGACACAAACGCGGGGGGCATTCAACGCATTCGTTTGTATCAGGACACAGCGCGCGAAATTGGCGCTGTGTCTTTCTAATTTTAGACAGAGACCGCGTTTACTCTATCCGTTAGGAGAGTCCGTATGTCTAATCAGCCGCAGTATCTTACACCAGAAGGTCTCAAAACTCTGGAAGCGCGCCTGAAGGAACTCCGCGAAGTGCGGCGGTATCAAGTGGCTGAACGGCTGCGTCAGGCGATGGAAGAAGGTGGCGACCTCAGCGAGAATGCCGAATATGAAGACGCAAAGAACGAACAGGCATTTGTTGAAGGCGAAATCCTTCGTCTTGAAACTATCCTGAGCAGTGCGCAGATCATCGAAGAATCCACCAAGAAAAAGGATCAGGTGATCTTGGGTGCGCATGTGACCGTCATTGAAGAAGGCAGCAGCGAGAAAGAAGTCTATCACTTGGTTGGCTCGGCTGAAGCGAACCCGATGGACGGCAAGATTTCGGTCGAAAGCCCGCTTGGTAAGGCGTTGATGGGTGCGAAGGTCAACCAAAAGGTGTTGGTCAATGCCCCTGAAGGTCAGATCAAGTTCGTCATCAAGAAGATCGATTAATCCCACCCCGACACCCGATCCCACTAAGCCCCGACTGTGATCGGGGTTTTTTATTGAGCCGCACACGAAGCAAGGATGAACCGCCGCATGTGGACACCGAACCGTCTTGAGCAGGAACGCCTCGAAAAGCTAAATGCGCTTGAAGCGCG
>JAPKMU010000255.1 GCA_026645745.1 Anaerolineae bacterium | reverse complement strand
CAGCAGGGGAACGCCGATTGGATCAGGCTCATCGCGGAAAGCCCAGCCGATGGCGAGCAGCATCAATTCGGGGGGACAGAAGGAGCGGCGTGTGAACGTATCGTTTTCGATCACGGGGGGATTCAAGACTTCGAGCCATTTACGGATTCCACGCAGACTCTTTGGGCTGAAAGATATGCCGTCGAACTCTGCAAAACCCAGTTCTACGAAATCAGTTTCCGCTTGTGCAATTATGTCCGCAACCGTCTGATTTGCCGTATCGGTGTTTAGTGTAACTGTGCCATTCATCCAGTAACGATCCACAGTGTGGCGGTAAGCCCAAGCAGGTAAGAAAACGCGAGGATTAGTCTTGCGCCATCCTGTGTAGAAAAGGTAATGAAAAACTTCCATTCGACTCGGCTCTTTAAGAGTAGCAATGAGATTTCCGCTTGGAGAAATCTTGATTTCGTCTTTCGATTTATCCAGCAGCCCCATTTGATGAGCGATGCTTTGCATTTCAGTTCGTGTGCCGATACCTTCATCAAGCGTAAATTGAAGTAGCTCATCGACTGTGCTAAAGGACACTTGCTGAGTTTGCATCGCCTGAAGCATTGCCGTCACATTTTCGGGCGTTGCTTCTTGCGGAACATGAATCGCTAACTGAGTGGCAGCCATTTATCAAATTCCTTCTGATAGCGTGCCGAGGTGTGACGGTAGATATCTCGCGTTCTCTCTAGGTTGCCACTATTGAGCATTTCAACTGTCTCTGCAAGGACAATCAAGTTATGCGCTGCGCGGTACATCTTGTGTGCTTGCAATGTGTCTCTAGAATCACATAAGCGGCATTCATGCCCTGTGACTTGGCACAATGCACGGAACTCCTCCCACTTAATGCCTCGCTGCAAATCCGATACAGAGTTTTTGTGAGTGATATTATATGCACGGGTTAACGGCAAGAAAATTTGCCCAAATCCCGCAGCTTTGAGCCACGAAGATGAGTCAAATGTGTCAGCGCGAATTCCATAAAGCATCATGACAACGACGGGAACGCCAAGCCCAAATGTGTGTACACGTATACCATGTTGGTGAGCAATCTGTATCGTGTAACGGGCAAATTCCAGCGCAGAAGGAGTAGCAACGTTGACTTGACTGTTCTTGCCAAACGTTCCAAAACTTCCGAATCCCAACTGCTTAATACCCAGTTTCACATATGCTGTGAGGCAATCGTCTATCTGGCGGTATGTATGCCCATGAACTACGGGCATAGCGCGAGGTTTAAGGTGATCTGGCATACTGCGGAAGAAGTTCACGCTTTGTTCAATTGTGTCACGAACTTTGCGATCTACAGTTTCACCATCATCTTGTGAACGCGGCACGTTATCAGGGAGCACATAGATCCCTGCCCACTGATGAAGCTTGTACGTCTTCATCAACGCGGCGTATAACTCGTCATAACTAATCCTTCCGGTCTGAACGTAGTATCCGCCACTATCGAACATCACACGATGACCCAATTCTGACAATCGTCTGATTTCTTCAAGTGATTGCCGACCGACGAAGAGCGGCGTCGTTAGAATGTTCTTGAGCGGCTCGTGTTTAGTTTGTGAAATCTCAAGATGTTTTCGTATTTTGTGTATATCGCTTATCGTTACCGTTAAGGATGCAAAAAACTGGATTTGATGTCGCTCACTCGTCATTCGAAATTTCACCGTCAGTTTTCAGTTGGTGCTGTAGCGTTAGCAATCGCACCCCATATTCTGCCCATTCGGAGACTTCTCTGTCCACAAAAACGTGAGATTCGGCAAGGATACCCGGATGGATAACGGCATTTATCTGACGATATGTGAATCCAGCCGCTATCACATGATCACGCTTGGAAAAAGCGCAGGAAGTCACAAACAAGAACACGAATTCTGCAAAATCCTTTGCGGCATCAGCGAATACCTCACCAAACAGAGTCCGCCGATCTGCTAGGGCTAAAGCATTTGTGACGTGATCAATATAAACTGTGCGAAATCGCTGATCAACAGAACGGAGGTTTGCACTCCATCCGCGCCATTCAACAATGTGATCATTGGCTGCACCTACATAATCAACGTTGCGCCATACATGCCGTTTCACAAGTGTGCGACTTCCGGGGCTGACAGTTTCGGCAACTGTTTCCAAAACGCGGCGCATGTGCTTATCAACTGCTTCGGGTACGCCGCTCATAACACGTCCAGCCAGTCCAGCGCATCTTGGGTATCGTCCAAATTCAGCGCCGGTTCTTCAAGGCTGATCACCAGCGGCGGTTGGCTCGCTGCCCATGCTCTCCCCGAACCCGTCAACTGCCAGCGATTCTTCTCAACCTGCTGCACGATCCCCAATGCCTCAAAGATTGTCATCCGGTTCGGTAGATCAAAGGGATCGTCGCTCCCATAAACCGCGCGCTGCAAGCGCTCCATTGCCGCACCTTCCAGTTGATCCAGTGCCGCCAACAGACGATCATTTGCCGCCACCCGCATCGTGAACGCCTCCACACACATCCTGCGTGCTTCATGAATCGTCACGTCTTGCGGCAGCATCAATCGCACGGAGGCGCGCAGTCGCGTAGTGTCGGCGGGCATGATCAACCCGGCGGCATACCATACGTCCAGCGCATCTTGCGGATACGCGATCTGCATTCGGAAACGCACCCGCGCAAAGTCAAGCAGGGCATCGACCGTGCGCGGCGCTTCGCTCAACCATTCACGAAGAAGCAGGATCGTCTCAAAGAAGGTGTCAGCACGCGCGTCCGCTGGCAGCAGTGGTGCTGGACACCATTTCAACTGATCGTGCACGTCGCGCGCTGTCCATGCAGCTATAGCAAAAACGCCGCTGCCGATCATCCGAAAGCGCGAGTCTTGGTACAACACCTGATACGCCAACTCAGGCGTAAACGTCTTATCCGAGCGTATCCGTGCGCGCTCAAACAAAGCGCGATAGTGCATCGGTCGTTGTGCTTGCATCAAAACGCCGGTCAACCGTGTTAACCGCGATTCTGGACGTGCCTTCCGTTGTTTCGCCGGCAGGGATTTATCGAGCGAAGGCACAGGCGGAGCGCTAAACATGGAATTTTCGCTGTGGAGATCATGCACCAGCAGACCACGCTCGACCAAGGTGTACAGAGCATCACGCTGCGCTTGCGTGAAAGAGTCTAGTTCATCGCTGGGCAGTGTGCGCGTCAGCATGCCCTTCGTGCGTTCAAGCCGTGCACGCGGGATTTTCAGCAGAAGCTTCTGCTCGGCTAGGCGCAGCGTGTCATAGGACTTTTGATAGCGCTGCGCCATTTCGACAAGTGACATCGGCTGATCGTTTAACCCGATCCGCCGCAGCAAGAATCGGAGTTCATAGACCGTCAGGCTCTGCCCGACCAAAACCTCGATCACCAATGGAACTGGTGTTGTTTGTTGGGGTTCGCTCATAAGCTGCTTGCAGGATTAACGAATCTTTGCAATATTCAGATGCTAACATGGAGACAGCTAATCAAGCAAAAACATCTCATCCTTAAGTACAGGAATTTACCTTCTTAGGCTCAGTTCAATGTTCATTAGAGAAGATACCGCAAACACGATAGAAGCGAAGCTCGCCAAAGCGCTCGAAGGAAAACGATGGATCGGCGAACTCCAAATCACCCGTGATGATTTTAGTATCCTCGCCAACGTGACGCACGCTCAAGGAAAACCTGAGTATGTGGCGAAGCGTATGTTCGTCGCGTCGATGGTCTTCAGCGCGCGTTATGCCGAATTCGCAGACGAGGAATCGATTAATTTTTGGACGCGCTACCTCAAGGATGTTTGGCAGATCGAGTATGACCAGACCTTCGCCAGCACGTGCCGCAAGTACTTCCGCGAAGCGCGCGCGTACCTTCAAGAGGGGTACGGGATGGAATTTCCTGTAAGACCGCAGACCTTGCTTGATGTTGTGTCTGGGGTTTATTTACATGCAATTCTGCCATCCTATCTGCTGGATGATTTTGCTGAGTTCTTTCTCAAGGTCATGCCTGATCTTCCGGCTTGGCAGATCGCGATCGATCAATCCGTAGAGGAAATCGCACAGCACTGGCAAACTTCACTGCCGCCGTTGTACTTGCGTAGGCGTCTGCTCAACTTCGTTACTCAAACCGAAACAAATCCCACCGCTGCACGATTGGCACAAACGCTTGCGACAGCCGCACTTTGGTACAGCGAAGGTCAGGACGCCGCGCTAATCAACGATGCGCTTGCGCCGATTGAACAGTCAATCTGGTCGCAGCTTCTCCCTAAATTACGAAGTGAAGCGGGCAAAGCGCAGCGACGGGCACGCACACCGGGTCTTCGGATTCGTTGGGCATGGCTGTATGAAGAAAATGACATTTTGGAATTGCACGTCAAAAATATGCCGCTCAAGGGTGAAACCTCTCCCGATCGACTCATTTGGCTGCCCGCTAATGCAGCGAAATCGGTGAAGGTCGGTGAGATCGCACCCGAATATGGCACGGCATTCTGTGAGGTCAATGCTTGGCAGACAGAAGCAGGGTATCACATTGATTCTGCGACGCTGATTGACATTGATCAAGCTGGGGTTGTGACCGCCGTTAATCAGCAAGATCGTGCTTTGTCCATGCCGTTACCAACTGGCAGCCTGCCAAAAGAGGATGTAGTGTTTTTCCGCATCCAATCCGATGATCGGCTTTCAGTACTCACCGAACAATCCGCCCTCACGGATGGGCTGTATGCTGTCAGTTCCAAGTCATCCATTGTTCTGGCAGAAGCTCAAGAGAAAATTCCCCTCAAGCCTACACGTCAGCTGATGGTGCCGCGCATTCTGCGGGCGTTAGGACACGACCACGCTGCAGTGTATGACATCAAACTGCCGATACTGGTAGGCGAACAACGTGTTGAAAAACGCCGCACCCGCGAAGCGCCAACATTGACCGGTGCAAGACCGTTAGCAGGTCTGATTCCGTCAGCAATGCCCGTATTCGAGCAGGGGGATATCTGGGTTTTCTTCACGCTGCCGTTTGGTGTGCAAATCGAAAAATTGTCTTTGCGTCTCACCATCAATAACGATGCGCCAAAAGTGATCAGCATGGCAGACTTGAGAACACAAGGCGCAGCCGATCCTCAAGAACAACGCTGGCGTGTTCGGCTCAATGGGTTACTGCCCGCGTCATGTTTATTTCAGGTCGAGGTATTCAGCGGGCTGACGTGTCTAAACAATGAGCTTCTGATCGCCGCATTGCTGCCGCCTGAAGTCACCATTCAGCAACCGAACTCCGACACGTACCACACGATCGAACAACCGCCCACTATCATTGTTAAGGGGGTAAGCCGAGAACAGGTTGAACTTGCCAGCGATGCCGTCATAGAAACACAAGCGGATGGCGTCGCGATTCGATGGCGTGATCCACGTCAGGACACTGCTCTGCGACTGCAACTCGACGGAGTCAGTATTCCCCTCACATTTGGCACACGCTGGTCGTATGCGTGGGCAGAACCTCTTAGCGGTTCGCTCCTGTGGGAGGAAGCACTCCCCGACGCGATTTTGCATGTCCGTGGCGCACCGCGTGCGCAGTTTTCGATAACCGTGGCAGATCGCGAGCCTCGCCCTTACGAGCTTAACGCACGCGGCATTTTCGACACGAAACTGTCCGGTGATGCCCTTATCGATATCCTGCGCACGTATCAAGGTGAACGTGTACCGGTTTATTTGCAGTTCGGGACTAACGACAAACCCATTCACTTGTTCACGTTGATCCGCCCAAGCTTTGCAGATTTCGAGCGCAAACCGGAATTGGTCAAGCAAGCGGTGCGCGCCTTCCGTGACAAAATGCGTGCGTCACGGCGACAGGGAACCATTCATGGTGATTCGCTGTTGTCGCTTGTGCCAACGACTTACGTGGACACCATTTCGGAAAGCGATTTGCCTTCACCCTTAACGCACCTCCGACAAATCACAAACCGTCCCTATTCTGAATTTGAGGGGACGGTGTTTCCCAAACGCAACTATCAACTGAATGTTTCTGATACGGTGAGTTATCCGCTTACCGCAAATGACAAGGGCTGGTCGTTCTCTCTACCACGCTGGATCGCCGGTAATCAAGAAATGATTGAGGTACACATTACCCAAGAGGGAAACGCTGTTTATGCCCGTCAGAAGTCACTACGCCAGTGCCGACGCTGTGGGGGATTCTATTGGCAGGATGACACGACCTCAAAGATTAAGCACGGACATGGCAAATTCGGTATTGACGGCGCAGATCTAGAGTCCGAACCCATTTCCGGCAGCTTAACTTGGTTGGCACCAACAACCGTCACTCTTCAGCAGCATACTCCTCGATTTAGCAGATTTATCGATGAAGGCGCGGAACATACATTTCGACTTGATCAAACGCGCAAGCGTGCCCGCGAAGTACTCCCCGCTAGTGATCCGCTTTCGCTAGGGTTTTACCGACATGCTACGGCGCGATGGGTTCTGCGCACAGATTTTGATGAGAATCTAAAGCAATTGCGCGGCAGCAAAGATTTTGTTGCCCGTATCACTGAAAATTTTCTGTCATCAGACAGGCGTGTGCTGGTTATTGCGGGCAAATGGATTGCTGAACAGCGCGTGGATCGCAAGATCGATGAAAACAGCTGGTTGATGCTAGACATAGCTGTAATGACGTTAGCGGTCATTGCACGCGCTTATGCGCATGAGCTAGACGTGAACGCCATTTTGAACAACAAAGCCGAAGAAGACCAATTCATGAGCTTGTTGAAGGACGCTCATGCTCACTGCCCTGAGCTTCTCATATGGGCGTTCTGCTGGACAGAAGTGTTTTTCACTCACTGGAGACATAGTGACCGATGAACCCAATTGATCTCACTCAGCGTCTAAAGCGTGCACTTACGCTCTATCTGCTCACGACCTATGATGTCAACCGTGATGGGAAGAATGATGAACTTCGCAATGCAATGCGTGAAGCATTCGAGGCTGAAAATGCTTTAGTTTCCGGTCCGTTTTTGGAGCTTTCCTTGCCGTACGAGCAGGGCAGATCGATTGAGCAGTTGATTGACGACGGTATGCTTTCGCCAAAAATGCGCACGCTCAAGAAACCGCCAATTCCGCTCAGCGCCCCGCTGTATGTTCATCAGGAACGCGCCATCGAACGGGTCACGCAAGGTCACAGCATCATTGTTTCATCCGGGACGGGCAGCGGCAAAACTGAATCATTCCTGATCCCGATCGTCAATGACCTTCTGACCGATCTGCGTCCGGGTGTGCGCGCCGTGTTGATTTATCCGCTGAATGCATTGGTAAATGATCAGCTTGATCGTTTGCGGAAATTGCTTAGTGGCACAGGCATCAAATGGGGACGCTATACCAGTGAGCTTGCCCACACTGAGAAAGACGCGAAACGCCAGTACGGTGATCAATGGGAGAGACTAACCAACGCAGGCGAGATCACCAACCGGGAGCAGATTCGTAATGGCACATTGCCTCATATCACCAACTACGCGATGCTCGAATATCTCATGTTGCGTCCCGAAGACTCCCCGCTGTTCAGGCATCCGGATGCGTGGAAATTCATCGTGCTGGACGAGGCGCACTCTTATTCTGGTGCAAAAGGCATTGAAGTTGCGTATCTCGTACGTCGGTTAAAACACCGCCTCGGAAAAAAGATCGGCGACATGTGCTGTATTGGCACCAGCGCGACGCTTACAGACGATCCGCAAGTTGCTATCAAGTTTGCTGAGACATTGTTTGGAGAAGAATTCACCGAAGAGGACATTATCTTCGGCAAAGAGCAGCCGCTTGCTGATATCGATATTGAGGCACTTCATACGCCATCGCAGGACGCATACTTGAAAGACGAGGTTCGCCTGCTGCTGAATGACCTTCGAAAAGGCATCGATGTGCCACCAAGCACCGCGCGCGAATTCTTGGTGAGTGCACAAGTTGTAGAAGATAATGCTGTGCTAGATGGAATGACGGCAGCGGAGGTTCTCTATGCTGCACTCAAAACGAATTCTCATCTTTTAGATTTACGTACTGAAATGATTCGCCGTCGAGATCTACCACTTTCGGTGGAGGAAGCGGCGCAAAAGATTTTTTCCCCTGATGACCCCCAAAGCGATAACAGCAGCGTACTTGCTCTTGACCACTTGATTGAAATGGCGGGCTATGCGCGCGCTGCCGGGAATGAGTTCCCGCTGCTGCCTGCACGCTATCATGTGTTTGCGCGTTCC
>JAPKMU010000254.1 GCA_026645745.1 Anaerolineae bacterium | reverse complement strand
GCGGCGGAGTTTGTCCTCCGGCGTCGCCTGCGCCATGAAGTCATCGACTCCCGCTTCAGCCGCAATTGCAGCGGCGGTCAGCGGGTTATCACCCGTGATCATGATCGTGCGGATACCCATCGCCCGAAGCTGACCAAACCGTTCGTTGATCCCGCCCTTTACGATGTCCTTGAGTTCGATCACGCCCAGCACGTCGCACCCTTCACTGACAACCAGCGGTGTCCCTCCACGCCGCCCGATTTCTTCTACCGACTCACTTACCGCTGCAGGAAACTGCCCACCGAGCGATTCGACATGACGTTTCAGCGCGTCCGCCGCTCCCTTACGGATGCTGCGCGCGGCAGTTCCATCATGTCCGTGCAGTTCAACACCACTCATGCGCGTTTGCGCGCTGAACGGAATGAATTCCGCCTGTGCTTCACTCAATTCACGCCCGCGTATGCCGAATTTCTCTTTCGCCAGCACAACAATCGAGCGTCCTTCCGGTGTTTCGTCCGCCAGTGAACTCAACTGCGCCGCATCCGCTAGGCGTGCATCGGTGACACCCGGCGCAGGAATGAAGCTGGTCGCCATGCGGTTACCCAGTGTGATCGTCCCGGTTTTGTCGAGCAGAAGCACATCGACATCCCCCGCCGCTTCAACCGCGCGTCCGCTCGTGGCTAACACATTGCGCTGAATCATGCGATCCATACCGCTGATCCCAATCGCGCTCAACAACCCGCCAATCGTCGTCGGGATCAAGCACACCAGCAAGGCAATCAACACGGGGACAGTCGCGCTCGTCTGAGTAATGCCGGACTCGGCTTCGCTGTAGGCAGCAAAAGCACGGAGCGTAACCACCGCTAGCAGAAAAATGATCGTCAAGCCGGAGAGCAGAATCGTGAGCGCGATCTCGTTGGGCGTTTTCTGGCGTTTCGCGCCTTCCACCAGCGCGATCATGCGGTCAAGAAAAGTGCTGCCCTGCTCGGACGTGATACGAATCACAATCCGGTCACTCAACACGCGAGTTCCGCCTGTTACCGCACTGCGATCCCCGCCGCTTTCTCGAATAACCGGAGCGCTTTCGCCTGTGATCGCACTTTCATCCACGCTTGCAATCCCTTCGACAACCTCGCCATCGCCGGGGATCAAATCACTCGCTTCGCACACCACCAGATCACCGCGTTTGAGTTCCGATGCAGAAACGCGATCTTCGCGTCCATTCATCAAGCGGCGGGCGGTCATTTGCGTGCGCGTCTTGCGGAGCGCGTCCGCTTGTGCTTTACCACGCCCCTCTGCCATTGCTTCAGCAAAGTTCGCAAACAGCACCGTGAACCACAGCCACAGTGCAATCTGCACGTTGAAGCCGATATCCGACGTTTTGCCGCCCACCACATCCCAAACAATCAGGAGCGTGGTCAGAACCGCCCCCACCAGCACCACGAACATGACCGGATTTTTCACCTGCTGGCGTGGATCAAGTTTGCGGAACGCATCGACCAATGCGCGTTGAAGGATTGCCCGTTCAAACAGCGGGCGTGATTTCAGTTTGGATTCCATTTCGCTGATTACTCCTAAAACGCGCGCCCATTCAGCGCAAGCAGTTGCTCAACAATCGGACCGAGCGAAAGCGCCGGGAAGAACGTCAGTGCCCCAACGATCAGGATCACCGCGATTAACAGCACGACGAACAGCGGCGAATCGGTTGGGAATGTCCCGGCAGATGGCGGCGCAACACGCTTACCTGCCATGCTTCCCGCAATCACCAAAACGGGCACGATGACGCCGAATCGCCCGACCCACATCGCAATCCCGATCAGGGTATTGTAGAAGGGTGTATTCGCATTCAAACCAGCGAAGGCACTCCCGTTATTCGCCGCGCCAGACGTGAAAGCGTAAAGAATTTCGCTGAAACCATGCGGACCGGCATTCGTCCGGCTTGTCAGTCCTGCATCGGTCACCACACCCAACGCGGTGAACAGCAGAATCGCAGCGCTGGGCAGCAGAATGGCAAGGATCGCCATTTTGACTTCACCGGACTCAATCTTCTTGCCCAGATATTCCGGTGAGCGCCCAACCATCAGTCCCGCGATAAATACCGTCAGGATGACGAAGATCAACATGCCGTACAGTCCAGCGCCCACACCACCGAAGATCACTTCGCCAAGCATCATATTGAGCAGCGCAATTGCGCCCGCAATCGGGCTGAAGCTGCTGTGCATCGCGCTGACCGAGCCGTTACTCGCTGCCGTCGTCGCCGCACCCCACAAGATGCTGTTCGCAACCCCGAAGCGGAGTTCTTTGCCTTCCATTGGAAGCAGCCCACCAAGCGCTGGAGTCGCGGTGTATTCCGATGCGAGCATCACACTTAGCCCACCAACGAATAGGATGAACATCGCCGCGAAGATCGCCCAACCCTGCCGTTTACTACCAACCATCACCCCATAGGTGTACGTGAGCGCAGCAGGAATCAGCAGGATCGAGAACATCTCCAAGAAATTGCTAAACGGAGTCGGGTTTTCATACGGATGTGCGCTGTTGATGTTGAAGAAGCCGCCCCCGTTCGTCCCTAACTGTTTGATCGCAATTTGCGACGCCGCCGCACCCTGTGGGAGCATTTGCGTTTCGCCGCTCAGGGTTGTCACCATCACGGGCGCGTTGAAGTTCTGTACCACCCCCTGCCCGATCAGAAGTATTGTCAGAATAACGGACAGCGGCAGCAGTACATACAGAGTCGAACGCACCAGATCAACCCAGAAATTCCCGATTGCTTTGCCTGATTTGCCGACCAGCCCGCGTATCAGCGCGAGGACAACGGCGATCCCGGTTCCCGCGCTAACGAAGTTCTGCACCGTCAAACCGACCATCTGCGTGAGGTACGTCAGCGTGATTTCGCCCGCGTATGACTGCCAGTTTGTGTTCGTGACAAAGCTGGTTGCGGTGTTAAAGGCAAGGAATGGTTCGACATTCCCTAGTCCCGCCGGGTTAAGCGGCAGCCAGCCCTGAACAAGCTGCAAGGCGAACAGGAATATAAATCCAACAACGTTGAACAGGATGAGTGCTAAGGCATAGGCTTTCCAATCCTGTTCGGCGGTGCTGTTCGCGCCGATGATGCGATACAGTCCGTTTTCTACTGGGCGCAGAAAATTGCGTTCACCCTGAAACACTCGCGCCATATAACCGCCGAGCAGGGGTGTGCAAACAATCAACAGCCCCAGATACAGCGCAATCTGAATCCAATCAAGACCGGTCATCTAGAATCGCTCCGGGTATAACATCGAATACACAAGATAGATCAGCAGCCCAAGCGCCGCCAATCCGACGATAACGAGTTCCAGACTCATCGTGACCTCCGCAATCATGAGGCTTATTGTCTGGAAAAAGGGATCAAATGTGGGTCAAAAACTTGGCGCGGGGCATCAAAAAAAGATCAAGATTGGCGCGGGTTGCATAACAATCATGCTGTACGAGGAATGGTCAGCGCCCATCCACTCTTGAGATGACGCTCAACGCCATTGGACTGAAGCAGTGGCGTACTGTCCACCGTGGTTGCCCAAATTTGGGCGTAAGTGAAATAGGGATCACCCCCTATTTTTTTGTTTACCTCAGTGTGTTTTCACGCCAACTCATCATGCACGTACACGATCGTGGTGTGGGTGCGTTGCGCATTTTCAAATATTCAATACACTAAATTCATCAGGCGATACTTATGACAAAAGAATCGATCATTTCTAAGGCGGTGCACTTGATCACCGGGATTATCGCGCCGTTGATGGGCGCAGTCACATCTCCCGCGTGATCCATTGAACGTGCCCGCAAAATATGGGGAATCTAATCACCCGTAAGCATATGGGGAATCTGCGAGCCGATCCGCCCTGTCACTGCTGCTGCATTGGTGTCCACGAACTGCCGCCCGCTCATAACGAAGGGCGGCGTTCGTTACATGAAACACGTTTTGATGATGCTGACAAAAAAGGAATCGCAGATGACAAAGAAGACGCACTTACTCAATGGGATCATCGCCCTTTTGCTGGCGATGACGATGGGCGTATTCACGGTTGCCGCCCAAAACACCCCAATACCGATCAACATTGGCGACAATGTGACCGGCAGCATCACCCCCGCCGCACCCGTCTTGAGCTACCTCGTGCTGGTGGATCAGCCGCAGGCGCTCAATGTGCGTGTATTCGCCATCACGCCGGGGCTGCTCCCGATGGTGACGGTTTATGACGGGAATAACAACGTCCTCGCAGTGGCGCAGAACAACGGAACGCAAACGGCGGTGCAAGTCCCGAACGTGCAGGCTCCGGCGGGACTCATTCGCCTCGATATCACCACTGCGGGCGGCGCTCCCGGCGATCTACTGATCAATGTGCAGGGGATTCAGGTTGCCCCGCCGACTCAACTTCCCATCGGGCAAGTCGTCAACGGTACGGTGAGCAGCAGCGCGCCCATACTCCGCTACAGCTTCAGCAGCGCAGTCGATCAAGGGCGCTGGTTGTTCGTGCATAGTCAACTGCAAACCGGGGGTCCCGCCGTCGCGCTGACCGATGCGGCGACTGGTGAAGCGCTCGCATCAAGCAGCCCGCGCATGAGTGGTCTGCATGTGGCGATCCCCGCCGGAAACAGCAGTTTCTTGGTGGAAATCGCCAGCAGCGGTGCGAATGCCAGCGAGGCTTTTACGATCTGTGTGGCGCTGGCGAATGATTTCAACTCGTGCCTAATGCCGGGTACAGCCAATTCGGTCATCCCAACCCAAGCGCCCGCAGCTGTCGTGCCCGAAGTCGCCGTGCCAACGCTCGCGGCAGCACAGCTTCAACCGCTGCCCGCCTCAAATGTGTGTATTCTCGGCTCCGCAACCGGACAGAATGTCAACGTCCGCATGGGTCCCAGCACCACCTTCGCGGTAATTACCCAACTGAACAGCAGCACAATCGCTAATGTGGTGGGTCGTCTGTCAGATTCGTCGTGGTATCAGATCAGTCTCAGCGGCGTGACCGGTTGGATTTCTGCGGGAGTCGTTCGGCTTGGAGGTCCGTGCCAGCTTGTCCCGGTCGTGGTGCCAACGGCAAGTGCGCCGGTCGGTGTGCAGCCGACGAATACGCAGTTCATTCCAACAGCTACCGCGACGGTGACACTTCCGCCCGCACAAGCAGCGACTCTCAATTTCAACCTGCCACCCAATTCCGGTTCCACGTCACTCACAAGCGGTTTCCTGCCTGACCCGTTCCAGATGGGTATCACGGCGGGAGGTCCAGTGAACGTTTCTTATCTGGGCGCAGGTTGCTCAGGTTTTGCGACCTCAGCACCAGATTTCAGCGTGTACTTTACGAGTGGAAATGGAACGCTGCTGCGCTTCTACTTCGTCAGTGGCGGAGACACGACGATGGTTATCAATTCGGCAAACGGCGCTTTCCTTTGCAGTGATGACTCCTACGGCACACTCAACCCGACCATCGACTTCAACAGCCCGTTGAGTGGGCGTTATGACGTGTGGATCGGTAACTTTACAGATGGTCCGGGTACTCCCGGTACGCTGTCTGTAACGGAGCTTGAGATCAATCATCCGTAAATAAACACGCCCCGCCCCTTTGGCAGCGATGCAGGGACGGGGCGTGTTTTTGGCTTACGGCAAATCGTGCGCGTCGGTAGAGACAATCAACAAACTCTGCGAATAGATCAGCTTTCAGATGTGGGTCACGAGCCGAGTGCGTCAGCCGGTCGCGGCTCACCTACCAGATGTGATCGGTTCACGACTATGTCCCGCAGTGCGCGAAAGCATGTCGGAAATCATCAATGGTTCCCATTCGCTGCGCCCACGCTATACTATAATCGTAACGCAACCTTATGAAAACAACCGGGTTTCACCAGCATGTACAGAGGCAGTTCTCGACGCTCAGGCTGTATTGGCATTATGATCGCGCTAGGGATTATGCTTGGCGTGATTTACTTCTTGGTGGATCAACCGGTTATCACCCCTCAACCTGCCGTTTCGACGCAGCCAGCACAAACAACCTACGTTACGATTCCCTCACCGGAACCGCGTGAACCCACTCCAGAATTGGTGCTGCGGCGACCCGTTCAACTGCTCATCCCACGTGCGCGGGTGATCGCGCCAGTCATGCGGGTTCATCTTGCGAATGGTTCATGGGATGTGTCGCAGTTGGGGATAAGTGTAGGACATTTAGACGGAACGGCGTGGCTGCGGGAACCGGGAAACATTGTCCTCGCAGGGCATGTCGAAATGGCGGACGGCGCTCCGGGGGTTTTTGCTAACCTAACTGATCTCGAAACAGGCGATGAACTGCTGTTGATGGAGGAAAACGCCGAACCGCTGGTTTACATCGTGAGCAGCATTCGCACTGTTGAACCGGATGACCTCAGTGTGTTGTACCCGTCGGATACAGCAGATCTGCTGACCCTGATCACATGCGGGGATTACGATTTACTTAGCAACTCATATCTTGTGCGCGTGGTTGTTCAAGCGGCGCGCATTCGATAACTGACCTTGTGCTAAGTGAAAATCGCTTGATACCGCATACCAATCGAATCAGGACCGACGGGAACGATGAAGATTTCCATCGTTCCCATTGCCTCATGCGTGATCTGGAATGTGTGCTGCGGCAGATATTGTGCCGGGTTTGATGACCGCCAGATCAGTGAGAATGGGGTGCGCGTACCGGGAGGAGGTTCCTGTCGGGTTTCACGCAGATCAATTACCTCGATCAGTTCGACTTCCAGCGTTTCGCCTTGTCCATAATGAATAGAAAACTTCTGATTCAGATACGGGCGAAAATCGCCGCTGGTGAGTTTTTCCATAGGCTCGTTTGTCTCTTATGCGGCGGCGTTCGGCTGCCGTTCCATTAGCAGGTAAACCCCTTGATCTTCGATTTGGTAAAACCCAAGGCGCTGATACCAAATGAGCGCGCGGTTGAATTTCTCCACATGAATGCTGATGGGAAGCTGTGTGCTTTCCGATTCCGCGATCAAGTTGTTGAGAATCTGGGTGCCAATCCCGCGATTGCGATACTCCGGGAGGATGGCAATATCGATAATACGAATCGTCGTGTCGCGCCGATCCACATAAAGCCGCCCTACTGGCACATCCTCCATCAGCACGACATCATAACGCGCATTGCGAAACTGATCCATGTAATAGGTGTGTTGGGCATGGAACTGCATGCGAACGAAGGCTTCTTTTTGCTCGTCCGTCCAAGGCACCCGCGAGAGTTCTTCTTCGCGGGTGCTGTAGTAAACACGGTACAGAAAACTTTGATCGTCCGGTGTAATTGGACGTAGGGTGAGCGTCATCGCATCCAAATCAACTTGGCTCTATGCTAACTTCGCGGAGGGAAAATACCCTGCATAGCGATGATGAAAAGCACCGTTAGGTAAGGCTGCATATTGTTGTGCGGCTGACTGCTGCCGCTCAGTGCTAACGCCTGTGGAGACATTGTTGTGCTTGATCCCAGCGTCGTGTTGTACAGAGGATCCGTACCGAATGCCCCCGGCGCAGTTCCCGGCAAAATGCGATCGCCGTCCGGGAAACCTTGTGAGGCGCTAATCGAATGGCTGTGCGCCGGTATCTCGGTCTGAATCAGCGTAACGGTGGTTGTGCCGTCTTGTTCCCCCAGAAAGCGATCGGTGAGACCGGGACCCTGCCCGGCACCCATCGGCGCTCTACCCTGAAGATTCGGCAGCCCAAATGTTGATCTGCCATCACCACCATAATACGTACCGAGCAGTGAAAACAGCGCGGTGTTTTGAGAAATTGCAAGGATCTGCCCATCACAACTCGCCCAACCGGTTGGTGCGAAGTTGCCAGCAAACATGCGAATCTCTGCAACAAAAGGGTCAGTCATCTGAGCCTGCTCCTCTAGGATTGCGTCGGAAAAATACCGTACAGCGAAATGATGAAGTTAATCACGAGATAGGGCATCGTATTTTCGTGCGGCTGACTGCCACCTGCTGAGCCGACACTCTGTGGTGCCAGCGGACTCATAGACGATACATCCGAAGTGTAAATATCCCCCGCCGCACGGGCAAATACTGCATTGTTCGGTGATGTTGCTGCCGCCGGATTTAATGTCGCTGTATACGGATGGGAATGCGCCGGGGTTTGCGAGACCGTCAAGGTCACTGTTTCAGTCCCGGCTGCCTGCCCGATAATATAGTTACTCAAACCCGGACCTTGACCCGCATGAAGCGGAATGCGCCCACGAAGATCAGGCAGCGCAAAGGTATCCTGACCATCG
>JAPKMU010000253.1 GCA_026645745.1 Anaerolineae bacterium | reverse complement strand
GTACGTAAGCCGGAAACCCGCCGCGAGGAACGTCCGGCGCGGACTCCGCTGCCCGCGACCGATCCGTGCCCTGAACCGTGTTAAAAGCGGTGTTGAGGAATCAAAAACGCGCAGAGGCGATCCCCTGCGCGTTTTTGATTCTTACAGCGAACGCAGCGGCAGATTGGGGATCGCACCCTGCATTGTCACCAAGCTGCGCGCGATCCACGCCGTACCACCTTCATAAGTCACTTCGACCCAACCCGGCGTGCGACCAGTTGCGGTTAAGACCGTACCAGTCTCCAGTGTTGCAAGAATAGGCGCATCCAGCCCCGGAGCGGCGCGCAAACGCGAAACTTCATTCACGACGGCTTGCAGGGTGAAGCCTTCATAGCCCGCACGTGATTCATCCGGCAGCATTCCCAACTGCACAGGCATTGATCCGACCGCATCCCAAGGGCGCGGCAGTGCTTCAAACGTCGCGCCCTGAGCGATCAAGGCATCCAGAATCGCAGGCAGTACGCGTGCGGTAACGCGGTTCAAATCATGAAAGATCAGGATCGCGCCGTCGCCGTGATCCCACACATTGTAGGGGCTGTGAAAGACCCCGACCGACTGCGATTCGCCCAACACATTCGCGATCACGGCTTGATCGAACTCCAGCGAATCGAGATCGACCGTATCGGGCAGTCCCCAGCCGCAGTCGTCGCTGTTGATGTGCCAATTATAGGTAATCACGTTGATTCCATCGGCGGCGGGGAAAGGCTGCGCCGCGCCGCCGGGCTGCCAGAACATTTTCGTTTGTGCATCATAGATTGGCAGTTGATCGCCGAGTGCGGCGCGGATCGCGGCTTCGGTGCGCAAATAGGACTCGATCACCGCGTCATCAGGCGCGCCCGCGTATACCCCCGGTTCTTCCCACAGGTGATTAATCAGCGCATGACCTTCGCGGATTTCGCGCTGCAGCAGGGCTTCGCGTCCGGCGATTTGTGAACCAGCGATCACGAACGAGGCGCGAACGTGGTACGCCGCCAAAAGATCGAGGATTTCCGGGGTATAAGCATCGGTTGGACCGTCTTCAAAGGCGAGATAAACCCGAAAGATCGGTGCGGCTTGCTGCGCGTTCACCAGCGAACCACCGAAAAGAAGAATGAACACAATCAGAATCAAAGCAAGGCGCGGAAAACGACGGATAGTCACGGGCTTGATCCTTTCCATTAGGGAACAGCGGAAACGATACGATGCGCCGAGTATGCGTCTTTGGGGGATGAGAAAAGAGTGCGCCTATATGCCGGGGAGTCACTGTTTCCCCTTCGGCTGATCTACTGTGTTCCCCTCAACCCGCGTGTATGAGGCTGAGGGGAACGAGGATTGACGCTTACACCAGCAGTTGCAGCGGATTTTCGATCAGCTTCTTGAGTTCCTGTAAGAACTGCGCCGCTTCTGCGCCGTCGCTCACACGGTGATCGACGCTGATTGTGACTTTCATCCGGTTTTCGACCACGACTTCGCCCGCCTCGTTGACGACGGGGACTTTTTGCGCCGTCCCAACCGCGAGAATTCCCGCTTCCGGCGGGTTGATGATGGCGAGGAAGTGCTCGACATCATACGCGCCGAGATTGCTCACCGTAAACGTACTGCCTTGTACGTCGTCCGGTTTGACTTTGCGCTCACGAGCGCGGGCAATCATCGCTTTGTTTTGCGCCGCCATCGTGCTCAGCGAGACTTTATCCGCGTCTTTCGCCACGACGTTCATCAAGCCGCCATCGGGGAGCGCCACCGCCATGCCGATATGAATCCGCTTGTAGCGCACGATTTTATCGCCGTAGTAGTGCGAATTCAGGTTCGGGAACTTACGCAGATTGAGCGCCACCGCTTTGATCACGAGGTCATTCACGCTGACTTTGTGCTCGTCGTCCAACGTGGCGTTGATCTGCTTACGCAGGTCAAGCAGCGGCGTCACGTTGACCTGTGAAGTCACATAGAAATGCGGCACCTGCTGTTTGGATTCGACCATGCGCCGCGCGATAGTCGTGCGCAAGCGGCTGATCTCGATGATTTCTACATCGTCGTTTGTCGGAATGTCGCCAAAGCTCGGCGCGGGGATCGCGGACGGTGCAGCAGGAGCGGGCACACGTGCGGGCGCAGCCGACGGCGCGGCGCTCGGCGTGAACTTCTCCACGTCTTCGCGCACGATCCGCCCATTGGGACCCGTGCCTTTGACCTGCTTAATGTCGATGCCTTTTTCGGCGGCGAGACGGCGCGCAACCGGTGAGGCGCGCACGCCATCGGGCAGATCGCCATCGACGGCTTCCGCTTGGGGCGCGGGCTGCGCCGTCCCGTTTGTGTTTGCGTTTGCGCTTGTCTGCTGTGTTGGTTCGGCGGCAGCGGGAAGCGGCGCGGCGCTGGCATCTTCCGCACCGGGTTTTTCACCGGATGCGCCGACGTAGCCGATGATCGCGCCCACCTTGAGCACTTCGCCGGGCTGCCCGATTAATTGTGTGATCGTGCCGCTCACGCCTGCCGGAACTTCAACGGTTGCCTTGTCGCTCTCAACTTCAGCAATTACATCCGTCGGGCTAATCGTATCTCCGACCTGCTTCAGCCAGTTGAGCAGCGTTCCTTCTTCTGTCCCCGATCCGAGGTCGGGCATCTTGATCGCGTCAGCCATTAGCCTAGTACCTCTCTCACTGCGGTCATCACCTTCTGGGCGCTCGGCAGTGCCATCAATTCAATGTCGCGTGCGAACGGCAGCGGCACATCCATCGCGCTGACGCGGCGCACGGGCGCATCCATATAATCGAATGCCGCTTCTTGCAGCCGCGCTGCTACTTCACTGCCTACACTGTACATCGGCAGTGATTCTTCGACCACTACACAGCGGTTGGTCTTCTTGAAGCTCTCATAAACCGGGTCGAGATCGAGCGGACGCAGCCAGCGCAGATCGACGACTTCGCATTCAATCCCGTCTTTTTCGGAAAGCTGTTTCGCCGCTTCGAGCGACCATTCAACGCCGCGCCCGAACGAAACGATGGTCACATCGCTGCCCTCGCGCTTGACATCACTTTTGCCGATGGGCAGCACAAAATCAGCGTCATCCGGCACAAGCGACGGCTTGGGATACAACGCGATCACCTCGCTGAACAGCACCGGATTGTCGTCACGGATCGCTGCCTTGAGCATGCCTTTTGCATCGCGGGCATTCGACGGCATGGCGACATACATGCCGGGGAAGTGCGCGAAAATCGGCTCTGGCGTATGGGAATGTGTAGCGGTCGCTTGATTGCCCCATCCGGTCGCGGCACGGAACACGAGCGGCACGGTGAACTGACCGTTAAACATATAGTGGATTTTCGCCGCGTGGTTGACCATCGCATCCAGCGACAAAAATGCAAAGTTGATCGTCATGAGTTCAGCGACGGGGCGCAAACCCGCCATCGCCGCGCCGACCGCCGCGCCCGCAATCGCCATTTCGCTGATCGGGGTATCGCGCACACGTTCCGCGCCGAATTCCTCATAAAAGCCGCGTGTGACGCGGTGCGTCCCCTGCCAGCGCCCGACTTCTTCGCCCATGATGAACACCCGCTCATCGCGGATCATTTCCTCGCGCAGCGCATCACGGAGCGCATCACGCATCGAGATATTCTTTTCTGCCATACGGTTTACCTCGTTGGTTTCAGTCGAGGGGCGAACGCCCGACGTACACGTTGCTGATCAAGTCTTCGTAGGTGGGAACAGGGCTTTCGTCCGCGAATTTGACCGATTCTTCGACCACACCATCGGCGCGATCTTCGAGCGCTTTGAGTTCTGCTTCCGCGCCGGGGTAGCTGGCATTGATGATGCCGCGCAGCACATTGATCGGGTCGCGCGCGTCCTGCCATTGTTTGAGTTCGCTGGCGAGGTCTTCGCGGACGTTGTACTGCTTATCGCTCACACCGTGACCGCTGTAACGGTAGGTGAGGGCTTCTAACAGTACGGGTCCCTTTTTCTTCGCGTAGGCGGCGGCTTGCGAGACGGCTTCATACATTTCGACCACGTTTTGACCGTCCACCCGTCCGCCATCTTTGATCCCGTAGGCGGCGGCGCGTTTGTGAAGCTGCGGCTGACCGCTCGAATCTTCGATGCGCGTGCCCATGCCGACAAGGTTGTTTTCGATCAACCAGATCACGGGCAGATCCCACACCGCCGCCATATTGACGGCTTCATGGAAGTAACCGTTATTCGTCGCGCCGTCGCCCATAAAGCACAGCACGACGTTGGGTTCTTTCATGTAGCGGACTTTGAGCGCGATCCCGGTTGCCAGCGGAAAATGCCCGCCGACAATCGCATAGCCGCCCCAGAAGTTATGCGCGCGGCTGGCAAGGTGCATCGAGCCGCCTTTGCCGCCGCTCACGCCGGTGCGCTTGCCCATCATTTCCGCCATGAGCGGTTTGGCATCCACGCCGCGCGCCAATGCGATCCCGTGATCGCGGTAGGCGGTGATCACATGATCGTCAGTACCGAGCGCGGCGAGTGCGCCAACGCCGACGGCTTCGTGACCGCTGTACAGATGGAGATACACGCCGGTGATCTTATGATCTTTATAGAGCGCGTCGCAGCGTTCTTCAAACTGCCGGATCAGGACGATCTGATAGTACCAGTCGAGCAGGGTTTCCCGGCTCAACGTTGTGGATTGTTCCACAGCCATTGGGACTCCTTGACCTCCGGGGACAACCAGTTCGCCCCGGCTTCTTCCTCAGTTGTGCAGCAAAAAATGGTGGAATGTTACGACATAATGCACAAGTTTACCTTACGGAGGGGGCTTACGGCAAAGGTGAATCTGCTTAAAAAGTTGGCGCATCGGCTGGTGTTGAACGTCCAAATGGCAGTTCAGCACGATTGCAGTTTTTCAACTTTTTGTGTTTTTGGCACGCAAATACATAAAATGAGGTGTAAAATGTGTATCAAATGATATATGTGGGCATTTATGCAGTGACGATGTTTTACTAACGGGGGTTATCATGTCTAAGAAGGTAGTCCTTGTTCTAAGTGCTGTATTCGCAGTGCTTCTTTTCTCCGCCGTACTGCCCGCGCTCGCGGCGACCAACAATTTTACCGGGACGCTGCTGGCGTCCAACCCAGCGATGACGAACCGATTTCTCACCGGCTGCGGCGGTGTGACGGGAGCTGGCACATTCTATTATCAAACATTCACTGTGTCCGTCTCGCAAGCTGGCGATTACGTATATTCCGACATCGGTTACTTGGACAGCGATGACTCAACCATCGATTCCTATGTGGCGTTCTTCCCGGTCGGCGGGTTCAATCCTGCGAGTCCACTTGCTGGCTGCGTGGATTCCGGCGACGACAGCGCCATTCTGACGTTGGGGCAGGGCAATTACACCATGGTGGTCACCACTTTCTCGTCGGATGTGACGGGTAATTACATCTTCAGCATCACTGGACCCGGTGAAATCACGTATGCAGACGCGGCATGCTCGAATCCCCTCCCGGCGGGAAGCGCCGTCTACTCCGTCCCCGCTGGCGCGCCGACATTCTACGCCGCCGACCTGAGCACGCAGACGACGTTTGCGCTGCCCGCTGGTACATGGTGGATCAGCCAATTCAGCGGCGACTTCGCGCGTGTGTGGATCGCGTGCCAAGCGAATTCAGTGTGGATTCCGGCGAACGCGGTCGCGCGTTAAACAGCATTTGCGTTCACAATTGATAAGGGGTGGTGTCGAGCAGACGCCGCCCCTTTTTATTCCCGTTTTTGGGACAAATGAGCTAAAATAAACGCTTCTCACGACAACTAGATCACGAGGCAACCCTTTGGCAGCACCCGCATACAAAGACTTGATGCGCTTCGGCACGGTCGGCGCTCCACCAACGACGCCCGCTCCCGGGGGCACACCCAACGCAATCCGCCATATGAAGGAACTCGGTTTCGGGCATTTAGAGATCGCGTGGGTGCAAAGTGTGCGCGTCACCGACGAAACATGCGCTCAAATCAAAGCGACAGCGTTGGAGCGCAAAATCAGTTTGAGCATTCACGCGCCGTATTTCATCAACTTGAACAGCCAAACGGATGAGTTGATGCGTAAAAGCGATGAGCGCTTGCTCGCTGCGGCGCGCAAAGGCTATCTCGCTGGCGCACGGGATATTGTTTTTCATCCCGGCAGCTATCATGCGCAAGACCCGCAGATCGTCTATGAGCGGGCGAAAGCGAAACTGATTGAAATCACGGGTATTCTGCGCGCGGAAGGCGTTGAGGTTTACCTCCGCCCGGAAACGATGGGGAAATCTGCCATGTTCGGCACGCTGGAAGAATGCGTCCAGTTGTCGGCAGATGTTCCCGGTATTCTGCCCGCGATTGACTGGGCACACTTACACGCCCGGCGCGGCGACGGAACATTTAACAGCTACGGCGAGTTCAGCGCCGCGCTGGAATTGATCAAGCGTGAACTGGGCGATCACGGAATCAAACAGATGCACTGCCACATGAGCGGCATCGAATATACGAAAAAAGGCGAGAAGCAGCATCTTCCCCTGAACGAAGCCGATTTTCACTATCGTGATTTGTTATCTGCGCTGCTCGATTACGAGTGCGAAGGAACAATTGCGGTCGAAGCGCCAGAACCCTTCCACGTGGCGGATGCGCTCACACTACAAGCAACCTATCGACGCTTACAAGGCGCGGGGGTCGGTGAGGAAGAGGAAACGATAGATTAAGGCAGTTTAGCGGCTGCCTAATGCGCGAACGATGATCCGGGACAGTGTTGAAGGCGCAATCGGTTTTGTGACAAACGTGCCGTAGTGCATCGCGGTCACTTCCGGCTCGAAACGCTGTTCCGCCGAAACGACGAAAACGCGCGTGCGTTTTTCTTCCAATTGGGCATGGTAATCTTGGAGGAGATCGATCCCGCGTTCGTTTTGTATACGCATATCACACAGCATGACTTCAAAGGTGTGTGTGTCTAAAAGCTGACGCGCTTCGTTCAGCGAGTTTGCGGCGAAGGCGTCAAAGCCAAGTTTTACAAGCGTGCGCATATAAAGCTGCTGCGATTGTTGATCATCCTCTACTATAAGTGCCTTCATGTGATTTCCTTCAATAACAGAGATGATTGACTAGACAGATTGTAGTCAGTTTCGTGAAACGTTTTTGTGAATTTATTATGAAAATCCCTACTGTAGACGAAGTTAAAGATAGGAAATCCAAATCTCCACGCATTCTACTGCTGTTTTGAATATGATTGATAATGTTGGGAATCATAATCGTCGCTTCATCACAGCCCTAGCGCATAAGCGGATAATGCGAATGAGTTTAGCTGAGAATCCGGGGAAAGATCGGCGCACGCGGTTGTCGGATGTGGATACAGCGTGGATGAGTTATTCTGCTTTGTTCGAGCAGAGCAGCGATGCCGTCTTTTTTATCGGGCTTGATCTGAGGCATCTTGCTGTGAATGCCAGCGCGGTTCGCATGTTTGGTTATTCTCATGAAGAACTGCTCAAACTGGACATGCGTGATCTGGTTGCGCCGGATGAACAGCCCGCGACGCGGAACACGTTGGAACGTATGCTGCTTGGGGAATCCATGCCGATCTACGTCCGCGTGTTTCGGCGCAAAGATGGATCGACATTTCCGGCAGAGGTGAATGTCGCGCTGATCCGTGATGCTGCTGGTCGCCCACTGCACATTTTGAGCATGCTCCGCGATATCACCGAGCGCCAAAGAATTCAAAAGCAGGAATTAGAACTGCACGCCCAGCGCGAAAAAGTGAATATCCTCACGCAGTTGGGGCGTATCACCGCACATGATCTGCGCACGCCGCTGTCGGTGATCAATGTCAACCTTCACCTGATCATGCGCAACAGCGATCCTGAATTCGTGCGCAACCGCGCCCAAAAAATCGAAGAACAGGTGCACAAGCTCGATAGCATGATCGATGATTTGCAGTTGATCTCGCGTTTAGAGGCGGGAATGCCCCCCCATTGGGAGACCGTCAGCGCGAATAACTTGCTGACGAATGCGGTCGAACAGCTTGAGCGGCTGCGCGCCGAACATCAGGTTCAGATTACGTGCGAATATGCGCCCAACGTTCCTGAGTTTGAAGCCGATGTTTACTATCTCAGCGCATGTTTTTCGGCACTGCTCGAAAATGCGTTTTTGTATACGCCGCCTTCAGGTCAGGTGCTGATTCGCACACGATTCACCGATGATCAGATTCACATCACGATTCAAGATACGGGGATCGGAATTTCGGTGGAAGATCGCGCGCATATTTTCGACCCGTTTTTCAAAGGGGAGCATACCAGCCGCATCGAAGGCAG
>JAPKMU010000252.1 GCA_026645745.1 Anaerolineae bacterium | reverse complement strand
GACAATTTGTCGAGGCTGCCGCGAATACGGAAAACCCTGCGGCTCACGCGACCGTAGCGCGGATCATCGATCCACTCCATCACGTTGATCACATAATGATAATCAACGTCGCCCTTCGCTGCTTCGGTAACCGTCGCCTCAAACCGGGTGTCGTAATTTTCGCCGAAGTGAAGGGTGGTCTTCTTCTTCAGCAGGTGTAGACACTGTTCGACGGAAAAGGGCGTGATGTACTCGCCATTCCAAGGCGACGTAGATAAGTTGCGTTTCTTGTGCGTCACGGGCTTTTTTTCCCGGCTGCCATAATTAGAAACGGATACAAGGTTCGCCACTGTATCCGTTTCTTTCAGCAGGCTGCGCCCTAATTATTCGTACATCGGCTTGCCGAACTCATCCGCGAATACGACTTCTGACAGCGGCAGACGGGTGAGTTTGGTTGGGAACGGGACGCTCAGGTAGCCGAGCGCGACGTGCGCGGCGGTCGCGTAGCCGTCGGGAATGCTGAGTAGTTCTTTGACCTGCGGCTCGGAGTGGCACAGTAGCGTCGTCATCGTCGCGCCGAGTCCTTCAGCGCGGGCGGCGAGCAGCAAATTTTGTACGGCGGGATAAATCGACGCGCCGTATACAACCGGATCACGTTCCAGTTCAAGGTCGGTCGGGTGAATAGCTTCCATCAGCGCACACACGACGACGATTACCGGCACTTTGTCGAGATTGTCCGCGAAGATGTCCGCATCTTTTAGCAGTTTGGGGACTTCGTTTCCGCGAATTTGGATACCGCCAATGCCCGCCGCGGCAAGATAATCACGCCAGAAGGGGAAATAAAGGTCGCGCAGGGCTTTCTTCTTTGCCGCGTCGCGCACCACGACATAACGGTTTGGCTGGCGGTTGCCGCCCTGTGGTGCCCAACGCGCAGCATTCAACACACGGGCGAGTACATCATCCGGGATCGGGTCTTCTTTGTAATACCGCCCCGTGCCTGCTGTCTGAATTACATCGTAAAAGTCCATTGGCGTGTCGTCTCCTTGCGCTTGAGGCTATCATCGGCGCACTACAAACGGTTTTCTAACCGTCTTAGTTTAATTATAGAAGCGAACCCCGCCGTGACTATTGAGGGAATCATAGAAATACTCGCGTCATTCGTCACGTTTATGCTTACTCACCCAAACAAAAATGGGAAGCCGTGATAGTTCACGCTGCCCACTTGATCACCCCCTCGTCGCTGCTAATCGCGGAAGCGCTGCTCCCAAAGCGTGACCAGCGTCCGCTGGTGAGCTTTCGCGGCAGGCACATCCGCCAGCGCTTGATCGAGGTCTTCGAGAATATCGTCCGTATCTTCGATCCCAATCGCAAAGCGAACGAGATTATCAAACATGCCGAGTTCCAGACGTTCTTCGGTCGTTTTCTCGAAGTAACTCATCAAGGCAGGCTGTTCGATCAAACTTTCGACGCCGCCCAAGCTCGGCGCAATGTACGGGATTTGCAGCCGATCAATAAAGTCGCTCGTCGTTTTGAGATCGCCGCGTACTTGGAACGTCACCACACCGCCATAACCAACCATCTGCGTTTCCGCAACGTCGTGATCAGGGTGGGAATTCAAGCCGGGATACCAGACATGCTCAATCGCCGGGTGTGATTCGAGATACTGCGCGACAGCAAGCGCGCTTGCGTTCTGTTGTCCCACGCGCACACCGAGCGTCTTGATTCCGCGATCCAACAGATATGCCGCCCCCGGATCGACAATGCCGCCGAGCATCCCACGCGCATCCCGCAGCGCTTTAATTCGATCCGCGCGCCCTACAACGACTCCCGCGAGAATGTCGTTATGACCGCTCAGATACTTGGTTGCACTGTGGAGGACAAAATCGATCCCCCACTCCAACGGGCGCTGATTGATCGGTGTGGCGAAGGTGCTGTCGATCAGCGTCAAGACTTTATGCGTCTTACCGATGCGGGCAATCTGCTCAAGGTCAGCAATACGCAAATATGGATTGGTCGGGCTTTCGCTGATGATGATCCGCGTCTTTTTCGGGATCACTGCCGCTTCCATTGCTGCGTAATCGCCCATCGGGACAACAGTCGTTTCGATTCCGAAGCGTTTCAGGAAATTGAGCGCAAATTGGCGAGTACGCCGATAGCAGTCATCGGTCATGACAATGTGCGCGCCCGCAGGAAGAATCGTCAAGAGAAGGGATGTCACCGCCGCCATGCCGCTGGCGTACAGCACGGCATCCTCACCACCGTCAAGCGCCGCGAGTTTTTTCTCAACCGCCGTTACGGTTGGATTGCCATAGCGCCCGTATTCCTCACGCTCTGCGCCATCCCCCCACGACTTGCTTTCCATAAATTCGATCAATTCCTGTGTGTTGGCAAACGTATAGGTTGCCGTTTGCACAACAGGCGTTGTGAGCGAACCGTAAGGCTTCGTTCGTTTCGTGCCGCCGTGAACCGAGCGCGTGCTGCTGCCCTGCAAACGCGATGCGGCATCCGCACTGACGCGATCCAGCTCATCTTGCACATTTTGATTCAGGGGGTGGTCGGTCATCATTTCCTCTTCGTCACACAGCTCAACATACAACCTAGAGCAGCGAACCCCGATCATGGAGTCGGGTTTAAGGAAACGAAAAAGACTTCGGCGTGAAGTCTTTGCGCATCGTCGTTATGGATCATGTTGCTGATCCATAGGTGCGCTCTCATCTTCCAGGCTACTGCTGCCGGATTTGGCACCTTCCCTACGCCTAGGGGGTTGCCGCGAGATCGTCGAGCCGGTCTCTCCCTCGCTCCTGATAAGAGTTCGCAATATGAAGTTGTCAAAGCACATGATTGGCAGAATAACATAACCTACGTGCGAAAGCAAGCGATTGCTAAACGATGCTATACTGATAGCGAAGACACGGTTCGAGTGCGCAAGGTAGACCGTAGTGGATATGAAAGTCAGCCTGATGATCATGAGCGGCGTTGATGACGGGAAGGTGATCACCTGCTCAACTGCCAATCAAGATGGTAATCTCGAGGGAGATCATTGGTTCTTGACGCTGGGACGTCGGGATGACAATGACATCTGCTTGCGCAATGATACCTTCGCATCTCGGTATCATGCTCGACTCCACTGGCGCGATGGACGCTGGTGGCTGGAAGATTGCAGCAGTCGCAATGGAACTTATATTGAAGACCGCGTCGATGATGCGCGGGTTCTCGGCACAATCCCAATTGATGTGAATCAACTGTTTTGCCTAGGTCATACTTGGCTGCGTATTCAACCTGACGACGACTACTCTCCTGATCGGTACTCATGACCAACCCGCTGCGCGATATCCTGATTAACGCCCGCCAAGAATCGATCCGAATGCAGCATTATTATATCGGCGTAGAACATCTGTTCATCGGCATGCTTGCCTTGCAAAACGGCTTAACGGGTGCGCTTATCGAAGAACAGGGGTTGACACCGGATTACCTGATCGATGCTATCCGGCGCACGACAGGTAAAGGCGTCAAACTGCGCATGTGGGCAGGACTTCCAAACAGCCCGCGCGCCGATATCGTCCTGAGTATCGCCAATGATCTAGCCATTGAACGCGGGAAAGACGTCGATCAGATCAGCGAACGTGATCTGCTGCTCGCCGTGATGGAAGAAAACGACAGTGTGCCGCTCCGCGTGCTGCGCAAACTCAATGTCGATACCGCCGTCTTGAAGCGCGAAGCCGCCAACCGTCAACCAAAGTACGAAGGGCGGCAGTCTTACGTACAAATCGAATTTTCACCGAGCTTTTCGGCGCTTGACGCGCTCAATGATGATCACTTGTTCATCTTGCGGCGCATGTTTTACGGTCATGACCGCATCCGCATCGAAAAGAAACTCGCGGGAGGCTATTCCTCCGCCGTTCTTCTGTTGATCACACCGACGAACAGCGAAGGTATGGAAGAAGCACCTGTTGTCGCCAAGATTGATGCTCAAGACCTCATTTTGGACGAGGCACAACGCTATGATTTGCATGTGCGCGGATCGCTTCCATCGCTGACGGCACGCCTTGAGGATAAGCCGACCACTGCCGACGCATGTGAGGTCGCGGGACTGCGCTATACATTTGTCGCGCCTCCCAACGGGAGAGATGGCAGTCCAATGAGCGTCCGCGAACTCGGCGCAGAGAAGATCGGGCACTGGCTGAAGTCAGAGTTATTCCCAACCTTCGGTAAAACATGGTGGATGCAGCGCCACAGCTACCGATTTCAAGTGTGGTCAGAATACGACTATCTGCTCCCACCCGTCCTAACAATTGAATTCCAGCAGGAAGACCCTGCAAACCCACCCAAGCATGTCCTCCGTGATCCAATCCGACGCGGTAAGTTGGCGGAAATCGAATACGGTGACGTGATTGCCATCGAGGGATTCACCGTGCAGCGCGTGTTCCGCGATAAAGGGATCGTTCACATCGCCAACGGTAGGGGATCAGATGCCGCGAAGCGTGCCTATAAGATCAGCGTGCGCGGCATGAACCTCAGCGATGCAGCTTACTATCGCGGTGAGCCTATCGAGCGTATTGTTGGGCGTGTCTGGAAGAACCGCGACGAACTGCTCCATGCGTCCGCCGGAGCGATCTATCCCGATTTTGACACCCACGCGGCGATCCTTCCTGGCATCCCGGAAGCCGATCCGCTTCCGAACCCACTCACGGGTTATACCGCCCTGCTTGAGCAGTACGTCAATGGTACCTTGAGCAAGATTCACGGAGATTTGCACCTCGGTAATGTGCTGGTTGGAACGCACGAAGCGCCGTTCTTAATCGATTTTGCCGAGGCGCGTGTGGGGCACGTCCTGATGGATTGGGCATCGCTTGAGATGAGTGCTCTTGCGGAGTTTGTCGTGCCGGTTTATGGCTCAAACTGGGAAAGCGTGCGCGAAGCGGCACGCGGACTGTACGCGATCAACCGGGGCGAGACAATCGCATCAAGTAATCCTGATCACGACGCTGCATTCCGTCCAATCAAGGCGATCCGGTCGATTGCGGGGGAATGTCTGAACACGCCAGATAAATGGGGTGAATATCAAGTCGCGTTAGCGATGTGCAGTCTGCGCGCTATCACATGGGATACGATGTCAGTGGGTGGGCGGCGGCTGCTGCTGTATACCGCTGCGCTTGCCTTCCATGAGCTACAATCGCGTCCGAGCCGCACCGGTTTTGACACCGATACCGACATGGGCGGAACACCGCTGGAAACCTAATTCCGCCCATATCCTCTCGAACAGCTAAAGGTTATTCATAATCTCGGCGGCGTACTCGGTCGTACTGAGTGCTTTCGTGCCGCGCGGAGCGGTATCGCCCGTGCGTGCCCCATTGGCGAGCGCTTTCTCGACTGCCGTTTCAACTGCTTTCGCTTCGGCTTCGAGATCAAGGCTGTAGCGAAGCATCATCGCCGCGCTCAGAATCGCCCCAGTCGGATTCGCCTTTCCCTGCCCCGCAATATCCGGCGCTGACCCATGCACAGGCTCATATAATCCCATGCGTGACGATCCCAGCGAAGCAGACGGCAGCATCCCCAGCGATCCTGCCAGTACGCTCGCCTCATCGCTCAGAATATCGCCAAACATGTTGCTGGCAACTAGCACATCAAACGACGCGGGACGGGTGAGCAGGTGCATGGCGCAGCTATCCACGAGAACGTGTTCAAGCGCCACATCCGGATAATCATCATGTACACGCGTGACCGTCTTGCGCCATAGGCGCATCGACGCGAGAACATTCGCTTTATCGACTGAAGCGACTTTTTTGCGCCGTCCTTGCGCCGCGCGGAAGGCAATATGGGCAACTCGTTCGACTTCGGGAACGCTGTAATACTCGGTATCGTAGGCGTAATCATTGTCACCCTGTTCTTGACGCGCCCCAAAGTAGATGCCGCCCGTCAATTCACGAACGAACAGCATATCCACGCCTTCGAGCAGTTCAGCGCGGAGCGGCGCATAGCTCGCCAAAGCAGGGTACGCTTTGACTGGGCGCAGATTCGCAAATAAGCCAAAGTGCTTGCGAATGGCGAGTAAACCCTGTTCGGGTCGCACAGGCGCAGACGGATTATCCCACTTATAACCACCTACAGCGCCGAGCAGAATCGCATCGCTCGCTTCGGCAGTGGTGATTGTTTCCGGCGGAAGCGCTGTGCCTGTCTTGTCAATGGCAATACCGCCGATCAGCGCTTCTTCAAACGAAAACTCGTGCCCATACTTGCTGGCAACAGCTTGAAGGATGGCAATGGCTTGGGTGGTCACTTCCACGCCAATACCATCGCCGGGGAGTACGGTGATTTTTGCTTTCATGAATTCTGCCTCATGGATGACATCCCTTATGCGGGTTGTTGATCTTCGGCGGTCAGCGTGATCTGGTGCGGCGCAAGGCGAACACCATATTCGACGCTGTCCATCAGTGCCAGCCAAGACGCGACGATGATATTTGCGCCTGCCCCGACAGTATTCCAACGCTGTGCGCCGCGCTGTGTATCGATCAATACGCGGGTGACTGCTGCCGTACCGTTTCCGCCGTCCAAAATACGCACTTTGTAGTCCGCAAGCTGGAATTCTGCGATCTGCGGATACATGGGCAGAAGCGCCTTGCGCAGCGCAAGGTCAAGCGCATTAACGGGTCCGTTGCCTTCCGCCGCCGTATGATACGTATCCCCGCCGATGTCCAGCTTGACCATCGCCTCGGCAACTGAGCCGCGCCCCCGTCGTTCTTCAACGATCACTGTGAAATCGATCAGCGTGAACAGCGGTTGGTAGCCCGGTCTTGCCCGGTGCAGACGCACTGCGACCGAGGCTTCTGCGCCCTCAAATACAAATCCTTGACTCTCCAGCCGCTTGATGTCTTCCAATACCCTGACGGCTTCAGCGCTGGAAACATCCATCCCAAATTCTTCCGCTTTGCTGAGGAGATTGCCCTGTCCGCTCAAGTCGCTGACGAGGATGCGCATCTCGTTCCCAACATGCTCCGGCGCGATGTGCTGGTAGCTGTGGATATTACGGCGCATTGCGGCAACATGGATGCCGCCTTTGTGCGCAAACGCGCTCTTGCCAACATAGGCAAGATGATTATCCGGCGCTAGGTTTGCGATCTCTGCAACAGTGCGCGATAGCGTGACGAGATGGCGGAGCGCGCCTTCCGGCAAACAGCGAATTCCCATCTTCAGTTCAAGATCAGGGATGATGCTGCACAAATTAGCATTTCCGCAGCGTTCGCCATAGCCATTGATTGTCCCCTGCACCTGAACCGCGCCCGCGTTCACGGCAGCAAGCGTATTTGCGACGGCAAGTTCGCCATCGTTATGCGTATGGATTCCTAATTGAATGTTCGGGAAGGCTTCGCGTACACGCCGAACGAACTGATCCACTTCCCAAGGCATCGATCCGCCATTGGTGTCACACAATACGAGGCAGTCTGCGCCGCCCACCTGAGCCGCATGAAGCGTTTCAAACGCATACTCAAAGTCAAGTTTCGTCCCGTCGAAGAAGTGTTCAGCGTCATAGATTACTTCTTTGCCGAGCGACTTGAGATACGCGATGCTCTCGCGGATCATCCGCAGATTTTCTTCAGGAGTTGTTTGCAATACGTCGGTCACATGCAGCATCGACGTTTTGCCGACAACCGTCACGACGGGCGTATGTGCATCGACCAACGCCTGAATATTCGGGTCGCTTTCCGGGCTGCTCCCCTTACGGCAGGTTGATCCGAACGCCGCAATCTTGGCGTGCTTGAGCGGTAAACTCCGCACGGCATCAAAGTAGGCAGCATCTTTTGGGTTTGAACCGGGCCAACCGCCTTCGATATAGGCTACGCCGAGCGTATCAAGAAGTTCGGTCACGCGCAGTTTGTCCGCAACCGAAAGGGAGATACCTTCGCGCTGTGTGCCGTCGCGCAGTGTTGTATCGTATACAGCGATCTTCATCGAGAAACCCTTTCCAATCTGAAACGCTTTTGAACTGCGGAGATCGCGGAGGGCGCAAAGATCGTGTCGACTCTGCGCGCTCCGTGTTCCCGGCAGTCGAGATGGTTTCGCTAGAGCGTGTTCACACGCGCCGGATGCTCGGCTTCATAGGCTTCTGCTCTATCGCCCAAACTGACCAAGAACCCAAGCTGGTCAACGCCGTTGAGCAGGCAGTGTTTCGAGAATCCGTCGATTGGGAAGCTCACCGCGCGTCCGTCAGGGAGCGTGACCGTCTGCGATGCGAGATCGACCGTTACGCTCGTCGTCGGGTCTTCTTCCGCAAGGCTGATCAATTGGCGATGCGTTTCCTGATCGACTACAACCGGCAGCAG
>JAPKMU010000251.1 GCA_026645745.1 Anaerolineae bacterium | reverse complement strand
GCTGGAATCCCGTAATACGGTGTGCCGTCAGGGAGGGTGCCGTTTGTGTCGGTGCCGAACAGGATTAAGAAGCGCGTCCCGTTCTGCGTGAAAGCGATCTCAACCCCGTAAAGCATCGCAAATTCCGGGGCTTGATTAGCGCCAAGCGGAGGTTTCACCCATAGGCGGATCGGTGTTTCAGGCAGCATCAACCACGTATCAAGGGCGACCGACTGCCCCGACGCAATTGTGAACTCGACAGCCTGCCCGGAATATTCTGCTGTGTTCACTTGGGTGAAATGAACACTTCCGGGAATGCCGACCAAGCCCCACCCGTAAGGGGCGCTTCCGTCTTGATTCCAGTAAAGATAACTGCCATTCGGGATCGAATCGACATAGACCAACGCCGCAGGATGCAAAAAGGTCGATGCGCGCCGTCCGTAATTTTCGGCGTCGCTGACGATCACCTGTGCGCCGACTGCAGGATTAAAAGTTTCGGCGGTGTTTGTCGTGTAAAGCGTGTAGATTTCGCTTGCACCGGGATCGACCTGTGCGCTGCCGTGCAGCACTTCCCAAAAGGCGGGTTGTTCTCCCCAAGATTGCAGTGAAAAACGCGGTGTTAAAGGTGTATCGCTGCCGTTGCTGACGCGCACCGTTATCCGAGTCTCCGTTCCGCCGATGTTGACTGCGCCGACTCGTTCAAGTGTGATCGGGTTGGGGGATGCCGCCGCGATCAGCGCGACAACCAGCGCTAAACCGCTGATTCCAATGGGTGTCAGCCATAAGTGCGGTTGAGCAGGGGCGGCTTCTGGTTCTGATGCCGTATCCCACTCACGTCGCCATGTCATCAAGAGCGCCAGCACCAAGGGCAGCAGGTAAAAATACCAATAGGATGACAGGCTGCGATGACCGAACCAGAGTGCAACCACAGGCGCAATCCAAAGCATCTCGCGCCAATGATCAAAATAGCGAACGTAGAGGATCAACAGCAGGACGAGTGAACCATAGGTGAACGCGGTGAATGCCCACTGCGGGAGCATGATCACGCCGAACAGGGTTAAGCTGGAATACCCCTGTCCCAGAATGATCATGCGCTCAAAGAGGGGGCGCATTACACCATTGATCCATGCTGCCGGGTCTTGGGCAAACCAATACGCGTTCACGAGTGCGAATACACCCGTTGTGATCAGCGTGAAGCGGATCACAATTATCAGCCGGTCACGGGCTGTGCCTGACGATTCAAACCACAATTTGATGAGCAGAAAGGGCGCAAGAAACCAAGGCTGCTGCTTGTAAGCACATGCAAGTCCGAAGATCAAAGCTGCCAGCCAAAGCCGCCGCCAAGATAAAATCATAAGGCATAACATCAACGCCCACACGATATCGTTGACGCCGCCGAGCGAATAAAGCGTGTAATTGGGATTGACGAGAAACGGCACAACCGACAGCGGTCGAATTGCACGGGGGGCTGCAAGGTATAGAATGCCAAGCGTGACGAGAAGCGCGGCAGGGAAGATCAGGGTGGTGTCGATGCCGAGCGCTTGCACCGGCAAATACAGTAAAAAACCAAGCGCAGGATATGAAAACCCTCCGACGACATCTCCGCTAATTAACGGGGTGGAGTAGAGTTTCGACGCACGATAAATGCGGTATGAATCGAGCATGTCGAAGGTGTAGGGGTTTTCTCCCATGCGCGTGAGTGCAGCCCCATAATCAGAGAACATCTGCACGTCGGTAACATAAACCCGTCCCGCCTGTTCCCGGTTGACGAGATGAATGTGCAGAAAACTTGCCCACATCAACACGAGTGCAAGCGCGATAAGCCAATGAGCACGATGTGGTGTGCGCTTTAAGACAGCGAGAAACAGCAGTACGGCTGCGGCAAAAAAGTTGATGAGCGCAAGGATAAACGCGCCGCGCTCAATCACCATGTTGCCAGCTTCCCAAAGCCGGGAAGCGCTAAACCAGCAGAGTGCAGCTGCCGCGATCAAACCGATTTTGAGGACTGCGTGTTCGAGCGCCGCTGACATCTCTAATTCGCAATCACTCGGATGCTGTCCGTAACAATCGGATACAGCGGCGGCGAAAGTCTATCGAGCGTGTTTGTCGGGGAGAGCGCGACCAACGCCGCCGAGTCATGCTCAAACACAAGCGCATTTCCCGCCCAGTACACCGATGCTTGTGAGAACCGCCCGTCGTCTGTCGTAAACAAGGGAATCCAAACATCAAACATAGGAGCCAGTGCAGTATAGACGGTGACGGTGTTGTTCAAGCCAACCGTTACGGCGGCAATCGCAGCGGTATCCGGCGACCACGCCGCCGAAACAATCTGAGCGCCGGGGACACGAACTGGGATGCGTGCGGCGGTCATGGGGTTGAAAGCGAACAATTCCGGCGTGCTCGTGCCAATCTGAACGAGGTAAAGCAGCCATTCATCCCCCGCAGACCACGAGAGCGGAGCAATCGCAAATCCCGGTTCGGCGAGTTCGGTTTGGATTCCTGTGGTGACATCCGTCAAGAGTACACGATCAGAAGTGCCGCCAACAGTGTATTCGATGTAGCGTCCGTGATCGCTCCATGCTGTTTGAACGGTGACACCGGGCACGAGCGATGGCAGTGGGAATTGGCGCGTCATGGCGAGATCGAGATCGATTAAATAGAGGAATGGCTGAGTTCCGCTTGAATCTGAGCCGACCACTTGGAGTTGATCGACTATCGGCGACCAACTGAGCTGTGTGAGTCCGTTGGCGACCATCTCAAAACTCGCGCGCTCCGTACTTGGCAGCGCATAAACGCCGAACTGCCCTGATGGGTGTGTCGCAAGCGCCCACTCTGCCGAGGGCGAAAGGGTCTGTATCGCACCGGATAAAGCGACCGGGCGTGTCATCACCAAGTTGAGTGCGCGGTCGTAGCCATAGAGAACGGGAAGCCCGTCGAGTCCCTCAGCATTGACATATACGGCATTGGGGGTCAGCACCACATCAAACACCTGATTCGCCGCCGTCGTGACGCTCGTCGCTTGCAGCGTTCCATCAAGCGGCGCAAGGTACAGGGTGAGTTGTGCCTGCGGCGTGCGCGTGACATACGCCGCGACATCACCAATATCGTATGCGACGACTGAACCCTGTTGAGTCTCGCTGATGGGGGTTTGGAGTCCGTCGAGCGTGGCGCGCACGAGTTGATGGATTCCATCGACATCCAGCAAATAGTAGATGACATGCCCGGACGATGTTTGAGCAAATGCCGCAGTGCTGACAAGCCACAAAGCGCAGAGGAGCATTACCGTGAGCGTGCGAAACAGTTTTTTCACTTGTCGGATTCTCTTGATTCAGCGAGGCGGTGCTGCGCTCGCCGGAAACAATCCGGCGAGCGCAGGTAAACGAAGACTAGAGCGAGTTGCTGAACGTGTAAACTGGCGTTGGATTGATCGCCTCGTTTTGCTGGGCGAAAATCATGATATGACCCGGCAAGCCAGTGCCGAGAATGGTGAACACATCGGTGTTCGCGTCACACGTGAAGGGCCACACACCAATATTGCCGTTCGCATCGACCTTGTAGACGACAGCATTTTCGCAGGTGAAATCTGGGTAGCGTTCTTGGAAGCTGGTCAGCGTGCGAATAATATTGCCAAAGCAGCGCGTATAGAAAACGGTTACCAGATCGAGATTGCTGAAGTCGAACACAGCATCCTTGCCTGCGAAGAATTCCTGCGCATCACCTTCCGAAAGTTCGTCATAAAACGAACCCGTACCACAAGACGGGGGAGTTGGGCTGGTCGTCCCATAACCCGTTTGTGCAGCGACACCCACTACCGCAGCCAAAATTGCCAGTAACGCGAATACCACCATGAAGCGCTTGATGTATGACATTGAGTCTCCTGAATTACGGTTGCCTGATGAATATCAAGTGAAGTCTATTACGTTTGTCACTTTGACACAATACACTTTACACAACTTTTATCATAAAGACTTTGTTAATGCTGGCTTACCACCTCAATCCAATCAAACGCAAGACCTAGTGCACGCGGATCAGCACCAGTGCGCGCGAGCAGTGGGCTGCCCTGCTGAACCGTTGTGAAATTCAATATCAGCGGTTCACGGGTGAGCACACTTTCGGGCAGCACGGCGTCGATTATCCTATCATCGGCAGTTTGGTTCATCGTCAATGGGATTGACTCGCCGCCGACTTCGAGACGCAGTTGAGAGAAGTTTTCGGGCTGAAAGGTGAAGATAATGCGGGCGCGAAGTGTGGCAGATTGATCACCTAACAGCGGTGGAAATGCTAACGTGAACGCACTTCCATTCGTCCACGCAAAGGTAACACCGTCCCCGCGTGTTTCGCTTCCATACCAACCCGTCCCCGGCACGTATTCGTCAAAGTCGAATCGGATCGACTCTTGTGAGGCTGGCGCTTCTAAGTGGTAGATATCCACTTGATCGACGGTGGCAACCCACGTCACCTCTCCCCGAAAGCTCTGTAAACGATCCGTAACCGTGCGTTGAAGGTCATCACGAAGGAGCGGATTATAGACAAGGATATAAGCGACCCCGTGTTCGCGCAGTGCCCACAGCGTATGGAGACTGGGAAATCGATTCCAATCTCGATCTCGATACCACGATGGGTAGAAACTTGCTTGTCCATTGAGCATCGGTTGGCGGTGATATGCCAACGCCGCCATATACTGCTGATTTGCGAAATCTTCCACTGGATAGTGAAATGTGAGCGTCTCGTCTGGCAGGCGATCGAGCCAATCGTTTAGCAGCGGCGAAAAGAAGGACGGCGCACCGATCATTGGGTACCCTGCAGGCGAATCGGAAGCCAATCGAAAGGTTTGCTCAAAGCGCCCAATGGATAAGCCGTTATAGGGAATTGATTCGATCACGAATGCTGCCGCGATGACGCAAAGAAGCGCCCATGCGCGGGCAGGTTCAGCGGTTTTGAACAGGTGAGTCAGCGCAGCACTTGCCAAGAGCGCAACCCCGATCAGTGCGAGCAGGCTGTAACGCGGCGTGTGCCGAATCGCTGCCGCCCCCGGAAGCTGAAACAAAATCAAGTAGGGAGAGAGAATCGAGTCCTCGCCTACCGCGATCAGCGGTCCAAGGGTGAACAAGTACGCGCAGACGATCACGATCACCCACAGGCTGACATAACGCAGCGAACGCCGCGTGAGCCACGCACCCACAATCGCCAGCCCAAGGGGAATGAACCCAAGAAAAATCATTTTCTCTTCGACTTCGTGCCCGTTTGCGTCGAAGTAGATGAAGGATGAGCCTTGTATCCAGTTGAGCGGACGGGCTGCCAGCCATTCGATTTCACCGAAAGGATGCCCGCTGATGTTTACACTGCCAAGTCGAAAACTGAAAAATGGGAGAATCAGCACAGCGGCAACCAGCACCGCTGCCGCAGACCATCCGATCAAGCGCAGTGAGAGCACCTTGGGTTGTACGACCAGCAGCCAAACGCCGAATATGAGGCTGTACACGACAAGAAAGAATCCTAAATAGGCGCTGGTGGTGACCAGATACCAGAAGGAAAGTCCGAATGCTGCTGCCCACTGCCACCGGGGTGAATCGATCAGCTTGTGCAGCACATATAGGGCGATCAAAAGGGCGTGCAGAGAAAGAATTTCCGGGTGCGAAAGTTGTAGATGCAAGACGCGAACCGGGGCGAACGCAAGCAAGAAACCGGCGGCAGCAGCGGCAGGGCGGGGTGCTTGTACAAGGTAACGCGCTAAGGCGTAACCCGCGACAGCGGTGAATGGGAAGGTCGCCAAGACATATAGATTGGCTGTCAGGATGTGATTTGCGCCGCTCAATAAATAGATTGGGAGGGTGACAACTGCGATCCCGTAAGGTGCGATGGTATAGCTGTTCGGCGCGGCTTCGAGAACGCTGGCGAATACCCGCGCGTAGCCAAGGTTAAGCGGTCGGTTGAGCAGATTATCGAACGCTTGAAAGAGATGATACGGGAACGTAATCCCATCTTTGCTATCCCCAATCGCTGCCTCAGCAATGCGGCTGAAATCGAAGCCCATCCATGAGACGGCGACGAGTGCTGCGATGAGAGACACCGCCGCTATCGCAGTGATCCAACGGAGTGAAATCGCGCGCTCGGTCGTCAAGCGTGTATCCATGTTTGGTTTCAACGGCTGCCTTCGACGATGATGCGCATCCAATCAACTTGCGCGCCGAGCATACGCTCATCTGAGCCGCGCCCTTCAAGCGCAGGACTGCTCACGCTGGGCACGCTGAACGTAAAGACGCCTTCGGATTGTGTGCGTGCAGGGATGTCTGCGCTGAAAACAAAGCGCCCGTCGCGGTCGGCGCGGGTGAGTTCAAGAGGTTCGCCATCGAGCGAGAGGGAGAATTGTTCCAGCCCGCCGGACACAAATACTGAGACAAGCGCGACTTCGACGCGGAACGGGATGCCTATTGGCAGGTTGTCCACTGGCAGATCGGCGGACTCGGCGGAAGTCCAGCGAAAATTGAAGCCAGTTGTTGTGTCGGTTTCGCTTCCGTACCAGTTCGTCGCGGCGGGTGTTAAGGTGTCAAACTCATAAAGCCTTCCCGGCATTGTAACAGGGCGAATGATCAACCAGTCCACCGCAACGCCCAGCGTGCGCTGATCGTTTGAAGATGGATCGACATCCGGGAGATAAACGGTTTGCGGCGCGATAAAGCGCAGAGTGATTTCGTCCGGGCTGCGACGGGCACTCAACGGAATGATGCCGCTATAAACATGATCATCGCGCACCAGCGGAATTTCTGTGTCATCTACGACAACACCGAACGCATCCGGCATAGGTTCTGGAAGCAGGTGGAGCTGGATGATGAGTTCAAGATCATCTTGGGCGCGAAGCGGCAGCGTGATCCACGCATCAGGGCGGCGCGTCCATTTGTAGGTGATACCTGTATCACTTGTTTCGACGCCGTACCAGCCAACGCTGAAATAAGGTTGATCAAATTGAAGCCAGTAGGTACGCGACGGAGTAAGGAAGTAATCGCGGTCGGCAGGGGGCAGAACCCTGTATAATCCGAGATTGAGCAGGAGCAGGACTAACAGACCGACCCACAGAGGAGCCGCCGTGCGGATAACTGTCAATAAAACATTAGGACTGCTGGCGCGATTTCGTTTCCCGATTGAAGTGTTTGTCGTCACGCGGATTATCTTTCTGGTGCTGGCTGCTCTGTCATACGGCGCTCCAATGCAAGATGATGCGGATACTTCGGTGTGGAGTCGTTGGGATGGTGGATGGTATTACACAATCGCGGCGGACGGCTACTGGTATCTGGCAGAAGAACAGTCAAATATCGCCTTCTTTCCCGTGCTGCCGCTGTTGATGCGCACTGTTGGTTTCATGACGGGCGACATCATTTCGGCAGGTGTATTGATCACCCATGCCGCCTTGCTCGGATCGCTCATCATTGCCTATGCCTTGATGCGTTATGAAGTCCCGAATGACCCCGATGCAGCGGAACGTCTTGTCTTGTATTTGGCGTTTGCACCTGCTGCGTTTTTCTTCTCAACAGTATATACGGAAAGTCTTTTCCTGCTTCTGTCGCTGATCGCTGTCTATTCCGCGCGGCGGGGATGGTGGACGATTGGCATCGCCGCCGCGATCATGTTAAGCGCCACACGGATAGTCGGTGTCTTGATCGTCCTGTTTATGGTGCTGGAGTGGGCGCGTTCTCATGGTTTTACGGTGCGCACCATGTTTACAAGACAGGGTTGGCGTGGTTTGATCAACGGAATTGTGCAGCAACCAGCCGTGCTTCTCGCTATTGGCTTGATTCCGTTTGGGCTGTTCAGCCATATGCTGTATCTAAACAATGCCTACGGCGACCCTTGGTTATTTCGGGAAGTCCAATCCGCTTGGGGAAGAAGCACCGATCAGTTGTTCGTCGCAACCTCCGATGTCGTGCGAACATTCATTGAACTCGCCGCCGCCGGGGAGATCGTCCCGCTTTCGATGATGCTGAGTGTCAGCGCACTCATGCTGACGATCATCCTCTCCGTTGTGGCGTGGATACGCTTTGGCACAGCATACGGTGTGTATATGCTGGCGACAGTGGCTGTGAGTGCGAGCGCGTCATTGATCAGCTATTTTCGCTACGCCTTTGTGATGTTTCCGATGCTGATGGTGTTAGCGCTGGTGGGCAAACGCTCGAAAGTGCTGCATTATGCGATTCTCGTTCTATTCGCAAGTGTATATGGCATGCTCACCCTGCTGTTCGTTCGAGATGTGTATTTTGAATAGGGCAGTAAGGCGACTAAAAGGGGAATGGAAATGGCTGTGACGTTGGATGAAGTGCGCGATGTGCTGAAGAAACCTGTCATCGCCCGCTTGGGTACGATTGGCTCAGATGGTTTTCCGCA
>JAPKMU010000250.1 GCA_026645745.1 Anaerolineae bacterium | reverse complement strand
CGGATCGGCGGTAGCGACTGGAAATGCGGCGAAATCGCTGTTCGGCGTTGTCCCGTTCGATCTGGGCTATACGATCACGCGCATCTGGGAGAATTTCACCCGAGCGTTCGCGGAAGCGTTCGCACTTATGCCGGAACAGCCGTTTTATCTCGGTGCTTTCGCCGTGCTGCTGACGCTTGGCGGACTGCTCTATCTGTTAATTAACAAACATTGGCGCGGGATCGCGGCGGTGCTGATTTTGTGGCTGATCGGGTCAATGGCGGCGATCAGCACGCTTGATACGGCATTCTGGCATTTCAAGCGTTATCAAATGCCGCTGATCGCCAGCTTATTTGCGCTGGCGGTGATCGGCGGCGCGGTACTGACGCGGCGTACATGGTTAAAACCGCTTGCGCTAATGGGCGCAGCATACTTGGCGCTGATGTCGGCGCTGTGGTTTTTTCAGAGTTACGTCGTCAACGTGAGCAGTGTCTATCATCAACCGTATCAAATGGCGCTGTGGCTGAGCGAACATGCACCCGATGATGCCGTGATCGCCGTGCATGACGTAGGGATGATGCGCTACGTCGGCGGGCATACCACGCTTGATATTGTCGGATTGACGACCCCCGGCGCGGCGGAATACTGGCGCAACGGACCCGGATCGGTCGGAGAATTCATCTTGCGCGAACGCCCGGACATGATTGCCTCATATGGGGAAGGGCATGGACTCGGCTTAGGGTATCTGGCGGAGACGGATTTATACAGCACGCGGCGGATCGGGTATACCGTTGATCTCGATCATACGCGCAATGTCGCGCTTGCCGCCGCCGATCAAGGAATTTATCAGCCGCAGTACGATACCGCCTCGCATCAACCCGATCTCGACGCGCTGCCGGGGTTGTATCTTGATGTGTTCTCGAACATGAACTGGATCGACTCGCTCAACGTGGCGGATTTGGAGTCTGAACGCGCGAATGGGTATCGATGGACGGCAAACGGGGCGCTCGGCGGCTTTCCAACCGAATTCTTCCAGTTTCAGACGTTTGGGTGCGCGCTCTACACCTGCTCCGTCATGGACGGTGGGCGGCGCATCACAGGCGAAGAATCATTCACGCTCACGGCGCGGGCGGGCGAAGATGCTGTTTTGATCTCGCGCATTCATGCGGCGAATCGCGGTACGTTCGACGTTTACGCGAATGAAACGTTTGTCGGCACGCGGGTGATCCCCGATCTACCGGGATCATGGTTTGAAGTGGCGACGTTCATCCCCGGCGCACTCATCACTGCCGATCAGGTCACCATTCGGATCGTGCCGAACGTTCCCGGCGGCGCGTATCAGCCGTATTATCATTGGCTGTTCGCCAGTTACTACCCGCCGGTGACGATGCCAGACTCCGCGTCAGTGACGTTTCAAGACGGATCGATTGAATTAGCGGTGCGTGACGCCAGCGGCACTGTCGATCCGCGCGAGAACTCCGACTGGAGCAGTTACGGAACGATCACGCTAAGGCTGACATGGTTCACGCCAAGCAGCGCATCCGGCGATTACGCCTATTTCATTCACTTCTACCCGGCGGAAGACTTGACGCGCATCGTCAAACAGGTTGACGCGCGCCCCGGCGGCGGCATGCTTCCGCCGGGAAATTGGCTACCCGGCGCATTTCGTGACACAATTGAGGTGAACGTCAGCGATCTTCCTTCTGGACGATATCGCGTGGCAATCGGATTATATGATCCGGTCACGTTTGCGCGGCTGACGCCTTCTGACGGCGACGAGGAAAACCGATACTGGATCGGGGAATTCGAACTCCAGTAGCGTGAACCGATGGACGACACACGGGCAGTTTATGAAGCGCTCATCACGGCGCATGATAGCGGTGAAGCCGCCGCGTTAGCGACGATCATCAGCGTGCAGGGAAGTGTCCCGCGTCATGTGGGCAGCAAGATGCTTGTGCGCGCCGATGGCTCGTTTGTGGGGACGATTGGCGGCGGCAAGATGGAAGACTTGGCGATCCGCGAGGCGTTGGGCGTAATCACCAGCGGCGATGCGCGCACTGTGTCGTATGCCCTGAACGATATTCAGGCAGGTGATCCCGGTGTATGCGGCGGCACGGTCGAAGTCTTTATCGAGCCGCTTCATCCTGCACCGACCTTGCTTGTAATCGGAGGCGGTCATGTGGGTAAAGCGCTGGCGGAGTTGGGAAAGTGGTCAGGCTGGCGTGTGATCCTCAGTGATGACCGCCCTGAGTTCTGCAATCCTGAGTACGTGCCGGGGCTGGACGGTTATGCAGTCAGCAAACCCGCCGATTTACTCCAGCAGGTGACGATCACCGCGCACATGTATATTGCAGCGGTGACGCGTGGGCTTCCGGTCGATCTCGATCTGATCCCTGCTTTGATTGCCACACCTGCGCCGTATATCGGCGTCATCGGCAGCCGCCGCCGTTGGACGCTCACAATGAAAGAACTCCGCGAACAGCGCGGCATGACGGATGCGCAGCTTGCGCGGGTTCATGCGCCGATTGGGTTGGAACTCAACGCCGAAACGCCGAAAGAAATCGCCGTGAGCATCTTCGCTGAATTGATCATGATGCGGCGCGGCGGTACAGGAGAATCCATGAAGATGGAGCCGAGCGGCTCCACGTAGACTTTCGATTTTGATGATGGGCTGTGTTGTATTGTGAAGATTCTGTGTATCAGTGATACCGTTATGCAGCAGATGGAGAACGCCGCGCACTTGCGCCGGCGTTACCACGATGTCGAACTCATCGTGAGTTGTGGCGATATGCCCGTGACCTATTTAGAGTTCATTACGAGTGTCCTCAACGTGCAGCTTCTTTATGTGCGCGGGAATCATGACACCAGCTACACCGAACGACCTCCCGGCGGCGAAAATTTGCACCAACGTTTATACACCTACAAGGGACTCGCGTTTTACGGAATCGAGGGATCAATCCGGTATAACCAAAGCCCGATTCAATACACGGAATCCGAAATGAGGAGTATGGTTGTAAAAGCGGGGTTGTCGATCTACTTGAGAAAGCTGGCGAACAAGCGCCCAATCGATATGTTTGTCACCCACGCGCCCGCTTTCGGCATTCATGACGCGGAAGATCTGCCGCATCGCGGTTTTAAGGCGTATTTGCAGTTCCTCGATTGGTATCGCCCTCGCTATATGGTACATGGGCATGTTCACACGTATGATCGCCGTGTGCAGACGGAAACACAGCACGGGGATACCAAGATCATCAACATCAATCCTGTTACACTGCTAGAGATTGAACCGGAATAATCATGTGGTCACACTATTTCACCGTTAGCACGACCGCCGAAGCTCTCGAACTCCTCGCGCAGTATCGTGAGCGGGCGCGCATCATCGCGGGTGGCACCGATTTGATCATCGAGCTTGACCGGGAAGTGCGCCCCGGTGTTGATACCCTGATCGATATCACCCGTGTTCCCGGTCTGGATACGATCACACTGCACGGCGATGAAATCACGTTGGGCGCACTCGTCACCCATAACCAAGTGGTCGATCATGCGCTGATGGTAGAGCGCGCACTGCCGCTTGCTCAAGCGTGTTGGGAAGTTGGTGCGCCGCAAATCCGCAACCGCGCCACCGTCGCGGGCAACGTGATCACGGCTTCCCCGGCGAACGATACGATTACGCCGTTGATGGCGCTCGGCGCGCAAGTTCGATTGGTATCGCTCGACGGAGAGCGCACCGTACCACTGCGCGACTTTTATACAGGGGTGCGCCGGACGGTTATGCGCCCGGACGAGATTCTAACCGCAATCACGTTCCCGGCATTAGCCCATAACGAACGCGGCGTGTTTTTCAAATTGGGGCTGCGCCGCGCCCAAGCGATCTCTGTTGTCAATGCGGCTGTGATCCTCGAATTGGATGGCGAGACGATCACAAAGGCGGCGATCACGCTAGGCAGTGTCGCGCCGACGATTGTCCATGCACAAGTCGCGGAGCGGTCGCTCACGGGGCGTTTGCTGACGCCCGAAACAATCCGCGAAGCAGCCAAGCTGGCGGCGGCATCTGTCGATCCGATCACCGATGTTCGTGGCACGGCAGATTACCGGCGCGAGATGGTGCGTGTTCTCGTCAGCCGTGCGCTGCGCGCACTTGCAGATGGCACAGAGCGCCAACGCTTCCCGGATCACCCGCCGATGCTCTGGGGCGCATATCACGGACACGCGCCGCATCCGGTTGATCAGCGCATTGAACACAGCACAGAAGCCGAACACGATCAGCCGATCACGACGACGATCAACGGAGAGCGGTTCACGGTGGAAGGCGCATCTCAAAAGACACTCCTCGACTTCCTGCGTGAAGACGTTGGGCTTCCGGGAACGAAAGAAGGTTGTGCGGAAGGAGAATGCGGTGCATGTACCATTTTCCTTGATGGCGCGGCTGTGATGGCGTGTCTTGTGCCTGCTCCACGTGCGCATGATGCTGAGATCGTCACCGTAGAAGGACTCGCGGAGAACGGTGAACTTCACCCGATTCAGCAGTCGTTCATCGATCATGGCGCGGTGCAGTGCGGGTACTGCACGCCCGGCTTTTTGATGGCGGGTGCGAAACTGCTCGAAGAAACGCCTGATCCGACGCCCGCGCAGGTCGAACAAAGTTTGAGTGGAAATCTCTGCCGCTGTACAGGGTACTATAAGATCATACAGGCAGTGTTGGGCGCAAGCCGTGTAGAGGAGCGATAACATGTCTCAAGTCATCATCAAGGAAAAGAAGAAACGTACAGGGCTGCGACCGCTCGTCGGTCTGGTTCTTGGTGCAGCGTGTCTGATCCTCGGCTGGTTCGCCGCGCCGAGCGTAATTTTGTGGCTGAAAGATCAGAATGCGTCGTTTGGGCGCGGTATGGAGGAGTCGACTCTGCACTTGTTCATCGCTGGTATGATCTTCCTCGTGCTGATCACAATCGTTGGGTTGATTGTCGCGGCAGCAACACCGAAGAAGGCGATGAATGTCAAAGAGACAGATTTGACCAAAGAGCGGATTCAAATGATGCAAGCCAAGGAATACGAGAAGAAACGCCAGCAAAAGTTGAACCGTCAAATGCGCCAAGAAGTTCAAGCGCGTACCGATACGAACCGGGAACGGTTTGACGACCGCCGGTCGTAACGTCATCAGCGAATAAAGGGGTCAGCAATGGATCGCACCGTTCCAACGACTGGAAGTGAAGAACTTGAACTGTATATGCGGACGTACTACTCGCTGCTGCGCTCAACGCATACGATTCAGATCGAAACCCTCGTGGAGAGCTATCTAACGCTGGACTCATCACTGCATGTCCACGCACGTTCGGAGACTGTGCCGGATACAGCGGCGCTGTCATACAGCAGTCAGCGGCTGCCCTCGTGTCTTGCAGATGTTGACCTGATCTTAATCGGGCAGGTGGAGAAGTCATTCGCAGAGGCAGGGTATCCTGTCGATGAATGGGAACGGGTGTATGCGCCCGGTCGCCGCCGCCGCACGCATTTCGATGGCAAATCGACGCTGGCAGTGTTTGTGGTCAGCCGCTCGGATATTGACGATCTGCTGCCGATGCTAACTGCATACCAGATTGAGTGGAACAAGCTGCACGATCTCCTGCAAGCGGAAGCGGCGCGTTTGTTCTTGACGCACAATGAGAAGCGCGTCCAGAAGCTGACCGAAAGCGAAATCGAACTGCTGGCGATGACGACCCATATGACGCCGAATGATATACGGCGGCTTGAGACAGCATGGGGACTTCGGTTTGTCGCCAATCTCGTCAAAATCGCACGCACGCGAAAATCCTTTGGCGTGCGTTTGCTTGGCGGCTCGCAAGCTGATTACCGCCGCGCAACCGCGCAGTGGTGGGACGAAATCAAGGAGCAGCTTCACTCACACGTTGATCTGGAAGATCGTCCGGTCTATTTCGTCAGCAGCAATACCCATTCGCTCGTGAATTTGCTCACCGGGTTTGCGCTCCGCGAGGAAAAGACGCTGATCGCCTATATGGAAGACGGCGAACATGCGGACTTACTGGCGGAATATCACTTGCTTGAGCGCGAAGGCAGCGTGAGCAGCCGGAGCAACTTCCTGTATTATGTGCTGCGCAACTACCTCGACACTGCGGATCGCGGCGAGGTGCGCGGTGAAATGCGGCGCGATGAAACTGCGCTCGGTATTCATCGCATCCCCAGCCGTCATGGGTTTGAATTGGAAACGCAGGTCATCGAGTTAAACAAGCTCCGCCCTGAGTGGCTCGATCCGCGCTTGCACGCCGACCCTGACTTCGCGTGGCTTCAGCGGACGGATGCGATCATCATCAATATCGACTATCCGCTTGGCTTGGGTGCCTATGAAATTCTGGCACGTCTCAGTGAGCGCGTCGAACGGCTGCTCGGTGTGTATGTGATGGGTAAAGCCGCGACACTGAATGCGCGCATCGGCGACGTGATGATCTCGAATGTGGTGCATGACGAGCATTCGCGCAACAGCTATCTGTTCAATAACTGCTTCACAGCGCAAGATGTCGCGCCGTTCCTGTCGATGGGGCAGGTGTTGGATAATCAAAAGGCGATCAGCGCGCTCGGTACGTTCCTGCAAAACTCGCGCTATATGGATGTCTTCTACCGCGAAGGCTACACCGTGCTTGAAATGGAAGCCGGTCCGTATCTGAGTGCGATCTACGAAGTTGTGCGCCCGCGTCGCCACCCGCAAAATGAAATTGTGACTCTCCACCATGCGCCGTTCGATATTGGCGTGCTGCACTACGCGAGCGATACCCCGCGCACGAAAGGACATAACCTCGGTGCGGGAAGTTTGAATTACATCGGCGTTGACCCGACCTACGCGACCGCCGTCGCAATCCTTCAGCGGCTGATGAACCGTGAAGCGGTGCGCATTCGGTTGAGTGCCGGAACAGTCACACAAGAGATTGCGGCGATGAACGGGCTGCGTTAGTTCAGAAAAATCGAGTTAACCATCGTGGTCGATCAAGAGAACACCCCGAAGGTTTTGGGGCAAAGCGTGACGCGCATTGATGCGCGCGGCAAAGTGACAGGCGAAGCGTCATATCCCGGCGACTTCGATAAGGAAAACCAGCTTTACATGAAGATCCGCTTCAGCGACCGCGCTCATGCGCGGATCGTGAACGTGGATGCAAGCGAAGCGCTGCAAATTCCCGGCGTGGTTGCTGTTTACACCGCGCAGGATGTTCCGGTTAATGAGTACGGGTTGGTGATGAAAGATCAACCTGTGCTGTGTGGACCGGGCAGTACGATTCCCGGTGCGGAAAACGTCCGCTGTTACATGGATAACGTCGCTATCGTCGTCGCTGAGACTGAGCAAATCGCGGCGGAGGCAGCGAAGCGTATTCATATCGAATATGAAGACCTTCCGGCAGTTTTCGATCCGGTCGAGGCGATGGCGGACGGCGCACCGCAAATCCGCGATGGGTTGGCGAACAATGTACTCGTCCGCTACCGCACCCGTCATGGTGATATGGATGCGGGATGGGCGGCGGCGGATGTGATTTTAGAAGGCGAGTTCACGACTGGGTATCAGGAACACGCCTACTTACAGCCGGAAGCTGGACTCGGCTACATTGACGAAGAAGGGCGTGTGACAATCGTCGTAGCGGGGCAGTGGACACACGAAGATCAATATTTGATCGCTCATGCGCTGAACATCCCTGAAGAACAAGTGCGTGTGATTTATCCGGCAATCGGCGGCGCGTTCGGTGGGCGTGAAGATATGTCCGTTCAGATCGTGCTGGCGCTTGCGGTGTGGAAACTTCAGCGCCCGATCAAGATCATGTGGAGCCGCCACGAGTCGATTTTGTATCATCACAAACGTCATCCCTTTCGTATCAAGACCAAGTGGGGCGCAAAACGCGACGGAAGGGTGACGGCGATTCAAGCGGAAGTGATCGCGGACGCGGGACCGTACAATTACACCACGACGAAAGTCTTGGCGAATGCCAATTTGATGGTGACAGGTCCCTATGAAATCCCCAATGTTCACATTGACTCTTACGGCGTGCTGACGAACAACATCCCGACGGGCGCATTTCGCGGATTTGGCGCGCCACAAGCGGCGTTTGCCGCTGAAGGTATGATGAACCGCCTCGCCGAAGCGCTCGGCATCGACCCGATCACGATCCGCCTCAAAAATTCGGTACGCGAAGGCAGTATTTTGTCAGTTGGAACGCCGCTCCCGAAAGGCGTGACCATGCCGCAGGTGATCGAAGCGGCAGGGCGCGAGAGTTATTGGGCGCAGTCGGGCGGCGCATGGACGCGGACTCCGATTGATCAGCCCGAAAATTCGGCACTGCGGCGCGGCGTTGGTTTTGCGTGCGGCTTCAAAAATGTCGGCTACAGC
>JAPKMU010000024.1 GCA_026645745.1 Anaerolineae bacterium | reverse complement strand
AATACTGATACCTACCCGTTTTATTCGAGCAATTATCCGCCGCTGTTTCATGTGATCGCCGCGCCGTTCGTTTGGGTATTCGGTCCCGCGTATTGGTATGGGCGGTTGCTCGGCTTCTTGGGCACGTTGATTACCGCATCTGCAATCGGGTTAGCGGTTTACCGCGAAGGACGCCGACGTGATCTGGCAGTCTTATCCGCACTGGCGTTTCTCGCATCAAACACGGTGTATCACATCGGTCCGCTGTTCCGTCAGCATATGACGATGGTGATGTTTGAGACGCTGGCGGTGGTGATTCTCGCCAACGCGAACGAAATCCCTGATCAAAGCAGACGACGGCGTGTGATCGCCATCGGACTCCTGTTGATTATCGCCGCCGGCTATACCAAACAACTTGCCATCTTTACCGCAGCAGCCGCGCTGATCTTCTTATTCATTCGTCAGCCGCGCCGTGCTATCGTCGCCGGGGTGCTGTTCACACTGGCGGGCGGAGCAATCTTTCTCTGGATGAATTGGGCGACGGGCGGCGAATGGTTTCGTCAGGCGATACAGGCAAATGTCAACCGAATTAACTTTGACCAAACAATTGGGTTGTTTCGATTGTGGTGGCATCTACACGGATTCTTGATCGTCCCGGCAGTGCTGCTGGTGATCTATCAGGTCTATTTCAGCCGCATTTCGATTTATGCGCTCTGGTTTGCAGCAAGCTTAGTACAAGGAGCACTTTCCGGCACATGGGGCGGTGGTGACAGCTACTTCGCTACGTCTATCGCCGCTGTGATGATCTTGAGCGGCATTTTTGCATCCAAAATGCTCAACGGTGATTGGCATTTTCCGGTGAATTACTTAAGCCGCCTCGTGATTTTTCCGTTCAAGCGTCTCGCAAAACCACTCACGACTTCAGCCTTCATCGTGATACCTCTGCTCTATCTGGAATACGGGCGAACGGTGATCCACTTGCCAACAGATGCTCCGGTGTACAGCGCAATCGCGGACGTGTTGGGAATCGAAGCGAATGCGTTGAATGGTTTTCATGACTCAGCCACGCGAATCGTCGGCGGCTACGCGGATATCGGGCATTGGACAACCCAAGCGGACATTGACGCTGGATGGAGAATCGTTGAAATGATACGTGCCAGCGACCGCCCCGCCCTCAGCGAAGAAGCCGGGTTTCAACTGCTGGCGGGTCAAGACGTGATCACGAACCCAACACAGCTTCTGAATTTATGGCTGAACGGTGTGTTCGATGGTTCAGAATTAATTGACATGATTGAGAATCAAGCCTTTGGGCTGGTGATCATGCGCGCCCAATTCTACCCAACCGAGGTTCTTCAGGCGATCCAGCGGCAGTATGAACAAACAGAAACCGTCGCCATGAACGGATTTGATTATTTGATCCTTCGTCCGCGTGCTGTGCCGCTCGCGGAGTAGTGCAGGAGCATTTGTCATGACTACCGCGTATGTCACACACCCTCGTTATGTTGAGCATGATCTCCCGGAACATGTCGAGCACGCGGAACGCATTCGCGCGGTATGGGCGCAGCTCAAAACAGACGGACTGCTCCCCCGCTTGCGAAGCATCGAAGCGCAGCCCGTCGATGACGAATCACTACTCGCGGTTCACACGCCGGACTATCTCGATCTGCTTGAACGCATCAGCCAGCAGGAGCGCATGGTCGGGTTAGGTCCTGATACATATGTTGCGCCTGTGAGCTATGAAATCGCGCGGTTGGCTGCGGGCGGTGTGATCAACGCAGTTGAAGAAGTTGCAGCAAAACGCGCCGATAATGCGATAGCGATGGTGCGTCCACCGGGACATCATGCGCTGGCACACCGGGGGATGGGGTTCTGCTTGTTGGGAAACGTCGCCATCGCTGCGCGATACGCGCAGCGCAGACTTGGCTTAAATCGTATCCTGATCCTTGATGATGATGTGCATCACGGCAACGGAACGGAAGCGATCTTTTATGATGATCCGTCAGTGATGTTTGTCTCGACGCACCTTTCGCCGCATTATCCGTACACGGGCGCGTTTGAAGATACTGGGCGCGGCGCGGGAAGAGGATACACGATGAATATCCCGCTGCCCTTTGGGCACGGAGACGCGAGTTTCGCCGCCCTTACCGAACAAATCATCTGGAAAGCAGCAGAGCGCTTTAAGCCGGATTTGATCCTCGTCTCAACGGGATACGATGCGCATTGGGCAGATCCGCTTGGCGGTCTGAAACTCTCCTTAACAGGCTTTGTCCAGATCAGCCGCGAGTTTGTCAAAATGGCGGATAAACTTTGCGGTGGCAGAATCGTGTTTGTGATGGAAGGTGGTTATGATCTAGATGTACTTGGGCATGGTTGGGCGAACATCGCGCGCGTTTTGCTGGACGATGACTTCATCAGCGACCCATTCGGCGCAGCAGATCAGCGGCGCGGAGCACCCGATATCGCACCGATCATCGCGCGCGTACGAGAAATACACGGACTCTAATCTTCTTTGGGTATGTGTTTATTATTGGGGTCTTCCGTAACCCGCAGCACGACCGCAAGCACAAACCAGATCAGCAGTGTAGCGACAATCGCGATAAACCAAGCGCCAACCCCAACCGCCATTCCAACGGCTGATGTCGCCCAAATTGAGGCAGCAGTTGTCAAGCCGTGTACGCGATTGTGTTCTTTCAAAATCGCACCCGCGCCAAGAAACCCGATCCCTGTCACAATTTGAGCGGCAATGCGGCTGGTCTCTGAGTGTGGGAAGGCACGTAGGGAGAGGGCGGTAAACAAACACGCCCCCACCCCAACGAGAATGTGAGTTCTCAAGCCCGCATGTTTGTTCAACCGCTCCCGATCAAGCCCGACAATTGCACTTAGAAACGCGGCAAGCCCAATTTCAAGCGCAACAATTAGCTGATCTTCAAGCGATATGGTCATTTCGCCTCCTCAATCCCCTTCCGAATAATCGTCAGTTGATCTTGCAGCGTTCGGAGCGCGATAAGCTGTGCGTTATAGCGACCACTTAGGACATTCAAGCGGCTGAAAATTGGTGTTAAGACTTGATTGCCATAATGCGCAAGGCGGGCGCGCTCTTTCTGCGTGAGCGTGTCTACTGCCTCATGATAGGTTTTTTGCAGTGTGTCGATGCGGTCGCTGAAGTCCTTTTTCGCATCCGCCGTCACACGGCGGTAGTAGCGGTAGGTTGCCGCGCCGCCGAGCACTGCCAGCGGAGCCGCAACGATCAGCGCTGCCGCCGCCAAACCAACAACGGGACCTTGTGCAAGAATCGCCGCAGCCGAAACGATGATCCCCAATACCGATGTGATCGAACTGACGAGGAAACCGTTCATGTTGGCGCGGAAGGAGTCTTCCATTTCACCGATCACGCGTCCGGTTGAATATGTCTTAAGTTCTGTTTCGGCAATGCGGATCGCTTCTTCGAGCGCTTCGCGTTGTTCGGCATATACACCCGCATCCAAGCCGCCAACTTCCCCTTCGAGCTGGGCACGCAGCGTATTCAGACGTTCGATCACACTGCGCCAGTACGCACGGCTGTTATCGATCAAAGCATTGATATATCCGCTGCTGGCATCATTGATCTCACGGAGTGATCGCCCAATTTGACGGATGGACAGGCGAGAGTTGATGAACTCCAGTCCGCGCTGACGCATTCCCTCAAATACACGGTCAATTTCGGCGCGGGCGGTTTTGAGTTGAGCGCCTAATCCTTGCGACTGGTTTTCCAATTCGCTTTGAATATCGCGCGCCTTAGACGTATCGGTACTGACTGCGTCTGCCTGATGCTTGACCGACTCTTTGTAACGTTCAGCGATATGCTCCGCGAGATCAAGGGGGGTAAGCAGTTTTTGCTTGGCGGGCGGCATTTCGCTAAACACGCCGCGCAGATGCGCTTTGACCGCGTCAATACCGCTGCTGCTTGCATCACGCTTACCGCTCAGCGCGTCTTTCGCAGAAACCATAAACAATAGTGGACGCAGATCGAGAAGTTCCTGCACCTGTTGTTCGACAAAACGCCGAACTTCCATTTGCTGCCCAGCGTCGAGCAAATCGACCTGATTCACGACAAGAATGATCTTCTTGCCGTAATTTTTCGCCAATTCCAGATACAAGCGCTCGGTTTCGGCAAAAGCACGCTTGGCGGAAATCACAAATATCACCAGATCGCTGCGGTGCAGAAACGATTTCGCCGTCTTTTCGTGCTTGGCGAAAATCGAACCTGTTCCGGGGGTGTCAACCAATGCAACACCCGGCGCACCTGTGTTCGGATGCGCCCAAACGCGAATACCATCTGAGCGCATTTCTGGCACACGGGATGCTTGATCACCATACTTGATCAATTCGATCACTTCAGTCGTGGGCGTGATTCCCATCGGCAGTAGATCGTCATCCAGAAGCGCATTGATGAATGTTGACTTGCCCGCGTTGAACTCCCCGATGATCACCACCAGAAAGAACAATTCGCGGAGGTCTTGCGCCACCTCTATTAAGCGCTGGCGATCTTCCGCCGCTCCTTCACCCGCATCCGTGAGCGCGTTCGCAAGATCGGTCAACAGCCGAATTTCCGATTCGCGCAGTGCTGCCAGCGGACCTTCTAGGGTCATCACCGTAGTGGGGTGTGTCGTCACATCAACCTCTCAATCCTGCAAATACGCCGCCCTTGCCCATCGCCGTCAGTTCTGCCTCGACTTTTGCAATCTCTTCCCCTGCCGATTGCAGCGCCTTTAACTGACCCGATTGAATCGTCGTTTGCGCATCGATCAAGCGGGTGAGCGGCGCAATCGCTTCGCGGCGAAGCTGCATACCATACGCAATCTGCTTATCTGCCGCACGGTTGAACGTATCCAGATATCGCGCCTGCAAGCCGAGTAAGCGGTTTGCGTGCTGAGTCTCCAACATGCGCCCTCGAAGCGGCAGAAGCAGCACACCTAACACGCCAACACCTAACAGAAACACGACCAAGCCAATCGTCAAGAACGGTTGATCTGTGCTTGTCGCAGACGGATTCAAGAGAAGCGCAATCACGGCGAATATCACAAAGAGGATTTCATACCCGCCTAGATAAATCAGCGTGTTGCGTACTGCCGTCTCCAGCTTTCCGGTTTCGACCATCTTGGCTTCTTGTTCGAGCGTTTCAAGATCGCCGCGCACCTGTTGAAGTGCCGAGCGATCATAGCCCAGCGGCGGTCGCACTTCACCGATCACTTTGCTTTGAATCGGCGCGGGCAGCGCCGCGATCTCGCGTTTGGCATACTTGACGAGATCATCAATATCCTGAAGGTCTTTCCCTTCGAGACGCGGCGCAAGTTTATCCACCACATCACTCAGTTCGTTGATCGGTTCAAACACTTTTGATGCTTCAAACTGCGCGCGTGTATACGAGCCTTCGCGCTGAAGCCGGGACAAACCGACGAGTTCGAGGACGCCGCGCCCGACTGAACCGAGTGCTCGATTGAGATGAAACATCTGACGAATCGCGGTGCTACTGCGTCGTGTCGCTTCGGCGAATTTCGCTGTGATCTCGTCATCAAGATCGCGCACTGTGTGATCTTGCTCGCGTTTGTGAACAGCAAGCTGCTGCTCGACATTCTGCGCAATCGACTGATACTGGTCGAGCGCGGCTTGATTTTCGCGCACAGCCGTCAGCGCGGTTTGATAAACATTCTGTGTGATCGAGAGCGGCGTTTGCAGTTTTTGCTTCAAGCGCGCTAGATCACCAAGCTGATTATCAACATAGTGCTCAAGCTGATCCATACCGCTTGCCTGCCATTTATCAGCATCAACCGTGCCGTCCGGGTTGCGCGCTTCGAGTCCCAACCGCGCAGACATCATCCAGATTTCCGGCTTGAATCCGAGCTGAAGTGAACTCTGATCGATCACATATTGGCGAACCGTTTCGCGTTCGTCCGGTGAAAGCAAATCGACCTGATTCAAGATCAAGATGACGGTCTTCCCGTAGGAGCGCAGCATCCGCATAGATTCGAGATTGCGGGCGGTCATAGCCTGTGTCGCCATCATGACGAGCAGCACTGTATCTGCGCGATGGAGAAAACGCCTTGTGATTTCCTCGTGTTTCTGGAAAATCGATTCCAGCCCCGGAGTATCGACAAAGCTGACTTTTTGCAGCAGGGGTGAGGGATAAAACACCGTATCAAGTTCGCTGGCGCGCATCACTTGAGGTTCTTCACCATAACGCAAAATGCTGATACGATCGGTTGTAGGTACTGGACCCACAGGCAGAAGATCAGCTTTACCAAGCAAGGCATTGATCAAACTCGTTTTGCCAGAACTAAACGGTCCGACAAACACGATCAAGTAGGGATGATCCGCGTGAAAAAGCGCATCACGCACCTGTGCAACACGTTCTTCGCCAATGCCATCGACGCTGGGCAGTACATCGAGGAGTCTTGTAATTAGTTCATACTCGCGGCGGCGAATCGCTTCATATTGTCGGGTTAATCTGGTTTCCGGCTTATCCACGCTCTTGATCCTACCTTACCGTCTGTTTCAGGATACAATCCTCGCTCCCGTGATACAAGGTTCGGGTGCGTCTGAAAAGGTCTGCCGATGCTCAATACCAGCTTTTATTATCGCACCAATTCGCTAATTGCTGATACCTTTCCCGTAGCGCAGATCGCTCACGAAGTAGGTACGCCCCTTTATCTCTACAGTCTCAAACGCGCGCTGCATAACTACTATACGATCAAGGAAGCCTTTGACGGTGCAAATATCCAAGCGCACATTCATTACAGCATCAAAGCGAACGGCAATCTTGCGCTATTGCGTGGGTTGATCGCGGCAGGTGCAGGGATGGATGCCGTCAGCGGCGGTGAGATCTTCCGAGCGATCACAGCGGGTGCTTCACCAGATACGATCGTATACGCGGGAGTCGGAAAGACAATGGCGGAACTCCGCTATGCAGTCGAACAGCGCATTGGATGGATCAACGTTGAAAACCGCGATGAATGCGATTTGATTAATGCGATTGCGGGGACGGTAGGTGTACGTCAGCGGATCGCACTGCGCCTAAACCCCCATATTGTTGCCAATACTATCCCCAATATCGCAACCGGACACGGCGGCGCGAAATTTGGGCTTTCCATGAATATCATCGAGGATATTCTGCGCGATAAACATCTTTTCCCACACCTCGATTTTGCGGGCATTCACATTCATATCGGCAGTCAACTGCATGACATCGCTGAGACAGCCGAAGCCGTAAAAATCGCACGCGATCTCGCATTCCGTCATGGGATCAAGACGTTGGATATTGGCGGTGGGTTTCCGGTAGCGTATCAAGACGGCGACGAGCTTCCGCACCCAAGCGCCTTTGCCCAAGTAATCGCGCCGCTGGTAAACGGACTCGACGTGATGCTTGAACCGGGACGCGGGATCATTGCCGATGCGGGAATTCTGGTCACCGAAGTGCAGTACATCAAAAAGCAGGATTGGGATACCTTCGTAATCGTGGATGCTGGCATGACCGAGCTGATCCGCCCAATGCTGTATGAAGCACATCATAGTATCATTCCGCTTGAGCAGCGCAGCGGCGATTCGGAGCGCGTTCAAGTAGTGGGTCCCGTATGCGAAAGTACGGATGTGTTTGCGCGGCAGGTGCCGCTCGTCAACCCACAGCGCGGTGATTTACTGGCGGTTATGACCGCAGGGGCGTATGGAATGGCAATGGCGAGCAATTACAACGCCCGTGTGCGTCCCGCCGAGGTTATGATCAGCGCGAGTGGATTGGCATGGGAAGTTGCTCGTCGGCGTGAAACATGGGAAGACTTGATTCGAGGAGAAGTCTAAAAAAGCCATTCGGGTGCATCAAATCCTGCATATTCTTGAATAGCGCCGTAAATGTGCTGCACAAGCTGAGAGCGATAAACAGCGATACCACAAACGCCATTCGTCAGAATATTCTTGTGAAACTCACTACCCTTTTTGTGCTGTGTCTTTCCAACTGCACGGGCAGGTAGTTGAAGCAGGTCTATCCAGTATTGCTCAATTGTCTGCTGTGTTTCCCGATCAGCAAAATGGCAGTGAATCTTGAGTCTTATCTCATCATCTTGCACCCCCATTTCTTCTCGCAAAAAACGCATCATAAATCGAAGCATATGGGGATCGGAATTCACAAAATAGAAGCTGTTCCGCGACTTCGCGCCTTCTGCCCAATATAACATGCAGCCTGCCAGATGAAGCGGTCGACCCAGTCGTGCAGCCTCACGCCCCTCTTGTTGATACTGCTGTCGCACCGTAAGAAATTTCCTTTTGTTTGCTTGACTCCCTTTGTTCTGTGCCGCGTATTGCGACCGCTTGACTCGTATAGCTTCTACCTGTGCATCAGTAAGGACGATGTCGCGCACCCAGAGACTGACGGTCCCTTTTGAAACGTTGAGTACTTTTGCGATTCCGGTGACTGTCTCGCCGCTTTTCCGCATTTCACGCGCTTGATCGCGTATTATCTTTTTCACAATAAAATCTCCGCAGGTGAGATGATAGCACTATCATAGCGGTTGTTTAATATCATGGCAAACAAAAAGGCTTCCACAACGGAAGCCTTAAGATTTCAAAATGGTGATGGCTGGACTTGAACCAGCTACCTGTTCATTATGAGTGAACCGCTCTAACCAAATGAGCTACATCACCGCTGCTGAACGATGGTTTCTCAATTTATTTACCGAAAAGGCGCTGTGATGCGCCTTTTCTTTGTAGCGGGGGCGTGACTCGAACACGCGACCTTCAGGTTATGCTTACCACTTCGGCTTTCGCCGCCCCTTATGGGTTCGTGGTCTGGACTATATCTTCACCATACAGCTTCCGCTATTTAGGTGTCTGCCCCTTAGTCTCTACACATTCCCGGATTTCTCCGGTTAGCTCGGTGTTACCCCGCGAACGGATTCACCGAATTCGGCAGATATTCACATATAGGTTTCCCCACATGCAGCCCATTGTTTTTCAGACACTTGTTGAACGCTGCGGGCTGTTCAACAATCTTGCTTCCGAATAACAGTCTTGAGCCTGACGAGCTACCTCTGCTCTACCCCGCATCATATTGTGATGGAAGGATACCATCCCCCCCCCCCCTTGTCAACGGTCGATTGCAGCGATTTACGCGTCATCTTGATCAATCGCTGTCTGTGTAACCCGATTGATCTCCTCAAGGCTGCTGCCCCGCGCTGCCGCCAATCGTCCGTACCGCTTCTGAAATTGGGTCGTCGCGTAAGCAGCAAACTCATCGACACTCAGCCCGAATGGAACGGGATCGTAGAGTGCGAAAATTTCAGTCACAACACCCAACGCGGGAATCAGCAGCGTATTCATGGTCGTTTCTGCGACGTTCCACAGATCAGGGTGCGCTGCCATCAATCGTGAGATCAAGTAAAGACCATAGGCGATATGGCGCGATTCATCTTGTTTCAGCAGCGTGATTCCCTGAACTGTACCGGGCATGATCCCGTTGCGTGCAAGCATGGAGTAGTACGCGTGGTAGCCCGTCTCCGCCAAGACACCTTCGACGATCATGTTATAAGTCACTGCGGCAATGACCTGTGCTTCCGGCGAAGAATCAGTGATCAGGCGATTCAGTGCTGTCGGAAGCGCGGTATCGAAAACTTGCCCGTAATTTGGAGTCCGATAGCGCGACAGATCGCCGGGATTGACGACAACTTCATCGAGGAAGCGGCGAAAGAAATCGGTATGCTTCGCTTCTTCCCATAAGAAAGTGGTCAGGTACATTTCTTCTTCGAGCCGACCCTCACGCGCGACCGTCATAATCAACGGCAGCAAATCGAGCGTGACCGCTTCTTCGCCGCCTTGGAACAGTGAAGTCAACCGCAGCACAACATCGCGTTCGGCATCGCTCAAGTGAAGCCAATCCACCCGATCCTGCGACAGATCAATGTCTGATGGATTCCAAACGCCGTACTTCTTCGCCTTTTCAAACAGGCGCATGGGTGGGCTTTCGCGATGAAGTCCTCGGGTGATTGTTGCAAAAACACGACCGGAATCTTGTGTCATAATCTGCAATCCTGAGCAATCACAATTTATCCAAAAATCAACATGAGTCTCTACGCAGGATGATATGCGAATCAGCCGTGCTGTGCCACTCTTGACACAGGCAAAAACCGCTCGTTTGAGCTATAATTCTCCTCTTTGAAGTGGATGAAAGCGTGCGATTCCCATGCCGAAATTTGAACTGGTATCGGATTTCAAGCCTACGGGCGATCAGCCTCAAGCAATTGAGGAATTGGTCGAAGGAATTGAGCAAGGGCTGAAGCATCAGACACTGCTCGGCGCGACAGGAACGGGGAAAACGTTCACAATCGCTCATCTGATTCAGCAAACGCAGCGCCCGACGCTGATTCTGGCGCATAACAAAACACTGGCAGCTCAGCTCTATGCGGAGTTTAAGGAGTTCTTCCCACGCAACGCGGTTGAGTACTACGTCAGCTACTATGACTACTACCAACCGGAAAGCTACGTTCCGCGCTACGACCTATTCATCGAAAAACAGACGGAAATCAACGAGCAGATTGAACGTCTGAGAATCGCGGCAAAAGCTGCCCTGCTCTCGCGGCGTGATACGATCATCGTCGCGTCGGTGTCGTGCATCTATGGTACTGGCGATCCGCAAACATGGGGCGCGTCAATTCTCGAAGTCCGCGTCGGCAGCGAAACGCGGCGCGAGGCAATGCTGCGCAAGTTGGTTCAAATTCAATACACACGAAGCGAAGCCGATCTTGCACCGGGAACATTCCGTGCGCGCGGGGATGTGCTGGAAGTCCGCCCACCCTATGAGGAATTCGCGTATCGGATCATCTTGTTTGGCGATGAAGTCGAGCGCATCCTGCAAATGGATCCGGTAACGGGTGAGCTAATTAGCCAGCAGGATGTCATCGTGTTCTTCCCGGCGGCGCAGTTTATGGCGGATCAAGACAAACTCCAGAAAGCACTTCACGACATCGAACAGGAGCTTGAACAGCAGATTCAGTTCTTCAAGCGCGAAGGCAAACTAGTCGAAGCACAGCGCATCGAACAGCGCGCTCGCTACGATCTCGAAATGCTGCGCGAAATGGGATTCACCGGTGGAATCGAGAACTATTCACGCCATCTCGATCAACGCCCTCCGGGCAGCCCACCTTGGACACTGATCGACTACTTCCCGAAAGACTACCTGATGGTGATCGATGAAAGTCATATGACGATCCCACAGCTTAACGGGATGTACAACGGCGACCGTTCGCGCAAAACAACACTGGTCGAATACGGATTCCGGCTGCCGAGCGCGATGGATAACCGCCCGCTCAAGTTTGAAGAGTTCGAAGCGCGTGAGAATCAAGTCGTGTACACATCCGCGACGCCGGGACCGTATGAGCGGAAAGTCAGCCAACACACCGTACAGCAGATCATCCGCCCAACCGGCATTCTTGACCCAGAGGTGATTATCCGCCCGACTGCTGGGCAGATCGACGATCTGTTACAGGAGATCGCGCTGCGTGTGAAAAACGGTCAGCGCGCACTCGTGACGACATTCACACAGCGCATGGCGGAAGAACTCGCAGGCTACATTCAAGAAAACGGTATCCGTGCGCATTACTTACACGCCGAAGTGCAAACGCTGGAACGCGTCGAAATCCTCCGCGATCTGCGGCTTGGGGTCTATGATGCCGTAGTCGGGATCAACCTGCTGCGTGAAGGGATCGACCTGCCGGAAGTCTCGCTCGTGTTGATTCTCGATGCCGACAAAGAAGGCTTCTTACGCTCTGAGCAGGCATTGATCCAGACTATCGGACGCGCGGCGCGGCATGTCGAAGGCAAGGTTATCCTATATGCCGACAAAGTAACCGATTCGATGAAGCGCGCGATTGACGAAACCAACCGCCGCCGCGCGATTCAACAGGCGCATAATGAGTCTCACGGGATCACGCCGACGCAGATCGTGAAACAGGTGCGTGACCTCACCGACCGCTTAAGGGGTCAGGTGACAGAAGAAGCCCGTGCGACCGCCGACGGTCAAGGGATGCTCGCCGCTTTGGGTAAAGATGATCTGCACAAGATGGTGAAGGACTTGGAAACCGAGATGAAGGGCGCAGCGAAAGCGCTCGAATTTGAGAAAGCGGCGCTGCTGCGTGATCAGATCATCGAACTGCGCAAAGTGATCGCTGACCGTGAGCCGGAAGACCTGCTCGTGAAATAGAAAGGCGCGGAGAACACAGAGCGATAACTAACGCATCTGTGTTCTCCGAAGTTTTAGACGACGAACTGCCCATTCTGATAGAGCAAATCACCGTCGACGTGAATTGTGCTGTCCACGCGCATATCGCAGATCATATCCCAGTGGATACTGCTCTTGTTGACGCTCCCAGTATCCGGGTAGCCCGCCCCGACCGCCATATGAATCGTGCCGCCAATCTTCTCGTCGTAAAGAATCGTTCCGGTGAAGCGGTTGATCCCGAAGTTCGTGCCAATCGCAAATTCGCCTAGATAACGAGACCCCGCATCAGTGTTCAATTGCGAAAGCAGAAGTGTTTCGTTTTTCTTGGCACTCGCGTCGGTGACTTTGCCATCAACGAAGCGGAGTTCAATACCTTCGACCGCCTGACCTTGCACAATTGATGGATACGAGAAGCGCACCCAACCGTTGACGGAGTTTTCAACCGGACCTGTGAAAATTTCACCGTCCGGCATATTGCGCTCACCACACGCGTTTAAGAAGACGCGCCCATCAATCGAGAGTTGGAGATCGATATTCGGACCCTGACATTTGACAATCCGCTTGCCCATCAGCCAGTCGATCTTTTTCTGCTGCATCTCACCGAGACTGCGCCATTCTGCAATCGGATCGGCTTTGTCGGCAAACGTCGCCCCGTAGACGAAATCCTCATATTCTTCGAGACTCATCCCCGCTTCCTGAGCGTAACCCTCGGTCGGATACTGCGTCCCCACCCACTTAAACGTGCCTTCGGCGGCGCGGCGCATCCGGGTTGCCAGCCAACCGCTCAACTGCTGCTGACGTTTACGAATACGTGCCGGGTCGATTAGCGACGACGCGCGCGTGTTACTCAGCGCGTTGCAGCGGATATACACATCGGCTTGTTCGTAGTATGCCGTTTGACTCGGATCAAGCCATGCAAATTGCTCATCATTCGCCAAGCGCACAAACTCACGGCTCATGAACTCATCACTGAGCATCACAGTGGGGTTACCGCCTGCCTCGACAACTTTGGTATAAACGGCGCGCAGGAGCGGCAGCGCCGACACATCACCGAGGATGCCTACCCATTCACCCGGCTGAACCCGTGTTGAATAATTGACGAGAATATCTGCGAGTTTTTCTGTACGAGGGTCTGTCATCTTGCCCTACTCTCCAACCAGTTCACGCGCTTTTTTGAGCGCGGCTTCAAAATTCACTTCATCGCCCATCACATACACATATTCCGCATGACGCACGATATTGTGTTGATCCACAACAAAACATGCGCGCTGTGTGATCCGTAAGTCGGTCACATGCACGCCATAACCATCACTAAAATTCATATCTTTGTGATCGCTCAGGGTATGTACGCGGTCAATGCCTTCGGCGGCACACCAACGCCGCTGGGCGTACGGGAGATCGGCACTGACGGTCAGAATCACAACATTGTCACCGAGTCCGGCAGCTTCTTGATTGAACCGACGCGTCTGAGCGGCGCACACCCGCGTGTCGAGCGACGGGACAATGCTCAGAATTTTCACCATACCGGGATAATCTGCGAGGGTCTTCGTTGACCAATCATTCGCCGTCAGCCGGAAATCAGGCGCAGAATCGCCATCCTTGAGCATATCCTTTTGAACTGGAAACTCACGATCACCGAGTTTCATGCCGGGTCGATTCGCCATCGTGTTCGCTCCTTTGGTTTTGTGGTTTTGGCTATGCTTATATCCCGCCGAAAACCCATTGTCCATTGACCATCGTCGCTTGCGGACGAATACTCAGAATTTCCTTATCTGGGATGGCGAACGGATCACGATCAAGCACGACGAGATCGGCGTAGTATCCGGCAGTCAATCGCCCCAAACGATCTTCAAGACCCGCCGCGTATGGCGGTGCGGCGGTATAGCCAAACAGCGCCTCTTCCAGAGTCAGGCGCGCTTCGGGATACCACCCTACCTCCCCCGGTGAACCATCGGCGCGGCGGCGCGTGACTGCCGCATAAATTCCTTGCCAAGGATCGAGAATATCATACGGAGAGTCTGACCCTAAAATCACCCGTGCACCGTGATCGATCTGCAAACGCGGGTTGTAAGCAAATGCCGCACGCGATCCCCAATAACGATCCGCCGTCTGGTAATCACTGGTCGCGTGGATAGGCTGCATCGACGCGATCACATCCAGCGCCGCCAACCGCCCCACATCCGAGGGGTGAATAATCTGTACATGTTCGATGCGGTGACGCCGCGCAGCGCGCGGAACTCCACGCGCAGTTTCATCAAGCCGTGCCGCTTCAAACGCATCAAGAACATCATGCACCGCGCGGTCGCCAATTGCGTGAACACTGGTCGGCAGTCCGGCGCGGCTGGCAGTGATCACAAGCGATGTGATTTCTTCTTTGTCGAGTACGACAATCCCGCGATTATCCGGTTCGCCTTCGTAGGGTTCAAGCATTGCCGCTGTGCGCGGACCTAATGCGCCATCCGCGAACAGCTTGAGCCCCCCGATTCGTATCTGGTCATCGCCAAAGCCGAAGCGAATCCCGCTTTCAACTGCTGCCGGAAGATATTTCTGATTGATCTGCTTAAGCACGCGCAGACGAAGCTCGTCGCGCTCACGCATCACCTGAAGCGCCGACAAACACGGCGGATCGTCCATGTCGTGAAACGCGGTGATCCCCATTGAGAGCATCAGTGCTTGTGTGTCGCGCATTTGATCCGCGATTTGATCAAGGGTACGCGGCGGAATACGCCCACTCACCAGCCCCATCGCTGACCATTCATACAGGATTCCGTCTGGTTCGCCGCTGCTGTCGCGTCCAATCGCGCCGCCTTCAGGATCGGGCGTATCGCGATCAATGCCGCACAAACGCAGCGCCAGCGTGTTCACCCATGCCGCGTGACCACTGCGCCCACGCAAGAACACGGGGTGATCGGGCGCAATGCGATCCAAGTCCTGCCGTGTCGGGAATTGGAAATTCCGTTCCGACCAGCGTTCCTGCCACCAACCGTAGCCTTCGATCCAATCACCTGTTGGAGTTTTTGCCACGCGCCCCGCCACCCGATCAAGTGCTTCGGCAAGGCTTGGCACATCGAATAAATCGACGGTATGCAGCAGTCCGGTTGTTCCCAAGAAATGAATATGCGCGTCGGTGATGCCGGGAATCACGATGCGTCCGTTCAAGTTGTGCCGGATCGTGTTCGCTCCAGCCAGCGCCGTGATCTCGCTCTCCATCCCCGCCGCAACAATTCGCCCAAATTGGATAGCAATCGCAGAAACCCGAGGCTGTGCCGGATTCATTGTGATGATGCTGCCGTTGAACAGAATCGTGTCCACGCTAGGTGTTCCCCTTTCGGGGAGTTTCACCCATGACGGTGAGCACTTCTTCACGGGTTGGAGCGCTCTCCAGTCCGCTGCGCGTCACGCTGATCGCCGCTAGTGCTGCCGCTGTGCGTGCTGCTGCCAACATATCGAAGTTCAAGGCGGGCAAGCTCGCTAAAAGCGATGCGGCGAACACATCGCCCGCCCCGGTTGGGTGTACCAATTCGACCTTCGGTGTACTGTAGGGGATCGGCTGACCACGATGGTAGTACGTGCCGCCTTTTTCGGCGCGGGTGACGAATAAATGCTCCACTACGCCCGCAAATGCCGCTTCGATGTCAGGCGATTCGACAATATCTTCTTCGCTGAACACGACGATATTAATATGCCGCAAGATGTCGGCGTCAAACCAGCGCTTGAAATGCACCCGCCCATCCGAGTCCCAACGTCTCAACCAACCTTGCAGCGTCAGCAAAGTCACCGCATTGGGGAACAGCGCCGCAACATCCCAATCAATTTCATCGGCAATCGGGGCAAGATGCACGAGCGGCGCACCTAAAAAGTGATCCGAGACGTCGGCGGCGCGAATTCGGGCGGCTGCGCCGCGCACGTATTGAACACGCCCGGTGGGAAGATAGATATTTTCGTAAGTTGTCGTTTCGGAGGCGGGCAGCATTGTTAGGTCAGCCGTGTACGGACTGATGGAAGAAAGGAGCGGCTCATCGGCTAACATGCTGGTCAACAATCCAACCTTGAGATCAAATGCCGCCGCCGTGCGCGCCGCATACGATACCGTCCCCCCGGCGATCCGTCCACCGGGGGTCAGGTCTGCTGTCATATGACCGATCAAAAGATAGTCAGGGGCTTTCATAGCGATTGCGATTGGGGAACGATGGTCACTTTGCGGGTCGTACCTTCGCCAACACTGCGCGTGACGACATCCTGCCGACCTCGCAGTGCCAAATGAATGATACGGCGCTCGTGCGGCGGCATCGGTTCAAGGGTAATCGTCCGGGCAGTGCGTAGGGCTTCATCCGCCATGCGAAGCGCCAGACTGTGCAGCGTTGCCGCACGTTCGACCTTATAGCTTTCAACATCAACGACGACATCCACACGGCGCTGAAGTTCACGACTGGCAACCAAACGGGTGATATATTGGAGCGCAGCCAGCGTATCACCGCGCTTGCCAACCAAACGCCGCCGCAGATCGCGCCCGCCGTTGACATCCAGAACCCAAGGCGAACGTCCCCCTTGCTCACCGGGAGTTGCACGCCGCACCGCAATTCGCGCGTTCACCGACATCCGCTCAAGCAGTTCGTTAAGCACAACTTTGCTCACCTGTGCTTCGTCATCTTGTTCGCTTTCCGGCACTTCGTCCGGGGTGTAAAGCAGCGGCAGGTTTTCGTCGTGTTCGTCCACATCAATGTCGATGTACGGCTTGCTCTCCGGGGCTTGAGCGAGAACAAGCGCGTCGAGTTCTTCTACAGGCTCGATGTGCTCACGCCGCTCTCGCTTTTCACCTCTGTCGGGACGAACTCCCTTTTCGCTCTTCGCTTTTTCCGGGCGTGCAGCACGTTCTTGACGCGGCTGACGCTGTGCATGTTCGCCGCGTTCACGCGACGGTGCGGCTTCCGTGCGCTCAGCACGTTCAGGGCGTGCGGCGCGAGGCGCTGCACTACTCTTGTCACGCACATTACGCGGCGCTTGATCCCCGTCGCGCTGCGATTCACGTTCGCGGCGTGCCTCAGGTGGCGGTTCCGGCACCGGGGGCGGTATCTGCACACGCCCACCAATCAATTGAAGCCGCACGCGCGCGGGACGCCTATCTGTGCCAAACGCGCCGCCGTGCGGCTCTTCCAGCACTTCAATCATGACTTGCAAAGGATCGACGCCTAATTCTTGCAGACCGCGTTCGATCGCTTCCTCAACGGTTTCTCCCGTTGTTTCTACTGAATCCGGTCCCACACTCATAATCCCTCACAAAAGCTTATATAAAACTGGCGCGGGGATTGCCGCCGCGCCAGTAGACTCTGCTGCTCGATCCGCTCGCCCGGTTATTTTGCTTTCGCTTTCGGGGCGGATTTACCTGTTACCGTGCGTCCGCTTGGTCCTTTCGGACTTGCAACGCCAGCATTTTTCTTTGCCGCTTCGGATACAGGGCGAACTTTCGGCGTCTTGCCTTCAACCGTCATCAACGACGTGCCGCCAGCATCAGCATTCACCGCATCTTTCAACTTCATCCGGTTGATCAAGCTGAACTGCACAATACCTACCAGATTCGACACGATGAAGTAGATTGACAAGCCAACCGAGAACGACAGGGTGAAGAACATGTACATGATCGGCATGATTGTCGACATGGACTGCGTCATTGCCTGAGCCTGATCTGGCTTGCCATCTGCGTTGGCAGTCGGCTGCTGCTTCGGCATTGTGACCTTAAACTGAAGCCACGTCGTCGCACCCACAAGAATGATCAGGACAATCGGAATAAACGAGGTGATACTCGTACCGATTGTCGTCATGTTCGGCGGTTGGGTCAAATCCATGCCGAGCCACATGTTATTCAGCGGAACAACGCTGTCCAAGCCGGGAATAAGCAGCCGTCCACCCGTGTCGAGCATTTGGGTAGGCGTTGCTGCGAGCGCCATGTTAATTGCCGAGTACAGCGCGATAAAGATCGGGAATTGAATCAGCAAAGGCAGACACCCACCGAGCGGGTTGATCCCGTACTCACGGTACATCGCCATCTGCTCTTGCGCGAGCTTCTCGCGGTCATTCTTGTATTTCTCTTGCAGTTTCTTCAGCTCCGGCTGAAGTTTCTGCATCGCTCGTGTCGAGCGCTGCTGCTGAATTGTCAGCGGCAACGTGAGTAAGCGCACCAAAATCGTGAATACGGCAATCGACAGTACCATGTCGTGACCGAATACACGATAGAGAAACGTCAGCAAAGTGACGAAAAGATTCAGGATAATATCCATTGCCGGGTCAACGCCTCCAACAAGCTCTTACCGCGCGGACTTAACGCGGATACTTCCAACGCGGTTCACTGTTGCCGTCCGCTTGAAATGCGAACAAGAGATTTTCACGAGACATCGTGCCGACAAGGAGCAGCGGTTCGCCGATCACCAACGTTTCGCTCGGCTCAATCATGAGCATTTCGGAGAGCACTTCGCCGCGCACATCATGACGGATGATGATTTCCCCGGTCTCGCGATTCAACCAATACACATAATGATCACGCGAAGCGACGATTAAGCGATCTCCATAGATGACGGGAGACGGGCGAATTGCGCGCGCCGCAATCTGCCGCCGCCATAGTTCGCGGAAACCGCTGTCGCTGATATCCAACGCATACACGTTACCAACCAGATCAGCGGCATACAGAATGTCATCTGCGATAACCGGCGTTCCCCACACCCAATCGGCTGTGTCGTATTCCGCGATTATCGCCCCATCCAACGAGATTTCAAACAGCTTGCGAGCGAAGTTTCCGACGTACAGCGAACCATCGTAAAGCAGCGGTGTAGAGGCAATCGCGCCGCCCAGATCGAGCTGCCACAATTCCTCACCTGTAGCGGCATCAACCGCATACATGTGATGATCCATTGACGTCACGTACAACACACCGTCGAGCAGCAGCGGGGTTGCCCACACACCGCGTGTTGTTTCAAATCGCCACAACTGTGAGTAGCCATCAGCCGTAAGTGCAAGCAGATCTTTTTCTGCAAGCGGCACATAAATCACATCGCCGTCGAGCAGCAGATCAGCAACCATATGACCGGGAATCGCCGTGCCGTTGATATCAATGATGCGCGCGGCGTCTTGTTCAATTTCGATCAGTCTGCGGTCATACGAAGCGGCAAGGAGAAGATTATCGGCAATACTGAGAGGGGTTGTGTAGAAGCGGGTTGGAGAACTTCCGCCTGATGCGGTGATTTCCCAACGACGCGCTGTATTGGTATTCGGATCGGTGCGTACGTTTCCATTCGCATCGTATAGATTCACTTGCGATCCATCAACTGGATCGAGTTGGAGCATTGTTGTGCTGAAGGTCAACAGAATGTTGCCATCCAGCAGCGAAATGTCACTCCAATTGGGTTCGGTCGGTCCTCCGGTACAGGCTGTCAGCGCGAGTACCAGCACAACCGCGAGGGGCATCATCCGTGCAAAACGAAATCGCATGCCTGTCAATCCATATCTCCTCTGACCTTGATCGGGCAGACCCAGTTCCTAAGGAACAGGATCATATCCACCGGGATTGAACGGATGACAGCGAGAGATCCGCTTGATTCCCATCCAGCCGCCCTTGAACACGCCGTATTTTTCGATCGCCTGATAGGTATACACGGAGCAGGTCGGCTCGAAGCGGCACGCAGAGGGAAGGAGTGGGGAGAGGAAGCGCTTGTAAAACCGAATCATCGCTAATGCGATGCGTTTCATGATCGCTGCGCCTTTCAACCATCCAGGACACCCGCCTGATGGAATAGTTCATTGATAGTACGTGTGATTTCGTCGAAAGGTTTCCCAACGCTGGCGCTGCGGGCGACGATGACAACATCGTACCCCACATGAAGACGCGGATGCAGAGCGCGCACCGCTTCCCGAAGGACGCGCTTAGTGCGGTTTCTCACCACTGCGCCGCCGAGGCGTTTGCTCACAACAAATCCGTACCGGTTATGGTCAAGGCTGTTGGGCGCACAACTCAGCAGCATCCAGCGGTGAGAGAATCCGCGTCCCTCATGCCGCATGCGGTCAAAATCTTGGCTGCGGGTGAGACGGTAGCGGCTCTGCATGCTTCGACGAAACCTTTGGAAAGGCTGTTAGCTCTTCCAGTTGACCTTTTTGACATGCTGTGGCGTCACCGCAAGAACATGACGACCACGCAGACGACGACGCTTAAGAACTTTGCGACCATTGGCAGTCGCCATGCGTTGGCGGAAGCCATGCACCCGCTGACGATGCCGAATCTTCGGCTGATATGTACGCTTGGTAGACATCTCAATTTCCTAATACTGGACGAAATGCACGTAAGCGCTAAGTATAATGGACGGGTTAAGGGCGGTCAACCCAACGCTTGTCAAGCTCTGCCGTGCTCCGATATAATTTCAAATCGTCTTTACGTGGTTGATTAATTGGCGTGGATGTCGGTTTACCGCTTTCTCGCTCTTATTGGTTTCGCTACATATCGGAGGTGGTGACCATGAATTCGGTGCATCACTGGGCGCAGCGCTTTATCGTAACCGAAGACGATCTGGAATACCTAACAGGTATCCTGCTGGAGCGTGAAATTCCCCTGAAGACCGAGGAACTCGCCGCCGCCCTGATTGAACACAAGCTCGCCCAAGAGTCCGCGTTGCTCGAAGCACGTTACAAGAATGTCCGGCTGTATAACCCCGCAGAACGCTACGAAGCTGATCAAAAGGTTATGTTTTCCGCACAAGACTACCGTGTTGGAACGGTAATGGGTGTGCGCGAAGGCAACAATCCGTCGGCATACGGCGATTATCAGGTCATTCGGGTGCGGTTTGGAGATCAGGAAGAAGAACAAGAGTATGCGGCTGCGCTGACGCTGCCTCACACGCTCAATTCACAATCCAACGGCGACATGAACGGCGCGCCTTGGCACAGTGCATTCACAGCGGGCGAGATTCTTGCTCAAGCACGGGAGGAAATTGTCGGACGCACGCTTGACGCGCTGCGTCAGAGTAAAGACTTGGTATCGGTCACTGGAACATGGTTTCCCAGCAGCCTGATGCTCGACGTGAATGAGGGGCATCTTAACCTTGCCGAAGCCGTCTTGTTTATGACCGAAGGTAAGCCGCTGACCACGCAGGAAATTCTGGAGCAGATTGGTGGGATCGGCAGCGCCGCGCCCAACCTCCAAGAGTTCTGCCTGAACCGCATCCTGAATCAGGATCAGCGATTTGATGAGGTCGGTCCGGTGAATCAAGTCTTGTGGGTGCTTCGTGTTATTGAACCCCCTGAAGCAAGCACTCCCCCGCCGATGCTGGTCTATACGCCCGTCGATTACGATCCGGGTTTGCTCACGCCTGAAATGGCGCGATTAGAACTCGAAATTGATGATGAATGGTCGGATATACCCGACGATCATGAAGGTGAGCCGGTCGAATCGACGGAAATCACGCTGAATTATCCGCACCGCCGCATGGGAACACTGCCGCTTAATGCACGGATGCGCCGCCTGTTTCCAACAGCACGCCGGACGCCGCGTATTTTTGTGCAGTTGGTCGATGGACAAGATGGCGAAGAATACACGGGATGGGTGGTTCGCGCGCAGCGCTACGTGTTCGGGCTTGCGCCGATCTTCCAGAAACACAAACTCCCGGTTGGTGCGCAGCTCATGATTCGGCGGTCGCCTGATGGTACAAAAATCATCATCGATTACGAAGCATACAAACCGCGTACCGAGTGGATTCGCATCATCACGCCGAAAGACGGGCAAGTTGCTTTTGAGGATCAGAAGCGCCCAATCGGAGCGCACTATGATGAATTAATGCTGCTGGGTGCAGACGAACTTGCAACGGTCGATGCGTTATTCACCGCCAATCATCGCAAGAGTGTAGCGGTACTCGCCAAGAACACCCTGCTCGAACTCAGCCGCGCCGCCCCACAAAACCCGATTCACGGCAAAACGATATACAGTGCGGTGAACGTGCTGCGGCGCATTCCACCGGGTTTGCTGTTCGCAACGATGATCAACAACCCGGAATTCGAGTACGTCGGCAATAATTACTGGAAGCTGAGCGGGATTTAGGAGCAGTGACGATGCAGCCGCCAAAGATGAGCGGGTCTGTCAAACCGACTCAGGACACGAAGTTTCACATTGACTATACGTGGTGGGAACGCAACAACGAGGACTTACGCACATATCTGTTGAGTCATCTCCCTGCGGAACAACGGGATCGACTGATGAACAGCACGGGCGATCAAAAAGTGGACTTCATCGATCCCGAAACGGGCGCGGTCTTTCAAGAAGATGAAATCGGTATGGCGCTGAAGAATGCCGCTAAAGACCCTAACTTCATCAATCCGCATTCATCCGTAGTTGACAGCGTGTTCCGGGTTTTTGTGGCGAACAATAACCAACCGCTGAGTCCGCGTGAACTAGGTGACATCCTTGGACGCCCCGCCGCGACGATACTCAAGACGCTTGCGGGAATTCGCGTCTATTACGGTATCCGCCCAACCGACTAGACTGATCAGGAGCATGTATGGGACGTGTGATTAACCCGGACAGCACCGGAAAACAGCGCACTCAGTTGATGCGCACTTCCGCAGAAATGCTGCGAGGCTTAACGCAAAAGAGCGAATTCGACGATGACGCCAAGGATATGGCAGCGACCATCGTGTTCTGTCTGCGCGAAATCGATGAAGGGATCGAGTCATCCGCTCAAGCATGGGAGAAGCGTGACTATTGGAATAAGGCAGAAGAACTGCGCCGCCGCTGGTTGTGGCCCGGTTCAATCGCTGATGAGCTTGCAGGCATCCTGATCAGCGAAGACTGGCAGCGCCTCCCCGCAATGCTCGTCAAGATGCTGCCGTATTTCGCGGAAATCAAAATCACCAAACTCACACGCAAGCCAGACGATTGGCGCGGTGCGTATATGCGTTTGGTTAACGAACGCCCCCCAACGCAGTAAATTCACCTCGCATACCGCAGGAAGCCCTTTGCATACATGCGATGCAAAGGGCTATTTTATTTGCGCATCAGCCGAACACAATTCCAAGATTGCGCGCCATTTGAACCAGAGTCCCGTTAGGGTCAACAAATTTGAGTTTGATCGCGTCCGCGAAAGGCACAGAAGTCAGGGTGCTTCCGTGCAGTGCGACCATATGCCCCCACTTTTCGTCAAGAATCAACTGAATCGCCTCAGCGCCAAACTGTGTCGCCAGCCAGCGGTCACGGGGTGTTGGCTGCCCGCCGCGTTGAAGATGCCCCAAAACAGTGACACGAACATCTCCATCTATCCCCTCTGCGATCAAGTTGCCAACCAAATACCCGATTCCACCCAATCGCGGCTGCATCAACCCATCTCCCTTGATGTAATAATGCTGATCGCCGCCGATTGGCGCAGCCCCCTCCGCGACAACGACGAGGCTGTAGCGCCGCCCTGCCGCGCGCAGTGCCCGTATTTTGTCGTTTACAACGGCAATATCGAATGGGATTTCGGGGATCAAAATCGCGTCTGCTCCGCCAGCCACACCGGACTTCAGCGCGATCCAACCTGCATTGCGCCCCATCACCTCTAGAACCATCACGCGGTGATGGCTTTCAGCGGTCGTCTGGAGTTTGTCAAGCGCTTCGGTCGCGGTGAGGATCGCAGTATCGAACCCAAATGTGACATCCGTCTGATCAAGGTCGTTGTCAATCGTTTTGGGAACACCAACAATGCGCGCACCAAGCGGCACAAGTTTGTTGGCAATCGCCATTGTTCCATCACCACCCGCGACGATAAGCGCATCTAGGCGATGCTCTTCCATGCGGCGAATCGCTTCTTCCGAAACGTCGAGATAATCGACTGTGCCATCTTCACGTTCAACGACGCGCACAAACGGGTTTCCCCGGTTTACCGCACCGAGAATTGTTCCGCCGCGTGGGAGAAGATCACGAACGCGCTCCTCGGTCAGCACAACCGGCGGATTTCCCGCAAGCAGTCCATCGTAACCCTCACGAATGCCGACCACCTCCCACCCACACCGATATTTTGCGGTCAGCACCACCGAGCGGATCACCGCATTTAAACCGGGCGCATCGCCGCCACCCGTCAAGATTCCGATCCGTTTCATAAGCGCACGTTCACCTGTGATGTGGACAAAAGCGCATCGATTATACAGCGAAAGAACAGCATTCATGTTAAACTGATGTTCTTATTCGATGAGTCACACTTGGAGTATGGTATGGCGGGGAGACGCAGTTACTACGACGATGATCGATATGATCGCCGCCGTTCTGGTTCTCGGTCGCGGTCACGCTCAAGCCGGAGTCGCAGCGGAGGCGACCGTGACTATTACCGCCGGAGTTCCGGGGGCTACAAGCGGCGGCGCAAAAGCGACCGCGAGGCGCGCATCGAACGAACAACTTGGCTGCTGCTCGTGGGCGTGTTCGCCGTGCTGTATTTCCTGCCAGATTCGACAATTCCGAACTGGATGGTTCCCGGCGCAGGTGCTTTGATCTTAATCGGATCGGGCGTCTATCAATACGGCGAACGGTATCGCGTCAGCCCAATCACGTGGCTGGCAGGCGCGGTTATGGCGATCTTCGCCTACTACAGTTTCCAATCCGGCGCAAACATGATCCCTTTCACGCTGTTCACGTTTGCAGCGGTGATCGTGTTGGGTATCATCACCGGAGAAACGTAACCATTCAAATGGGGATACTTGTCGGCAATTTGCCCGAGTGTCCCCGCTCAAAGGTTGACAATACAGCGAAAATGCGCTATTTCATCCTCAACAAATTGTGCAACTTACCTAATTGAGCGCTGCCATCATGGTTGAAGGCAATCACCGCGTCACAGTCGAAGATGTTCGAAAACTCGCCCTTCCGCTCGGCACAAAAGTTGTCGCCGGAGAAGGGCTGCTGAATCGTATCGTCACATGGACGACAATCGTGCATCCAGACGACGCCAACGCTGCAAAGTCGCTGCAAGCGGGCGAACTCATCTTGATGGCTCCCAATGAGACGCCTAATCAATCTCGTGCCGCCTCCGATGTCGAAGTTGTACGTTGGGCTTATGATTCGAGCGCATCAGGTGTTGTCTTGAGTGAACAACCCAGCAGCAGCGCCATCGCAGAAGCCAACGCCTATGGCGTCCCGATGATGACTCTTCCGGCAGGCAGCCGAATCCGCATGGTCGAAAAGGCAATTGTCAGCCTATTGGTAGACCGTCGTGGGCAAATCGAGCGGCGCGGCACGCAGATTTACCGTCAACTGACGCAGATTTCATCACGCAACGAAGGCATGGCGGAATTGGTCAGCACGATGGCGCGGCTGACCAACAAAGCAATTGTCGTTCAGGATAAGCGCTTGCAGGTGTTATACAACGCGGTACAGCCGCATCTCGTCGCACAGTGGGACGAGATGGAAATGTTCCTGCGCAAAGTCGATAACCTTCCGGTTGAGCTTCAAGATCGGCATCGTGTTGTAGAAGTTGAAAATCCCGTTTTGATGCAGTCGCTCCCTGTACCGGGCATCGCACGTTATGTCTCACCCATCATCGCCAAAGACCTTGGTCGCGGCTACCTGTCGATCATCGGTCGCGATACCGATTTTGACGATATCGATATGTTGGTCGCGGAACACGGTGCTGCTGCATGCGCACTTGAGATGGCGAAACAGAAAGCCGTCAGCGATACCGAAAAGCGTTTGCGTGGCACATTCCTTGATCGCCTCTTAAACGGCGATGTCACCCCTCAAGAAGCGGTGCGGCAGGGCGAACGATTTGAACACGACATGGCACAGCCGCATATCGCCATTGTCTTGGCATGGCAGGGCGACAAAACGCCTTCGCTCCGCCGTCTCGAAACTATTGTCAACAGCGTCGTTTCTGCGCTGCACATCCCCGGCTTGGTATGGCAGCGTGAACGCGAAAATGAAGTTCTCGTGTTCTATGCTTGTGGTGAAGATGAAGCAGTCGCAGCGGCGGTCAAATTGGCGCGCAGTTTCGCGGGAGAAGTCAGCCGACAAGCTCCGGGAGCAAAAGCCGCGATTGGGATTGGTCAACTGGCAATGGAAGTCAGCCATTGGCGTACCAGTCACCGTGACGCCGTGCAAGCGCTCGATCTGGCACGGCGCTTGCAAACGGATAACCCACTGTACATTGGTGACCTAGGCGTATATCAACTGATTCTGGGATTAAACGAACGCGATAAACTGATCAGCTTCTGTGAAAAAACGCTCGGAAAGCTGACGGAGTACGACAAGAATCAGCAAGCAGATTTGATCAAGACGTTGGAAGCGTTCTTCGCTTGTCATGGCAATTTAACCAAGACCGCCGAAATCTTGATCGTTCATCGCAACACCCTGCTATACCGTATGAACCGGATCAACGAAATCGCCGGGGTTGATCTCGAACGACCAGAAATTCGACTTGCGCTCCATCTTGCACTGACGATCCGCCGACTGCTGCCACTAACGTGATTATTAGGCACAGTGCACAATCGATTAACCATCGCGTTACCACAACTTGCTGATTAAGCGACAGGGCAAGCAATACATATCCCCGTATCTAGCTCATAGTTGTGCAGATTGTATCAACTTGAGCACAGCAATTTCTTCATTATCTATCTGGTTACATCCCGGCGTTCCCCGATAATTATCGCCAAACTTCTGCATGGTGTTTTTGTCACTTCACCACAAAACCGCACGAAACGATTATCAACACCGAAAGGATCGCACATGGCTTCGGATGATCAGCAGGCTGACGTTCCCATGCTGCACCCAGATGATACCCGCGAACGCGATGCTTGTGCGCTGATTTGCGCGGTACGCAAAGGCGGGCAGGCAACACATGGGAACGTCAAGCGCACGATTGAGGCGCTCATGCGGATGGGTCACCGCACAGGAATTGTTGACGGTGAGGGGGACGGCGTCGGCATCATGACCGATATTCCCCGGCAATTGTGGGTAAAAACGCTTGCGCTGCGTAATCTGCGCTCATCACTCGCGACCGATCCAAATTTCTGGGTCGCCCATGTGATGATCCCCGTCGACCGCCGCTACGATGCGAACCAGATCATCGATAGGCTGTGCCGGATGATCACAAGTGAAGGCATGGACATCCTTTACGATGATGCGGGCAAGGTTGATCGCTTCGCGCTCGGCAAGAGTGCGCAGGGGAACGAACCGCTTTTCTGGCAAATTGCAGGCATGAATGG
>JAPKMU010000249.1 GCA_026645745.1 Anaerolineae bacterium | reverse complement strand
GCGTTGCCCAGATGGGGTTAGGGTATGACGAGGATCAAGATATGGTCGTACTAGTCGCTCAAGAGCTGATTAGCGCTGCCCGCCAGCCGCTTGACGCGGAAGCCGAAAGCGACGACGATCTTGAAGAACTCGAATCGGATGAGGGTCCCGAACCCGGCATTGTGCGGATGTGGTGCAGCCGCGATCAGATGCGCGCACTCAGTCAGCAGTCGATGAACATCGTGCAATCGGGGCGTCCCGATCCGAAACTCAATGGACGCTTAGTGTATTACTGGACGTAAACGTGAGCGATTTTAACCGAGACTTTGAGGAATTCGACGACGACTCGATAGTGGAGCGATACGACGGAACTGGAGAACCGCCGCGCGGTCAATCCGTCAGCGTCTCGTTCCATCAAGCGCTCGAACTCCTCGAAAAAGGCGATATCGACACTGAATTCGGCATTCTGCGTTGGAGTTCAAATTACGCATTTCTCGTCGCCGTCTGCGCTGGCGACCTGAAAATGAATGCCGTCTATAAACCGCAAAAAGGGGAACGTCCTTTGTGGGATTTTCCCGATGGCACGCTGTGTTACCGGGAACGCGCGTCGTTCTTGACCTCGCACGAACTCGGTTGGATGATCGTACCGCCGACCGTACTCCGCGAAGGTCCGCGCGGCTTGGGGTCGGTTCAAATGTTTGTTCAGCATGATCCGGCAGTCAACTACTTCTCGTTTAATGACAACCCCGGCGCACTCAAGCCCGCGCTGATGCGAATCGCCGCGTTTGATGCCATCATCAACAATGCTGATCGTAAAGGCGGTCACTGCCTGCTTGATCCCATGAATCATCTGTGGGGAATCGATCACGGGATAACCTTTCACAGCGCGCACAAACTCCGCACGGTGATTTGGGATTACGCCGGACAGCCGATCCCCGATGCCCTACTTGTCGATCTTGATCGCGTGTGCTGTGTGCTTGACGACCTATCATCGAGCTACCGGCAAGAGATGAGCAAGCTCCTGTCTGCCGTCGAGATCCGTGCTTTCCAAAATCGGGTGCGCACGCTCCTCAAAACACGCAAGTATCCGCTTCCCGGTCCGGGTCCGAATTACCCTTGGCCCCCTGTCTAATTTCTTAACAATCCGTTAAACTTGGTTTAGGCGCAGGATAGCAGAGTAGGCTGATACTCAGATTGCTCTAAAGCCTTGCGTCATTTTGGCGCTATATGCTCTTAGGAGACATTCTCTATGCTTAAAAAACTGGTACTTGCGGGACTCCTTACACTTCTTCTGGCGGGGACGATTAGTGCGCAGGAAGATACCTTCGCCCTAACCCTTCTTCATACCAATGATACGCATGCAGCCCATGACCCAAGCAGCACAGGCGATGGCGGCGTTGCGCGTCAGGCTACGGTCGTGAATCAAATTCGCGCCGAGGGCGGCAATGTCCTCCTTGTCGATGCGGGTGACCGCTTCACCGGTTCGCTTTTCCATCAGCAGTATCGCGGCGCGGATCAAATTCAGATCATGAATGCGCTCGGCTACGATGTGATGACGCTCGGCAACCACGAATTTGATGACGGCGAAGATGTGCTTCTGAGCTTCCTCAGCGGGCTTGAGTTCCCCGCTGTCGCCGCTAACATCGAATGGGGTCCCTTCGCGGACATCGACGCACTTGTATCACCGTATGTTGTTTTGGAAATTGGCGGTCAACAGATCGGCGTGGTCGGTTTGACGACCATTGATACCCCCACTGCCTCCAGCCCCAGCCCGGAAGTCACTTTCACCGATTATCTCCCGGCGGTTGAAGGCGCGGTTGCTGAACTGACCGAACAGGGCATCAATAAGATCATCCTCCTCACCCACACCGGCGTCGAACTTGATCTGGAACTGCTCCCGCAGTTGAGCGGCATTGATGTGGTCGTTGGCGGTCACAGCCACACGCTGTTGAGCAGTGTGTACCGCGCGAGCGGCGATTACAACACGAACCCGATCAGCGCCGAAACCGCAGCGGGTGAACCCATCTTCTACGTACAAGCGGGTTCGAACAATGTGTATCTCGGTCGCTTGAATGTCGTGTTTGATGCGGCAGGCTTGGTCACAAGCGCCAGCGGCGACCCGATCCTCCTCAGCCGTTACATCGCCCCCGATCCGGCGATGGTCGCCATCCTTGACGCGCTGCGCGACCCGATTGATGAACTGCGCGCGACCGAAATTGGCGCAGAAGCCAGCGAACTGCTCGTTGGTGATCGCCGCGTCTGCCGTCTGGAAGAATGCGCGCTCGGCAACTTGATCGCCGATGCGATGATCGCAGGCGCATCAACAGATGCGACGATCGCTATCCTGAACGGTGGCGGTATCCGCGCCAACATCGACGCGGGTCCAATCACGCTCGGTGAAGTCCTCACTGTGCTGCCGTTCGGCAACCTGCTCGCCACAATGGATCTGACGGGTGCGGATGTTGTCGCAGCGCTGGAAAACGGCGTTTCTGGCATTCGCGTCACCGACGGCGTAATCAGCCGTGACGGAGCGGGTGGTCGCTTCCCGCAGGTGTCGGGCATCCGCTTCAGCTTTGACCCGAACCTCGAAGCCGGCAGCCGTGTCTCGAACGTTGAAGTCCTCAACGCAGACGGTACGTACAGCCCGATCGACCTCGAAGCAGTCTACAGCGTTGTCACCAACGACTTCATGCGTCGTGGTGGTGACGGATACAGCATGTTCGCAGAAAATGCGATCAATGCCTACGACTTCGGCACGCCGCTGGATCAGGTCTTCGCGGAATATCTCGTCAGCCTCGCGCTGGTCGAGCCGTCAATCGAAGGTCGCATCACGATCCTTAACGCGGAACTCGCGCCGCTCGAATAATATCCAGACCCTTAAATCAAAAACGGGATGGGGTGTATGCCCCGTCCCGTTTTTGATTCCTACCATTCGACGGGTGACTTGTATGCTGAACACGCTCATATTCGCTACAATACTCCCCATCATCTTGTGTCGTCATGGATTCATCGGGGGCAGATTAGCATGGCAAGCGATGGAGCGCGTGATCTGCGTCAGCGCGGGATTGCCGCCGCCAAAGCCGGGCAGCGAGACGAAGCCCGCGCTTTGCTTCAGCAGTCGATCCGCATTGAACCGAACAACGAAGCCGCGTGGTTGTGGCTCGCCAGCGTTGCGCGTGATGCTGAGGAGCGTCGTTTTTGTTTAGAAAAACTGCTTGAGATCAACCCGAATAACGAGCACGCTTTGAAAGCGTTGGGCGGCGCGCCAAGCGAACCCGGTTTGCGGCGCATCTCCGATACCAAGCGCCAAAGCTCGTCCAGTCAAGTTCCGGTTGTCCCGCAGCAGCCGCAGGCGCAGTCTGGGACAGCAGCCGCACCCGGCGTTCCGATTCCTACGCCGGAAAAAATCTCTGAAGCGCAGAAACAAGTCGATGCACTTCTGCGTGAACTTCCGGTGACGCCTGCCGCGCCGGTGAAATACGTCCGTAAAACGCGCCGCCGCGCCGGTGAATCGGATATTGTCGTGTACCGCGCGTATCTCGGCATCGGAATCGGCGCTGTCGTCGCGCTGTTCTTGATCGGCTTCATCGTGTTGATCACCACCAACGACGATGCCGCCGAAATTGTGTTCGGATCATCCGCAACGCCTTCGCGCACACCAACGATCACATGGACGCCAACGCCGGGTGTTACGCCAACGCCCTCGCCGCAGCCAGATGAACCCGCGACTGCGACGCCGCTGATCGATCCGAATATCACGCCCGCCAACATCGTCAGCCTGCCGCGCGCAACCCCGTTCGATCCACCGCTCTTGGATCGCGTCCTGAATGATGCCGCGAATGTGCTCTATCAAGGCGAAGCGCGGGCAGCACTTCCGACATTTGCCGCCGCGCGCGAACAGGCGGCGGAAAGCGGACTCTTTGACCCGATCCCGTACTATTACGAAGCCCTCGCGCTTGCGGAAAATGGTCAAGGGGAGCGCGCAATCCCGATCCTTGAAGAAGCCGAAGATCAGGTTGCAACCTCAAGCAATGTGCGCGGCGATCAAGCCATCATTGACGCCGCTTATGCTCAGGTATATTTCTCACTGGGTCAAGAAGCCGTCGAAGCGGGTGATCCCGGACGTGCCGAGCAGAATTTCTTGCTGATGGATGAGCGCGCGAACGCCGCCATCGAAACCTCCGAAGAACTCGCTGCACCCTATTTGTTGATCGCCCGCCGCTATGAGATCGGACGAAATTACGCCGACGCGATTAACATTCTCGATCAAGGGCTGCGCGTCTTAGAACTGCGCGGCAATGCGGAACTGCTCGCTGAACGCGCCGCCATTTACTACGAAATGGCATCAAACGGGCAAGCAGAGTATGGGCAGGTCGATTATGCGGCATATCTCGTGTTATATGTCGATCCGACGAACGAACGCGCTCATCTGCTCCGCATTCAATCCGCATTTGATCAAGAAAACGCGGGCGAAGCCGTCATTCGTGTGCAGGATTATCTACTTGTCTATCCCGGCAGCCGTCTAGGGTATCGTCTATTAGGGGATGCGTTCCGCTTGGTGGGTGACGACAACCTTGCGGAAGAGGCTTACACACGAGGACTTTCCAGCCCCGATACCTCATCAGCGACTTTTGACCTGTACGCTTCACGAGGCGACTTATACCTTGATCAAGGACGATGCGGACTGGCGCAGAGTGATTTCACGGATGCGTTGGGCATTCAAGAAAGCGCGACCGTTCGAATCAGCCGCATGGAAGCCGCGTTCTGTGCTGGGGCAAATTCTGTCGCGGAACGTGACGCTGACGCGCTGATCGGTCAAGCAGGGACGGATCTATGGCGAGTTCAGGTGGTTCAGGCGCGCATCTTGATTGACGAATCGCCGCAAAGCGCATCGGCAATGGATCAGGCGGCATCACTGCTGGAAAGCGCCCGCGCCACCGCGCCCACCAGCGAACGCAGCCAAATATCGGAATACCTCGCTTTCGCCTACTTAGGGAGTGGGAGTTACGAAAGTGCGCTCAATGAAGTTGATACCGCGATCAACAGCGGCGACTCGCCCTCACGCAGGCTGATTCGGGGTCGAATTCTCGAAGCGCGCAATCAAGACGACGCCGCGATCCTTGAATACGAATGGGCGCTTACCCTGTGCGAAATCTTCCCCTACAGCGGACGACCCGAGATCGAATCCCGCCTCAATGACTTGCGAGGCGACACGTAGCTTAATCCGGCTCGAAGCGTGTCCCTAATGCTTCAGGCGGATCAGAACGCAAAACGCCGCGCGCCCATCGTTGAACGGCGCGCGGCATTGCATTCACGAACCGTTCCAGCGCCCCTGTGCTAACCAAGAGCAGCGTACCGATCATCAACAACCAAGGAAGACCGTTCAGCAAAACGAGCGGAATTTCAATCGTCGGATCACGCTGAATGGTGGAAGACAAGGCGCGCAGTCCCGCGAATAAATACGCGCCGAACACGACACGGAACGGATGCCACCCGCCAAAAATCACAATTGCCAGCGCGATCCAGCCATCACCGCGCATCGCGGGGGGATTTTGCCAGCCCGGTTTGACTGCTAGCGTATACGCTGCCCCCGCCAACCCAACCAACGCCCCGCCAAGCATCGTATACACGTAGCGCAAGCGGTTCACCCGCGTGCCGCGTGCAAATGCTGTTTTTGGACGCTCGCCAACAGCGCGGAGCGCCAAACCGGGGCGCGTGTGAAACAGCCAATACCATGTGATAAAAATCAGGGCGTAGCTGATGTACACAATGATCGGATGATCGAAGAAGATTTGCCCGATCACCGGAATATCGCTCAACACCGGAAGATGAAGGTTCAGCAGTGTACCGCTGCTCTGACCGGCATAATCCTGACCGAGAAACTGCGCCAAGTCCGCGCCGAGCAGCGTCAGCACAAAGCCAATCGCCACCTGATCCTGTCGGAGCGTGATCCCCGCGACCGCGACGATCCCCGCCATTAACGCACCGACAATCATCGCCGCGATCATCGCAAGGAAGAAACTCCCCGTTGCCAGCAGCGTGATAAATGCTGCCAGCGCAGCCAACACCAGCGAACCATCCAATGATAGGTTGACCACCCCTGCCCGCTCGGTGATCGTTTCGCCGATTCCGGCGATCACAAGCGGCGTTGCATTGAACACAATTCCGTTGAGGGTATCCAGCAGTTCAGGGTTCATCCTATGCGCTCTTCCTTGTTGAAAAATCGCTGCCGCACGCCGTCGCCCAGCAGAACGAACAGCACCACCAACCCCTGCAAGACGCCGGACAGCGATTGATCCAAGCGCAGCGCAATCGGCAGTTTGGTGATACTACCAACGCTCATCCCTGCGAACACGAGCGCGATAAGCGGCGTCCAGATCGCACGCACGCCGCTGACCAAGACGACGAGCAGCGCCAAAAAGCCGATCCCACCGCTTGCGAATGGGCGCAAACTGCCGTAGGTCAGCAATGCCCGGTACGATCCGGCGATCCCCGCCAATGCGCCGCACACGACGAATGCCGTCATCGCGCTGCGCATCGTCGGCACGCCGAGCAGGAGCGCCGAGCGCGCGTTCTTACCCGTCGCTTTTAGGTGCAGCCCCCAGCGTGTGCCGCGTAAAACCAGCGTGATCATCACGATTACGATGCCGACCAAGATCAACGCTAGCAGGCTCACCGGAAAATCAGTGCTAAAACGCGGGAACAACGCTGCCGGAGCAAACGGCGCGGTCGCTTGAAGGCTGCCGCCTTCCGGGGGCTGCCAAGGTCCAGCGATCAAGTAAATCGCAAACACATTCGCCAGCGCGTTTAGCCCTACGCCGCCGAAAATCTCATGCACACCGAGCCGAACCTTGAGGAAGCCAACCAGCGCCGCCCACGCCCCGCCGCCGATCATCGCCGCAATGATCTCCAGCGGCAGAAGGATTTCATTCGGCAGCGTTTCACCGAATGTCCGCGCCAGCAAACTCGCCGCAACCGCGCCAAGTGTCATCTGACCTTCCACGCCGATATTCCACAAACCGGCGGTGAAAGTGACGATCAAGCCCATGCTGCACAAGACGAGTGGTATCCAGTAATTCACCACGCCGCTGATCGAGCGATTGCTCCCGATTGCACCTTCGATCACATTTTCAAACACTTCACCGGGGGAAGCGCCTACCACGAGGATGATCACCGTCGTGACGAGCAGCGAAACGAGGATCGGAGCAACTGCCAAGCCAATACGTAAAAGGACGCGGTTCATCAGAAATCACCGCCGATCAAGTGTCCGAGACGATCAATCGTCATATCCGGCGTATTCGGAACTTCGCACCAACGACCGGTGAAACAGACAACGATCCGGTCGCTGTATGCCGCCAACTCATCAAGGTCTGCCGAGGTGAAGATGATCGCCGTTCCGCTTTCGCGGCGCTGAAGAATTTGCGTCCATATCCATCGCGCCGAATCGACGTCTAAGCCGCGTGTTGGCTGTTCCAAAACCATCAGCTTAGGCGACTGCGGCATCAATGCCATCAACAAGCGCTGTTGATTTCCACCGGAAAGCGTCTCAACAGGCGATTGAACCGTGCCGCGCACATCATACTGCTTCAACTGTGATTGCGCAGTCTCGCGGGCAGCACTCCAGTTCACGATCACGCCTTCGGTGGTGCTGATCGCGATATGCTCGGTTGTGGTTAATCCGGCGATCAATCCTTCTTCCAGCCGCCCCGCCGCGCTGAACGCCACCCCTGAGCGCATAAAATCGCGGTAGGGTTTTCCGTTCATGACTTGACCGTCCAGCGTAATCGTCCCCCTCATTGGCTTGATCAACCCGGCAAGCGCCCGCATGATCAAATCTTGCCCGCTGCCATCCAAGCCCGCAAAGCCGATCACCTCGCCTTTACGCACGGTCATGGTGACGTTTTCGACGGTCACGCGCTTATTCTTGACCATCACATCGTTGAGTTCCGCGACGGTTTCACCAAACTTGACCGGGGTGCGGGTTTGTGGGGCAAGTTCCGCACCAAACATCAAACTGACCAACCGCGCTTTCGTCGTCGGCATCGTTTCCGCACCCACCAGAGCACCTGCCCGCAGCACGACGACCTCATCACACAGCGCAAGGACATCTTCTAGCTTGTGCGAAACCAGCAGCACGCTCAAACCGTCCGAGGCTTTGAGTTCTTTCAATGCGCTGAACAACAGGTCTTTTTGTTCCGCGCTGATTCCAGTCGTCGGCTCATCGAGGATCAGCATCTTCACGCCAAGCGACAACAACCGCGCGATTTCCAACTGCTGGCGCTGACCGATGCTGAGTGACGCAATCGGCATTTCCGGCGCAAGGTCAAACCCAAAGCGAGTCGACAGTGCTTGTAATGCAACCAGCGCTTCACGCTGACGCATCCCTAACCCGCCGGGTCTACC
>JAPKMU010000248.1 GCA_026645745.1 Anaerolineae bacterium | reverse complement strand
TCAAAACAATCGTGAATTTTGCCGTGTCACCCTCAATCGTGAGATCGCGCACCATATTCAACGACACAATATCGCGGTGGAGTTCTGGCTCAATCACCGTCGAAAGTGCGTTCATAACCTGCTGAGTTAAATCCGTCATGCTTGTTCTAGTCCCTCTCCGCGTACTATGATTATTATAACGCGCATCAGCGTAATTACCCGTTGACGTCTATCACATTGATGACAGCAGATGCGGGGTTGCCATCAAACAAAAGGGTGTTCACTCAACCAGCGAACACCCTCAAAACAGCGGAACAGAACGCGGGATTACTGAATGCCGAGTCGTGCGTCACGGGCGCGTTTGCGCGCCAGCGCTTCGAGACGGCGCTCAAGACGCGCCGCTTTTTCGCTTTCATCTTCAGCAGGTGCAGCCTCAACAACTGCTGCGGCTGCTGGAGCGCCGCTGGCAGCGGCAGTCGCCCATTCAGCACGGACTTCAGGATACGGGATGCTAACCGGAGTCGCGGGTTGCCCCTTCTTCTTCATATCCTTGATCACGTCGCTGTGTTCCCAACCGCCGCGATCTGCTGCTTCTTCAGTCGCCGTTGTTGGCGCAATGCCGTACCAATAGCTGAACGGCTTGCTCAACTTCGCCTTATCATAGATGTGATTACCAGTACGGTCATAGCTCGCCAGTTCGTAATCGTGATCCATCTTGATCGCATCGAATGGGCAGAATTCCGCGCAGAAGCCGCAGTTCATACAAATATCGATGTCAATGAAGAAGGCTTCGGGCTGTGGAATCGGACGCTTGGTAACCGGGTCTTCGCCGCGCACGATCCAGATACACTGCGGCGGACAGACCTTAGAGCAAATACCGCACGACGTACACCAATCATCGCCGGGGCGTTCCGGGTGATCCGGGTCTTCGACAACGAGGAAGGGCACGAAGCGGAAACGCTCAGGCACAGCGATTTTTTCTTCAGGGTACTGTACCGTGTACAAACCGCGTGAGGCGACACCCTGCCGCTCTTGGAACGACTCGCCGGTCTTGAGAACACGGCGACCGAGATATTTAATGTCTTCGACGTAAGTGTCGATGAAGTGCTTTATGGTAACACTTAGACCTTTGAGGATTCCCGTTCCGTACATCTTTTTTTCCTTTTGCATCCGTGTAGGGAGTGTGTCACTCCCTACGGAACGGCATAGCGCTTAACGGTCAGTCTCACCCAGAACGATATCAATGCTGCCGAGAATAGCGACAATATCCGCTACTTTATGACCCTTGCTCATCTGTCCCAAAGCCGTCAGGTTAATGAAGCTTGGTGCGCGAACATGATAGCGCCAAGGATTCTGCGGTCCCTTCGGATCACCCTGCGATATCACATAAAAGCCAAGTTCGCCCTTCGGGTTTTCAACGCGCCCGTAAGCCTCACCGAGCGGGACACGCGGCATGTAAATCGCCTTGTTTCCGGCGAACACGCTTTCACCCTTGGTCGCTTCCAAACGCGGGAGCACCTGCTTCAGAATGCGAACACTCTCGCGCATTTCATCGAGACGGATCAGGTAGCGATCATAAATATCGCCGTTGTAGCGCACCGCGACATCGAAATCGAGTTCCGGGTAAATGCTGTACGGCTCGGCACGGCGCACGTCATATGGGACGCCGCTGGCACGCAGAACGGGACCTGCCGCGCTGTAGGCAATTGCCATGTCTTTGGGCAAATAGCCAACGCCAATCGTGCGCGCTTTGATGATCTCGTTGTCGGAGAGATAACGGTCGAGTTCGTCAATTGCGCCCGGAATGCGTTCGTTGATCAACTCGGTCAGGTAGTCCATCGTGTTGAAGTCGCGCACGCGGTCATTCAGTTGATTCGCAGTGCTGCGAATGCGCTCAGGAATGTCTCTCGCCACCCCTTGGAAGCGCATATAGTTCGGCATCATGCGGCTGCCTGCCGTCGCCTCAAAGAAGTCGAGGATGCGTTCACGTTCGGAGATCGCATACAGCGCCGGAGTGAAGAACGCGCCCAAGTCGTTGAGGAGGAAGCCAATCGCCCACATGTGATTGACAATACGCGTGAGTTCAACCATCAGCACGCGGATGACTTCGGCACGGTAAGTCGGCGGCGTATACCGCGCACCATGCGCGAGAAGTTGTTCGACCGCAAGCGCGTAGCCGAGGTTATTGCTCATGCCGCTGATGTAGTCGAGGCGGTCGGTAAACGGCATGTTGTGATTCCATGCATTCCGTTCGCCAATCTGCTCATGATTGCGGTGCAGATACCCCATCACAGGCTCAAGGTTTTCAACCGTTTCGCCGTTAAGTTCAACCACCATGCGGAAAACGCCGTGTGTGCTGGGGTGATGCGGTCCGAGGTTAACGACGAGTCGATCCGTTTTGATGCCTTCGCTCGTCACTTCATCCTGAACATCCACGCCTAACCCCATGCCGCTGTACAACTGCGACTCGGTTGTATCACTCAAGCGGCTCAGGTCAAGGTCTGCGGGATACTGAACGTTTTTACCGAACACCGTGAGTTCTTCGGCGCGACGGGCATATCCAGCGGGCCAGCGGCTGTCGAACGGTTTGTGTTCTTGTTCGTAGTACGCTTCTTTCCAGTCCTTGCGGAGCGGATGACCGTTAAAACCCTCCCAAAGCAGAATGCGCTTTAGGTTCGGGTGTCCATGAAAGCGGATACCCATCAGATCATAGGCTTCGCGCTCTTGCAGATCAGCGCCGGGATAAACTTCGATCAGTGAAGGGACTTCTGCGTTATCACGCGGGGTTTGCGCCTTGAAAACAAGCGCGGGACCGCCTGTAATGCGGTAAGCGTGATACACGACTTCCAAATGATCGCCAAAACCGAGGTAGTCTACCCCCGTCACGCTGGACAGGTAGTTGAAACCTAGTTTGTCGCGGATGGCGGTTGCTGCCTCGACCAAAACACTGCGGTCGATGATCACGCCGCTGTATCCCTGCCGGGTATCATCCTGTACCTTGCCGGGATACATCTCTTTTAGGTGATTAATGGCGGTCTGCACATCGCCCGAATCGAGCGCGGCAGGAAGGATCGCTTGGTCAACCATGATGCTTAGTTCTCACCCTTCTCCTGCGCCGCGCGCTTACGCGCCAACGCCGCTTCACGCTTTGCTATCCGCGCGGCTTTTTCGGGGTCAACTTCCGCAGCGGGTTCTGCCTTCGGTGCTTCAACCGCCGGTACGCCCGCTTCCTGCTTCACTTCTGCCGTCACCGATTCGACAGTCGGAACCGTGCGCGGTTTCCCGATGTCCATCACGGCTGCCGGAAGGTCGCGCGTGCCCTTTCCAGCGGCACCAGCGGCGCGCTCCGCCTGCTGGCGGATCAATTCCATCTGGCGGGGGTCAATGATATCGGGTCCAAGAATCGGAATCGGGACGGGGTCACTCGGACCGACGCCGTACCAAGGCACGTCGTCCATATTCGCAAGCGATTGACCGTCGATCTTGCGCTGAAGCGCGATCAACCCGTAGATTAACGCCTGCGGGGTCGGCGGGCATCCGGGCACATACACATCAACCGGAACATATTGGTCGATGCCGGAAACAACGTTATACCCTTCCTTGAAGGGACCACCGCCGCTGGCGCATGCACCCATTGCCAGAACATATTTCGGTTCGGGCATTTGGTTATACAAGCGCACAATCGGGACGACCATCTTCTTGGTGACAGTACCGCTGACGATCATTAAGTCAGATTGGCGGGGTGAAGCGCGCATCACTTCCATACCAAAACGCGCCGTATCATAACGGGATGCCGCCGTCGCAATCATCTCGATGGCGCAGCACGCCAGCCCAAACAGCATGGGCCAAATCGAGGAGCGGCGGCTCCAGTTGTAAATGCGGCTGAGACTGGTGATAGCGACGTTGTTCTGCATATCCGCCGGAACCGGGAATTCCGTGTTATGCAGTTCACGGAGATCAAGTTCACTCATGGATTTACCTCTTCATACCATTCACGCAGAATATCCTTGAGGATTCCTTCGTTGACCAAATCCGGATCATCTGCAAAATTCGGTAGGGAGATCACCATGTTGAACAGCTCCTCTTCCCCGACCGATTCAACGTTTGTTGAAGGATAAGCCGCCATCAAGCTCAAAACAATCTCGAAGGTGGATTCCCAGTACAGCCGATTGGCAAACAAATTGGCGCTCATCCCACCATTTTACCGCAGTTTGTGCCATTTTTGGCAATCGGCGTCTCGCTTATTTAACTTACATTCACCTATTCACGGTTATCAATTTGCGCACGCTGTAAGCGTCCGCTGTAATCGATATAAACCGATTTCCACTCGGTAAAACTATCGAGCGCGGTCTGCCCTGCTTCGCGCAGACCGTTGCCAGTTCCGCGTGTACCGCCAAACGGGAACTGAATTTCTGCACCGGTTGTACCGTGATTGATATACACAATTCCGGTCGTCAAATCACGGATTGCGCGGAAAGCGGCGTTCACATTCTCGGTGAAGATGCTGCTCGAAAGCCCATAAACCACGCTGTTGTTGACTTCAATCGCCTGCTCAAGCGAATCGACTTCAATCATCGACAAGACGGGACCGAAGATTTCTTCGCGGGCAATGCGCATTTGTGGCGAAACTTCTGCGAACAGAGTCGGCTGATAGAAGAAGCCGCGATCAAGCGCAGCACGACCGCCGCCAACCATCAAGCGCGCACCTTCACCCTGCCCAATTTCGACGTATTTTTCGACTTTGGCGCGGGCTTTTTCGTTGACCAGCGGACCAACCTGCACTCCGTCTTCCAAGCCGCTGCCTACCTTGAGCGCGCGCGCCTGTTCGACCAACGCTTCGACCAGTTGATTCTTAACGGCGCGATGCACGATCAAACGGCTGGTGGCAGTGCAGCGCTGCCCGGTCGTGCCGTACGCGCTCCATGTGATCGCCTTGATCGCCAGCTCAAGGTTAGCATCATCCATCACGATAATCGCGTTTTTGCCGCCCATTTCGAGGCAGACTTTCTTGCCACGCTGCGCCGCACTGGTGTAGACCTTCAAGCCTGTTTCAGTTGAACCCGTGAACGAAATCACACGCACATCGGGGTGTTCAACCAGTGCCGCACCGGCTTCACCTGTGCCGACGACAAGATTAAACACGCCCGGCGGCAGACCAGCATCAATGAACACTTTGACGAATTCAGCAGCGGTGAGCGGTGTATCTTCGCTCGGCTTCCACACCATCGTATTCCCTGCCACCAGCGCTGGAAGGATATTCCAGCTTGGGACGGCAACTGGAAAGTTCCAAGGGGTGATCAGCCCAATCACACCCGCCGAATCACGGATTGCCATGCCGAACTTTTCGGGCATTTCGACGGGGGCAGTGTATCCAAGCATCCGCCGCCCTTCGCCGCCCATGTAGTAAGCCATGTCGATGGCTTCTTGCACATCACCGCGTGCCTCGCTCAGGACTTTGCCCATCTCCTGAGTCATCACCCGTGCAAGGTCTTCTTTGCGTGTCTGTAACAGTTCGGCAACACGATAGAGGACTTCACCACGACGCGGCGCTGGAACAAGCCGCCATTCTTTGTAAGCTGTCTTGGCGGCTTTCACCGCCGCATCGATGTCGGCGGCGGCGCTTTTTGCCGCTTCCGCCAAGAGAGTCTCGTCTGCGGGATTGTATGACGGGAACACCTCACCGGAGAGAGCCGCAACCCATTCGCCGCCGATGTAATTTTTCACATGCGCTGCCATTAATAGACCTCTTTCCAAAAAGGCGCTTGCGGAGTATAAGGATCGCCCGTGCCTTTGTCAACGATTTCACAAGCCGCTATCCACGCTCGATTCGCACAACACGCGCCCCGTCAGGAGCGACCATTGAGGCTTGCGCCGTCGCGCCGATCCCTTCCATTTCATAAACCGCTTTCATCGCAGATGCAACGGCTTCGGCGGTCGATTGTGAGTCACACAACGCCATCAACGTAGGACCTGCGCCGCTGATCACCATCCCCAAAGCACCTGCACGTTTTGCGGTTGCGCGTACATTGCGCATGAACGGCATGAGGTGTTCGCGCGCGGGTTCGATGACGCGATCACGTTCCATTGCTGCCGCCAGATGTTCGAGATCACCCGTATAGATGGCGTGGATGAGTTCAGCGACACCCGCCGTTTGGCTGACCATCTGCTTGAGCGAAATTTCCGCCGGAAGCGCCGCCCGTGCCAACGCGGTCGCCACTTCGACGTGGGGCGTAACCAGCGCTAGGTGCATATTCGCGGGAACAGGCAGGTTATACACCCGATCAGCCGTCAACCCGACGGCAAGCGTAATCCCCCCGAATAAACACGGCGCGACGTTATCCGGATGATACCCACTTGCGACGGCTTCCCCATCAAGCGCGGGCGGGAGCAAATCACCGCGCGAGAGTGGTTCACCCATCAATGCATTTACGGCGACCGCTCCGGCAACAGCACTCGCCGCACTGCTGCCGAGTCCGCTTGCGGCGGGTAGTCCTTTATGGATCGTCAGCCGAACGCCGCGTGTTTCCCCTGCCAGCTTGAGCGCGGACTGCGCCGCAACACACGCGGTATTCTTCGCACTTTCGCGCGGAAGCTTGCCACCATCTCCGGTAATATCTGCGACCGTGACGCCGGGAAGATCGCTCCATTCGGCGCGGATGGTATCCCCCGGTTCCGCGACCGCTAATCCAAGAATATCAAACCCAACGCCGAGGTTGGCAACGGTCGCGGGCGCGTAGGCTTCTGCGGCTGTGATGCTCATCGATCTGCTTTCTTGGGTAGATGTTTCGTCGCGGCGCTGTTATGCTAGAGTGCTTAACGCGCCGAAAATCCTCAATCTGAGATAAAAGATGGACAGTATCCTTCAATGTATGCGCTGCCGCAAGACGTATCCAATCGATCAGGTCATTTATGCGTGCGAGTCGTGCGGCGGGCTTCTCGATGTCGCGCATGATCTCGATGCGCTGAAACGAACCGTCACCCGCGCCACATTTGACTCGCGGCTCGGCACGCTCGACGCGCCGTATAACAGCGGCGTCTGGCGCTACAAAGAATTGATCGCGCCGTACTTACGCGACGATCAAATCATTTCGCGCCCCGAAGGAAATACGAATCTTTACAACGTGCCGAAGTTAGCGAAATGGGCAGGGGTTGAGAGACTTTATCTGAAACATGAAGGCGAAAACCCGACCGGATCATTTAAAGATCGCGGCATGACGGGCGGCGTCACACAAGCGCGCCTCTTGGGGATGACGCGTGTCGCGTGTGCTTCGACCGGCAACACATCGGCGTCGCTCGCGGCGTATGCGGCATGGAGCGGCATGCAGGGGATCGTCCTGATGCAGAACAAGCAGATCGCACAGGGCAAGCTCTCGCAATCCATCGCCTATGGCGCGACCTGCATCCGCGTGGATGGCGATTTCGACAAAAATCTTGAACTGGTCAAAGAACTCTCCGCGACCGCTGATATTTACATGCTCAATTCAATCAACCCGTTCCGCTTGGAAGGGCAAAAATCGATCATGTTCGAGGCGGTTCAGCAGCTTCGCTGGAACGCCCCCGATTGGATCGTCGTTCCCGGCGGCAATCTGGGAAACAGTTCGTCATTCGGGAAAGCGCTGTGGGAGATGCGCGAACTCGGCTTGATCGACCGCCTACCCCGTCTGGCGATTATTCAGGCAGAAGGTGCGAATCCGCTGTATCGTGCCTACTTGACCGAATTCGAGGACTATCAACCCGTCCATGCCGAAACCATCGCAACGGCGATCAAGATCGGCAACCCGGTCAATTACCCCAAAGCGGTGCGCGCGCTCGAATGGACGAGCGGTGTGGTTGAACAGGTCACGGATCAACAGACGATGGAAGCGAAGGCGCTGATCGACGCGCAGGGAATTGGCTGTGAACCAGCATCCGGCTGCACACTGGCAGGGATCAAGAAGTTGGTTGAAGGTGGAATCATCGCACCAAACGAAACGGTGGTCGGCTTACTCACGGGACACGTTTTGAAAGACCCGGATGTAACGATTGCGTATCACGAGGATGCGATCCCCGATATTCATCCGGTACACCCGAACCGAATTTTCACGGCTGACGCAAGTATCGGCTCGATCGTGGCGATTTTGAACGGGGATGCAAATTCCGTCACACATCTTTGACCGCTTGTAATAACTGGCGGATGAAATGATCCATGTAGCGCTTTCCCTGATTATCGAATCGCGGTGAGATTTGCAGACTGTACACAGTTACCATCAGCCCCAACACTACGATACTGCCACTCACGATTAGCAGGGGTGATACGTCGCCATCGGGGCTGGCAAACGCCGATGCCATCAATAAAGCCGCCAGAAATCCGTTGGCGATCAATGGCACAAAGGCGGCAAATGCATTTCTTCCAGCAAAGTCAACAATGATGCGTGTGTTGCCGCC
>JAPKMU010000247.1 GCA_026645745.1 Anaerolineae bacterium | reverse complement strand
CGGGGGGTGAGGAGCAGTAGGCGAAAAATCTACTGTCGCCCCCTCTTCCGTGCAAACGGCGAGAGGGGGTTTGTTTTTCCCCGCCCGGTTGTGGTTCAATTAGAGCAAATTTGCCTTCTTGGAGAAAAGCGCTCAATGCTGCCGACTTCCCGTGTGATCCACGCCAACAATCAGCAGATCGCCACTTACGAATGGGCGGGCGATTCACCAACCCTCTTTTTTGCGCATGCGACCGGATTTCATGCCCGCTGTTGGGATCAAGTGATCGCGCATCTGCCCGGATACCGCAGCATCGCCGTTGATGCGCGCGGGCATGGCAAAAGCAGCAAACCCGCTCCGCCGGAGGGCTACCAGTGGAAAGCCAATGGGCATGATCTCGCGGCTGTCGCGGAAGCGCTTGATCTGCGCGGCGCAGTTGGAATCGGACATTCATGGGGCGGCTACGGCATGGTGATCGCCGCCGCTCAAACCCGCGCCGAGCGGCGCTTTTCGCGGTTGATTCTGCTCGATGCCGTGATCGTGCCGGAAGCGGTGTACACGGGCGTTCAAGACGGTTTTCACTTTGCCGCCAAACGCCGCGCCGATTGGAGTTCGCCCGACGAGATGATCGAGCGCTTCAAAGATCGCCCGCCGTTCATGCGCTGGAATCCTGACGTACTCCGCGATTACTGCGAATATGGACTCACGCCCAAACCCGAAGGCGGATTTACACTCGCCTGCCCGCCCGCCGTCGAAGCGAGTATTTACCCGCAGTTCAGCGGTATGAGTCCGTATGCCGAAATCGCAGCGGTTGATATTCCTGTGCTCGTCGTGCGCTTCGGCGGACGCGAATCGAGCGCGATCACGGCGGATTTCAGTGCCTCCCCGACCGTACCCGATTTAGCGAGCCGTTTCTCACACGGAATCGACCGTGTGATGGACGGCGTCACCCACTTTGCGCCAATGGAAGACCCGGCGCGCATTGCACAAACGATCCGCGATTTCATCACTGAGGAGTAAACCGGCGTGGGCAAGCAGATCATCTTCACGATTCAAGAAGGCAACGCGATCACCTATGATGCAGATGTGCTGGCGCTCAAGTATGCCGGGACATTCTATGGTGTCGATCATTCAGTGGCGGCGCTCATGGTGCGGCACGGCGTCGCGGGCGATTTAAATGATCTTCGCGCCCGGACAGGCTTAAAGCTGGTGGACACGAATGGCGCGATTGCTTCGAAAAAGGCAATGTTCATCGCTACCCCGCGTCCGCGTGAGTTCACCTATGATGCGGTGCGCGAATTCTCAGCAACCATGCTCTATCAGCTTAAGTTTGCGGTTCAGCCGCCGCCGCGCATCGCCGCGACCACGCTGCACGGGATCGGCTTCGGGCTGGACGAAATCGAGTCGATCAGCGCGCAGTTCGCGGGCATCATCGAAGCAATCCGCGCGGGAGATTATCCGGATTCGCTCGAACAGATCACGATTATCGAATTGGAAGCGCGCCGCGTTCAGCGCTGCCGCGCCGCCATCGACCGCTTTTTGAAAGGCGAACCCGCCATTACCCCGCTGACCGGGGAGAGTTGGGGATACTCTATTGACGTAAACAAGCTGCGCGGGATTCCTGAAACACCGGAAACTACCGTCGAACGCAAGCGCGCCACCGCTCCTGAACCTGAGCCTGTGCCCGCCCCGGCGATCACGCAGATTGAGCAGGAAGCCGCCAAAGCCGACACCGAAAAGCATGTGTTCGTTGCCATGCCGTTTAACAGCCAATTCGAAGACTTGTGGGAATTTGGGATTTACATGCCGATCCGCGAATTGGATTTGCAAGGCGTCCGCATCGACCGTGAGGTTTTCAGCGGCGACATCTTTGATCAGATTCGCTATCGCATCGAAACCGCCGCTGCGATTGTCGCGGTGATCGACAGCCTCAACGCCAACGTGATGCTTGAACTCGGCTATGCGATGGGTAAGGGCGTCCCCGCGATCATCCTCGTCAGCAAGACCGTGATTGACGAGAAGAAGCTCCCGTTTGACTTGCAGAGTCAGCGGTGCTTGGGCTATGCCAATATCAAGGACTGCAAGCGGCTCTTACAAGCGGAACTTGACGAGTACCGCCGTCAAGGAATTCTTTAGCGTCGCTAAATTTTCTGGTATCCTTTGCCGCTTCACCTTTAACTTGCTTCTTGAGTGGGATGCCTTATGCCATTCATCGTGATTTTCATCTTCGGCGCGGTCATGATCGGCGCGGGGGCAATGCTCTCGCCCGCGTGGAATACCCATCAGCCGCGAGTCGGGTTAACAGCGGCGCTGGCATTGGCGCTGGTCACAGGCGGCGCGGTGTTCTGGGCAATGTTGTTTGGCTGGAATACGCTCGTCGTCGATTATCTCCTGTTCGCGCTGGTCACAGCGATCTTTTTATTCGGGACGCTCAGTTTTGGTCAGAAACGCGCCGAAGAACGCGGCGAAGAACTCACGGATCATGATCAGGGTTGGTTAGGTCCGCGTGATCTCCTCCTATTCGGCGTGGCGGCGCTGTTATTCGTGCTGCCCGTGCTCGTGCTGCCCGTTCCTTTGGATACGGATGCGCAGGGGTTCGGATATCTTGGCTTGGCGGCGCGCATGGGCGGTGATTTCCGCACGCTCGGCGTGTTCCATCCCGAAGTCACCTATTTGTACGCGCCCGGATTCAGCGCACTGACCGCCTACTTGAGTGACCGCCTCGGTCAAGGGCTGCATATCGTCCAATTCGGCGTTGCGGCGATTTTAGGCTTGATGTTCACGCTGCAAGCCTACGATCTCGGCGCGGAGATGGGTCACGAGGGACGCGATAAACGCCTCGGTCGCGCGATGGCGTTAGCGGCGCTTCTCGGCGGCGGCATCTATACAGCATTTCTCGATTCGCACTTCACCACCTTGTTGGCGATCAACTTTGCGCTGGCGTGCATCCTATTCACACTCCGATATTTCCGTTACGGCTACATCGCGGACTTGATCGGCGCAGGACTGCTGCTCGGTGCGACTGTGCTCAGTCACCCCGACACGACGATCATTCTAGCGTTGGGCTATGTGCCGTTCTTGGTGACGATTTGGTTCAGCAGTCAGCGCCCGACGTTCCGCCGCTGGATCGCCGTAGTGATCGGTGTGCCGCTGATCGCGCTGATCGGCATTTCGCCTTGGCTGTTGAACGTGCGCGATCTGCTCGGTTCGGAAATCGCATCACCGTTCACCCGCAGCGCGGATCACTGGCGCACGATGCTGATCTACCACCTCCCCGTGATTCCATTCGCGCTCGTTGGTGCGGTCGTCGGGCTGCGCCGCCGCAGTCCGCTGGCGATCTTAGCGGTTGGCTGGCTGGTGCTCGCGCTCGACTTTTCAACCACCGGCGTGATCGAAAGCCTTCTGCCGGGGGTGTTCGGCATTATCGAAAAGTACGATTACCCGTTCAGCATCGCGTGGCACGCGCCGATCATCCCGTACACGATCCTCGGTGGAATCGGACTGCTGTGGCTGTGGGATCGCTTTGCGGAAAAACGTCTCGGTGCGATGCTGCATCGTTTCGCACCCGCGATCGCTGTCGCGGCGGCACTGGTACTGATCATCGGCGCAGTAATCAGCCCGTCGTTGGTCAGCGCAAGCAAGGGCATGCTGTCGGTTTTCGGGGCATTCTCATCCGCTGATGATGTCGCGGCGATGACGTGGATCAAAGAGAACACGCCGCCCGATGCCCGCGTGCTGAATCATCCCGCGCCGCATGAGTCGGATTGGGTGGCGGTGATTGCGGAGCGCGATGCGGTATACTTCCGCCCGCAGCCGTTCTTCCAAGGCACGGATGCGATCACCGAAGAACAACAGCGCCTTTCGATCTTCTGGGCGAATCCCGCTGATCCGCAGTTTGAAGCTCTGCTGCGCGACGCCGGAATCGATTATGTGATCGTGCCGCAGGTGATCGGCAGTCCTGCCGCGTTTGATCAGATGTGGCGCTGGGAGCGTCCGTTCACCGATGCTTTCCCGATGCAGTCGGCGGTGAGCGACGCGCCTTACCTGACGCTGGTATTTGATCAGAACGGCGCGCAAGTATACGAAGTGAGAAGCGAGTAAGCCTGAATGAGTGACGATCCGCGTTTCCCGCCGGATGACGACGCAGCCTTCCGCGAATGGAAGCAGAACCGCCCAAACGAACCGGACGCCGCATCACCATCCGCGACATTTTTGGAAATGATGCGGCAGGCGGCGGCACGTTCGCAGCACGACGGCGGATCGTCCGACTCATCGGAAGTTTCCCCTACTCCGTCAGATGTTGACCGGGACAAATCACGCCGCCGCCGCACCCCACCCGCTCTGACCAGTGATGACATCAGCGCGGCGGTGCGTGCCGCTGGCGAGAGTTTCAACCGCGCCGCTGATCCGACGCCCGAACCGCCGCAAGAGAAAGAGGCGGAGAAGCCGCCAACGCTTTCGCGTCGTCCGCGTTTGGTCGCGCCCCCACCGCTGCCGCCGATTCTGCCGCCTGCACCAGAAGCCGAAGCCAGCATCGATGCAGCGCCGCTCCCGTCCACATCTGACTTGGACGCGGAAACCGAAGCCGAAGCGCCCGACGAACACGACAACGACGAAACGATCGTCGAAACGCCGGGGGATGCGGCGATCCGCGCGCAGATGCGCCAGCGCATGATCGAAGCCCGCCGCGAACGCGCCGCCCGCCGTCAAAAACCCGCCAGTGCGCTCGGTGGTTTCATTCGATCCTTCATCCTCGTATTCGCCGCCGCTGGCTTAATGGCGACGATCTTCACATGGTGGACGCCGCCGCGCTTCATCAACGAAGTCGTGAGCGATCAACTCAGCCTCGCCGCCATCGAAACGCGCGTCGCCTTCGACTCTGTGCAGCCTACATCCGATGTGACGCTCACGCCAATTGCCACGCCCAATTGGGCGCTCCGCATCGGCGTCGTGAGCGGGCATCGCGGCAACGACTCCGGCGCGGTCTGCCCGGACGGACTCACCGAGGCATCGATTAATTTCAACGTGGCGACAATGGTGGTGCGTGATCTGCGCGCCATCGGCTACACAGTCGATCTGCTCGATGAGTTCGATCCACGCTTGAACAATTATCAAGCCGTCGCGCTCGTCTCGATTCACGCGAATTCATGCCAAGATTACGGTTATACCGCCTCCGGCTATTTAATCTCAGCAGCGGCGGCGCGCCCAACCACGCGCAGCGTTGATGATCTGCTGGTGGAGTGCGTCGCCCGTGAATACGGGAATGCCGCCGCAATCGAGCGGCTGCCGGGGGTCACGATTGACATGACCGATTACCACGCCTTCCGCGAAATTCACCCGCAGACCCCCGCCGCCATCCTCGAATTAGGCTTCATGCTGGCGGATCGTGATCTGCTGACGAATCAAGCCGAGCGGCTGGCGCAGGGAATCGTGCAGGGCGTGTTGTGCTTCGTTGAACCCGCGCGCGATGTGCTTGCGCCGACCGCGACGCCGACAATTGCGCCGGAAGTCACATCCGAGACGGGGTAATTCCTCCATTGCTTGCACCCTAAAACGGGATCACAATGAAGCCATTTACAACAGGACGGCTGACAATGGCAGATCAATCCAGCAAGAAAGAAATTGTGATGTATTCGCGTTCGTTCGGCTGTCCGTTTGTGACAGTGGCGAAGCACGTTTTTGCCGATTACGGCGTGAGCTACCGTGAAGTGTTCATCGACCGCGATTCGGACGCGAAAAAGCGCGTGGTCGAATGGACAGGTTTTCAAAGTGTGCCAACGATCATCGTCGCTGACATGGGATCGGACATGCCCAACGCGCCGTTTGATCCGCTGCCGAGCGGAATGAGTCCGCGCGGGATTGACCGGGGCGCGATGATTACCGAGCCGAACTTTGACGAACTCGCCGCATGGCTGCTCAAACACGGCTTTATTCAAGAGGTCACGGCGGGGTAAACCAGTCCTGCGAATTCGGTTTACGGGATGACGCCTTTATCTCAATGTACTGCTCCTCTCTAACCGAAGGTTGGAGAGGGGGTCGGGGGGTGAGGAGCTTTTCCGTGTGCTTGCGAGAGAGCGTGAAGGTGCGTTTTTTCCCCTCCACAAACGCACGCGATCTTGTTATACTTTTCTGTACGCTATTGGAGAGGTCGCATAGTGGCCTAGTGCGCTCGCTTGGAAAGCGAGTAAGGTGCAAGCCTTCGCGGGTTCGAATCCCGCCCTCTCCGAATAAAAGAGCGCTCACGGTTGTTGAGCGCTCTTTTGATTCACAAACCTTTGCCTTCGATCAGCCGCCCATGCTTGCGCGGCGATAATCCAACGTCCATGTTACAGACCATGTCGCGCCGCCGTCGCTTGTCTGTTCGTAGCGCCAGTCAAACCCATCCTCGGTGATGTTATCGAAGATCTCGCGCGCGGCGTTGTCCCCGGTTACGTTGAAATTCTCATCAATGAAGCGCTGCGCGTACCCGGTAAAGGTCGTTGTCTCCGCATCCCAGCGCCCAATCCAGTTCGCAAAGCCGCCGGGAGCAACATCAACCCAGCGCTGTTCCCAATTGCCTGTGTTGGCGTTGTACTTGCGTAAACTCCACCCCTCAAACGGCTCGCCACCCAACGGTCCGCCGAAATGCTCAAAGATGAGATTGCCGTTCATTTCGTAGCTGTGAACCGTGTGTAAATCTTCTTCGATCCATTCGTCGGTTTCGGCGTCAAGCAGCATGCGCGAATGGACATCCCATTCCCCGATGAACCATGACAAATCCTGCATGTGCGGATCCGCCTCTGGAAGATCGCCGCCTGTGAACGTCGTGTCGTCCTGCGCCTTGAGCGACGCAGCCGAAAGGATGAGCGCGATCACGAGGATCGCCCCGAAGCGAAAATATCTATTCATTTGCATTGCTCCTAAACTAAGGGGTTGAACCGTCCCTACGGTTCCAATGGGTGATCGAGCGCGACAGGAAACTGAAGTTCCGTCACAGTGGAACGCTGGCTGCCGTCCCAATCAATGTGATGGAATATTTCGCGCCCTGCGCCAGCCGTTTTGCACGATCCAGCGACCGAGATGCATATACGCTTCTGAAAGTGTTAGCCATTCGCCGTGATGCACGGTCGCCGCAAGCAGCGGAACAGCGGGCAGTACGGTCGGGATCATCTCGCGGCTGTGTTTCAGGGAAATTGGTTTGCTGGTGCGGTGATCAACAGGAAACCCAACCTCAACTTCAATCGACTCGACATCGTAGCCTTCGTCGTAAAAGACTGCCAGCAGGTTTGTATTGTCTTTCTGCCGCGCATACGGGTGCGTTTCTTCCAGTAAGTTGACCAGTTCTTCGAGATCGCGCACGGTCGCGCGCACCGCCATCAGCGCCATTTCATCGGATGCTTTGAGCGTAACTTCATACGGCGGCGCGGCGTCCATCGTTTCCATCACGCGCAGCCTGCCTTCGAGCGCAAGCAGCATCGCTTCGGCTTCTTGGATCTGCTGGTGAAGTGCGCCGCGTTTTGCCAAAAGCATCGCCCGCACAGCCTCCGGTGCAGGTTTTTCATGCAGCAGCCGGATCACGTCGTCGAGCGAGAGTCCCATCGCGCGGAAAGCCAAAATCCGGTTTACATCATCAATTTGCTCAATGCTGTAATAGCGGTAACCCGTCGCGGCATCGATCAACGCCGGCTTGAGCAGACCGATCGCGTCCCAGTGGCGGAGCGCACGAATAGACGTTTGGCAGATTTTGGAGAAATCCCCGATTTTCAGCATGTCCGGCACCCTTGATCGCTTGTGCCGATTATCAACTCTGCCACCGGGGCAGAGTCAAATGAGAGGTTTAATGAGGCTCGTGCGGATTTGCGTCCAACGTGAGAGACTGTCCCAGTGGAAAGCGCGTAGGGTGAAAGCCATCCCGCCCTTTCCGAATTCCTCGTTTTTCCAAAACGGACTCCGCTTCGCGGAAAGGGTTAAGGGCAAGAGCATCAGAAGAACAGAAAGACAGAAACCAGAACACAGGGTTAAGAGCGGGCAAGACGAAATCCCTGATAACCGTAACGATAGTCGGGAAACCAGTCGCCGCGAAGCACGGCGCACGCGCTGACTTGATCGCTGACCCACGAGCCGCCCCGCACCACACGACCTTGTGATTTTATATGAACATCATTTGACTTATTATTATATTCCGTCGCGCACCACTCCCACACATTCCCCGCCATATCGACCACCCCGAACGGGCTGTCGCCTTTGCCTTTGTACTGACGTACCGGTGTGGTCTTGCCGATATTGCTTTCAACCGTGTTGCAGCTTTTCGCGTCGAATTGATTTCCCCAAGGATATTCGCGTCCATCATCCCCTTGTGCCGCATACTGCCACTGATCCTCGGTCGGCAGTATGCTGGTTTCGCCTGTCACGTCGCTCAACCACAAGCAGAACGCCACCGCTTCAAACCATGACACGCCAACAA